>JAOATY010000021.1 GCA_030157865.1 Candidatus Nanopelagicales bacterium | reverse complement strand
CAAAGCGGTTGGTCTAGTGAATCTAGTTCGCGCTTAAATTCAGCTGCATATTTTGTTCCCGCACCCTCACCGCGATGAATTCCTTTGTAGGCATCGGGGATAGGGGCAACGCGCACATGATCCGGACGACCTGCGCCACCGCGGCCATTGAACTTGTAAGGACTGATGTCAATAATGCTGGTGATATGTCCGTGATAGGCATGTTCAAGAACCATCATGCCCTTGGCCTTGGTATGAGCCTGTGCCAAGCGAAGCGCTAAGTCATTTGCCTCGCTACCGCTATTAACAAAGAACACAACACTTAATGGATCTGGGAAAGTGTTGGCAAGCGCACGAGCGTACTCAATTGCGTTTTGATTCCAGTAACGAGTATTTGTGTTGAGCGTAAGCATTTGCTTGTAAGCAGCCTCAACAACTCGAGGATGACTATGGCCTAAGTGCGCAACGTTATTCACTAGGTCTAGATACTTAGTTCCAGCTCGATCAAATAGATACGCACCTTGGCCACTAACAATTTCTAGGTGCTTTTGGAAGTTAAGGCTTAGCGCCCGCGACATTACAACTTGGCGCTCTTGGGCCAGTGTTTCAGTCTTCATGTGAGCGTGAATGTCGGTGCCTTCAGGAATTCGAAGGATCAAGTTCGGATTCGGACAGATACTGCGCCAAACTGGAAGTTCGCTCAGGGCCGCAACTCCAAAGATGTCATGAGCCATATCGCAAAGGTCCATGATGATTTGGAAATGGGTGTGTGGTGGCCAGCCAACGTTAACTTCTTCTGTACCCATGGTGGCGATTTGCTGACCAGCTTTGATTTCTTTACCGACCGACAGTCCGTCTAGGGATTCGCGGGACAAGTGGGCGTAAAGCGTATGGAACTTAACGCCCTGATCAGTCTGGTGTTCCAGCACAATCATTGGGCCATTG
Source organism: Candidatus Nanopelagicales bacterium (assembly GCA_030157865.1). GTDB lineage: Bacteria > Actinomycetota > Actinomycetes > S36-B12 > UBA5976 > UBA5976. The sequence goes on along the minus strand of JAOATY010000021.1, from coordinate 7,806 downwards.
TCTAAGTGCGCAGTGTTGTCATGAAATAGGAAGACTTTGCCATCGAGGGCTGCATAAACCGGTGTGCCAGCAGGTGCGAACAGATCAACAGCTAGATGTACGGTGCGAGATTCTTTGCCTTCATCAACAAAGAAATCAGATTCATAAACATTTCGGTCTTCGCAGTAATGACCAATGGCAACGTCCGCGCCAGCATCTTTCATCTCAGCTTCAATGGCTTCCCATGAGCGAGCCAAATTCTTATTGTTAACTGACCAGTCCAACCAAATCTTGTTTGCCTGTGCAAACGGTGGCATAACAACATCGGCAATTGTTGCATCAGTTGTGGCAAGCCATTGACGAACGTGGCGACTATCAGGATGCGCGTCATAACCACAGGCATTGCGCAGGCGGTAGTGGGCAAGGCGATCAGATGATGCAACTAAAGCAGGCATTAACGACTGGAAGTAATCCTGTGAAATGCTCAAGTACTCATTGCCTGGATCGGCAGCTAATTGACGATGGGCCATCACAATGCTGGTAGCTACGCGCAAACAAATCAGATCAAATAGAACTTCAAGTTCAGCAGGAGATAGCGGCGCAACTTCATGATATCCCCGCACGACTGAGTAAATGCTGGCAACTGGATCACGAGAATCAAGTTGGTAAGCACAGGCAACTGCTAACCCACACACTCGTGGTGCATAGATAAGGTCTCCGAAGTCGATCAAGCCTGCAACTGAACCACCTTGAACCACAACATTGTTGTCATTTGCATCGTTGTGAATAATTTGGTGTGGCAGTGCTTTAACTTTTGGAAGCGAGTTTGCAATTGCGCGATCAATTATGGTTTTGACCTGGGACTTTAGTTCGGGATTGCTAATTAGTTCAATGTCCGAAACCAGATTTTCAGCCTGCAGTGCATTCCAACCAAATGATTGATTGAGGACTGAGCCAAATTTTTCGGATTCAACACCAGCTAACCTTTTGTCAACGGTCGCAATTAGTTTTCCAAGTTGAACTTTGTGAGTTTCGGTTAACTCTCCAGCCTGCGACCAAAGATCGCCTTCGATCCAGGTCAAAAACCGGGCGAACTTTCCATCACCGATGCTTGGTAGCAATTCTCCAGATACAGATGGAACTGTGTTTGGCGTTTGAAACCCTGACAGGTCGGAAAGCGTTGCCAAAACTTCTTCTTGAACTTCTATCTGAGGGACTTCCGATATGTCTTGAATCTTTAAAACAAACTTGCCGGCTGAACCAGTGATTAAGAAGTTTGGATTCCGCTCGCCAGCCAAGAGAGTGGCGTCTCCATCTATGGCAAAGTGAGATTTGGCAATGGCTTTGGCTTCATCAGGAGTCATGCCTTAATGCTAGCGATTTGCCTGTAACTGCGGTGTTACAACTGGGTTTCAATACCCCTGCAATAGGCTTTGGTAATGATCAGAAGTGACGCAGTTAAGTGTCAAAATGTCTGACTCCAAAACTAGCAAGCACGCGGGACGATCTGTTGGTCTTTCACTCCTGGGAAATGGATTAGCTGGAACTGCGGGCACAGTTGCTGCAATCTATGCCATAAACACTCCTTCGCCAGTTATCGGATTTGTGCGCTTATTCATTGGCGCCATTACTTTGCTCATCCTCGCTCCATTCTTGGGCGGAAAACTAAGTCAGTTACCTCGACTTATAACTCGGCCAGGTGTTTGGATCATGGCGGCAAGCTCAGCTTCTTACCAAGTCTTTTTCTTTGCCTCAGTTGATCGAGCTGGAGTGGCAACCGCGGCTCTGATCACAGTAGGTTGCATACCTGTTTCAGCAGGAATAGTCGGTTGGATTTTCTTGCGCGAACGCCCGAGCAGAATCTGGTACATATCAACTGCTATTGCGATTTCAGGTTTGGTGATCGCATCACTTGGGGAGCTTCAAACCAATGATGCAACGGGACTAATCTTTGCCGTTATAGCGGGCTCCGGCATTGGCGCATATATAAATGCGGCGAAAATTGAAGTTCGTGCTGGGGGACATTCATCTCAGCTTCCAGGCATGGCTTTCTTGCTGGGATCCATTGGACTGTTCTTTGTTGTGCGAAGTGACCTGTTGCAAGTGGAATGGACAACGCAAACGATTTTGCTTGCGGTTTATCTAGGCGCAGTAACCATGGGTATTGCCAATGGCATTCAGATGTTAGGTCTTCGGGGAATCAGTCCAGGCGTTGCTTCGACAATGATGCTGGCCGACCCAGTGACTGCGGCAGTATTAGGCGTAGTTGTTTTGGGCGAAGCAGTAACCCTAACTGGCACAGTCGGTCTTATCTTGGTGGTTATTGGATTGGCTATGCAGAGTTTCTCTACTGAGGAAAGTAAGTAGGTCAGGTAAATCACTCGCTTTGGCCTTCGCCGTCAACGTGGCAGGCACCAGTAGTTATCTGGCCTCCTCTAGTCTTTAGACATGGGAAAGCAGCCGACTAGCAAGTCGCAGACTCGGCATGGAAAGTTGATTCCTGATCTACCGCCGCAGGTACCACCTACACGCGTACTGGATGAAACTTACTGGCTACAATTTGGCTCTGATCCAAGACCGCCCACTAGGCAAAAAATGATGTACGTAACGGTAGATGACGTGGCACGTGTAGGTCCGGTTTCATTTAATGCCGTAACTATGTGCGACGAAGTGGGAGTTACGGACGGACTGCTGAATTTCCATTTCGGTAGCCGCAACGAGTTGCTCGCCGAAACCTTGGTCTGGGTTTACCAGCGTTTTGTAAACGAAGTAGCTGATTCCGTTGCTCAAGCTAAGGGTGACCCTGAGGCAAAACTTCGCGCCTGGATAACGGCCGTGCACCAAGGTTTTGTAAAGATGGGTGGATGGGGAGTTTTGGTTAATTACCCCATTGCTTCTCGCGAAGTCGCGTATCTGGCAGAACATCAACATGGCAAAGAGTTTGTGGATATGGCAGAACTTAATTTGGCTCGACTTCAGCACTTGATTTCTGATTTCAAGAAAGGCAAAGTAACGGATTTTTCCCTAGAGCCTGGAGAGATTCCAAAGTCCTTCTTTATCAAGAACCCGGGACTTACGGCTTTGACAGTAAGCGTTGCTCTTTCAACTAGCGGAATGGCTGTCTGGCAGGGTGGGCGAACTGAAGGCCAGGCCAAGAAAGAAGGTTCAATTTTGGACAAATTGGTCATTAAGACTCACGTGGATCGAATCATAAAGAGCATTTAGCCGGCTTTGAATCAGCCCTAGAAAGGCATGTATTCAGACCTTTAGTGTAAAAACTAAGGTAACTTTAGTACTAAGGTTATCTTAGTTTGTTGCTTATTAGGTCTGGGGCTTAGCGTGCAAGTAAAAGCGATGCGATCCAAATGGTTTATGCGTCTGAGCTTCGTTGTCGTCGGAGCAGTGCTTGCCTCGGGCTTGGGATGGGTTGCCCCTGCTAGTGCGACCTCTACCACGACCAAAGTGGGTGACCCCGGGTGTCTCGTGGGACAGGCAGTGACAAACTACAAGGCAGCTGGGGGATGCGGTCCCGCTTATTATGAAGTTGAGAACTCCTCACAGTACATCCAAGATAACCCCTTGACTGGGTCTTTGCCGCCAGGAATCTCGAGAGTGCCATACACGACTAGCGGCGGTGCTAAAAACGGTTACTTTACGGGTAATTACACGGCGGCTGGCCGCTATATCTGGAACCACAACTACCGCGAGAACTCGGGTGATCGGACTCGTGAGTACTTTTTCACTATCTGGGATGGCCCACCCGTATTTGCCAGCGGCGCCCAAACCACAAGTGGAACAGTCGGCGTGAACATTCCTTTTGAGAGTGGCTACACGTTCCCCTTCAGTCAGTACCCGAACACGTTTGTCTACTCCGGTCTTCCTCCTGGCATGGATCTGTACGCCAAAACGGGAGTGCTTTACGGCACGCCCACCCAGGCCGGCACATACACGGTTAGCCTTTCGGGATCCAACAGTTTCGGCACAGCAAGCGGAACGATCGAGATCACGATCGCCCCCGGTGCTCAGACTCTGTCCTTCACGAGTCCGGGTGCAAAGGCGATGAGTTCAACACCATTCGCGCTGAACGTGACGGCGTCCAGCCGTCTGACACCCACGGTGGTCTCGACGACTACCTCGATCTGTAGCGTCGATGGCCTCAATCTCACGATGCTGGGAATTGGCACTTGCACTCTTCGAGCATCGCAAGCCGGAAATGCGAGTTATGCGGCTGCAACCGATGTTTCCGTGTCCTTCAGCATCTCAAAAGGAAATCAGGCGCCGCTTTCCATCACATCTGTGACCGGCGGCTACGGGTCACCTATCACGTTGACAACGAGTGGCGGCTCAGGTTCTGGTGCTGTGACCTTCGTCGTGAACTCACAGGGAGCAACGGGATGCTCGCTTACCAGTGCATCGTCCACGGATCTCCAATTCACGGCACCTGGTACGTGCACTGTCACAGCAACCAAAGCATTGGACTCTAACTTCAACGTAGTCTCTTCCTCGTCGACCGCCATTGTCATTGGAAAAGCCACGCAGGCGGACCTGTTGCTGACTTCGATTTCGGGGACGTTTGGTACGGCGTTGCCTTTGGTGTCGTCGGGTGGTTCGGGTGTTGGTGTGGTGAGTTTTGTTGTGACCTCGGCTGGTACTGCAGGCTGTTCACTGGCGACGTCGACGTCGTTGACGAGTACGGGTGGGGGCACGTGTTCTGTGAGTGTTTCTAAGGCTTTGGACACGAACTACAACGCAATCACCTCGGCGATCACGACAGTTACCTTTGCAGTACCAGCAGTAGCTCCTTCCGCTCCAACTTTGACTTCGGTTACGGCGGGCAATGCCCGGGTGACTGCAGCCTTCACCGCTGGAGCAAATGGCGGATCTGCCATTCTTAACTACGAATATTCTGTGGATGGCGGAACAAATTGGACGCCACGGAGTCCCGCATCAGATACTGGCAGTTTCGACATTACTGGATTAACGAACGGAACTAGTTACAACATTAAGTTACGCGCAGTAAACGCAGTTGGATCCGGTACTGCATCAAATGCAATAACGGCCACTCCTGTGACAATAGCCGCAGCACCCACCAACATTACGGTTGCATATGGACATGAGTTGGCAAATGTAACATTTACAAACGGTGACAATGGTGGTTCACCTATTACTGACTACGAATACTCGCTAGATGGTGGTATCAGTTGGACCGCGCGAAATGTAACGCCCCTGTCTGCAACGATTACCATTCGGGGATTGACCAGCGGAGTTGCACACTCACTTAGACTTCGATCGATTACGGCGCAAGGTGTGGGCGAGTCGTCTGCCACCCATTCGATTATGGTCCCTGTCCCAGTTGTAACGTTGCCGGTCGCAGCAATCGCAACGGGAGCCACAAGCAAGATTGAAGGCATCGGGTTTGTTCCGCTATCTGACATCCGCATCGAGATTCATTCCACGCCATTCGTACTTGGGTCTGTGCAAGCTGATGTCGATGGAAGCTTCTCGACAAACGTTTCAATACCCGCAGAATTCGTAGTTGGGAACCACCATTTAGTTTTTGTCTACATCTCAACTGGAATTCAAGCTGATTCAATTCCAATCACAATCAAGGCCCCAGCACCAAGTGCAACATCTAGCATTGCTGCAGTGACTCCAAGTCCTTCTAAATCAACGGTTAAGAAGACCAATTCGTCAACTGCAGTCGGAACGGCTTCACCCACTCCGGAGGCAAGCGAAAGCTTTGCTCCAACGGCTGAACCGTCTGAATCACCTTCACCTGAGGCGGTAATCGAAACCCAAGAAGCTGCCGATACCAATACATATGGTGGCTGGCTGTGGTGGTTGCTCATTTTGCTATTAGCGCTTGTCGCTTACTTTGGCCTTCGCCGTCAACGTGGCAGGCACCAGTAGTTAGTTGCCCTTGTGGCTAAAAAGCTGGGGGAAGCTAGGCTTTCAGCATGACTTCGGAGTTAAGGAAGAGCGCGCCTCTACTTGATGCGTACTTGCGCTACTTCGAGTCCGAGAAGACTCCCTTCACAATTCCTGGACATAAGCAAAAAGCTCATCGATTGGATGAAGGCCTTGGCATTGTTGTTGATTCAGACATCCCGCTTTACGGTGGCCTAGATGAAATCAAGTTAACCAACGGAACTTTGCAGATAGCTGAAGAGTTAGCGGCAAAACTATGGGGAGCGGATTACGCACGTTTTTCCACGGGCGGATCAACACACGCGAATCAAGCAATGATCCTGGCTTTGGGGAAACCAGGGGACAAGGTCGCTGTCTCTCGGACCTCACACCGTTCGATTTTGAGTGGATTAGTTCTTTCGGGTCTTGAGCCGATTTGGTTAACACCGGAAATTAATGAAGCCACAGGCATACCAATGGGCATTCCTCTTGCCGAACTCGAACGAGTCTTGAGCCAAAATCCAATCGCCATATTGCTGACCGAACCTGGATATCTTGGAACGATTTCAGATCTGCCTGCATTGATTGCAAGAGCTCATGAGAACTCCATTCCCGTAATCATTGATGCAGCCTGGGGCGGTCATTTTGGATTCAATAACAATTTCCCGAAGCATGCTTTGCAACTGGGCGCTGATGCATTGATTACGAGTATTCATAAAGCCTTGCCCGGATATAGTGCATCAGCGCTATTGCTTGCACAAGGCAAACTATTGAATCTTGCTCGAATTGAGCAAAGCTTCGAAACCACTCACACAACATCACCTGCTGGTGCGCCGATGGCTTCTATCGATGCTTGTCGAGCGCTTCTTGAAACTCGAGGTGCAGAACTAACGAGTCGATTGCTGGAAAATGTCACTGTATTTAAAGCTGCGGTTCAAGCTAAATTCGATGTTCCTGTCTTTTTGAATACTGAGAATTTCCCGACAGAACGATTTGATCCAGTAAAAATTGTTTTGCGTGCAAATGCTCTAGGTTTGTCGGGATTAGATCTTGAGATGCAACTTCAAAAAGCCAACATTCGAGTCGAGATGGCAGATCAAGACACTGTTGTATTCCTGGCAACTCTTGCTGATGAAGAGGATGACTTTAGAAAGCTAGAGAGTGCATTGGTTCCAATTTTGAAATCCCTGCAAGGACCAGCTCGCAGTGCCCAAACTTCACTGAGTTGGTCGGTAGTTCCAGAAATCGGGATCTTCACCCGAGATGCCTATTTTGCTGAAACTGAATTTGTTCATGCATCAGAAGCTGTGGGTCGAATTAGTGCAGACTTAATTGCACCATACCCGCCAGGTGTTGCGGTTCTCGCGCCAGGGGAAGTGATTACCGAGCAAATCGTTTCTGGATTAGCGAAGTTACGTGAGGCAGGAGTTCGAATCGCTTACGCCAGCGATCCAACACTGACTACCTATCGCGTCACTTCCTGATGACTTGAGCTTTTGATTATTCTTGATCCATGAACCCTTGTTCGAATCATGAAGCTTGTGGATGCGCTGCAGCTGCTGAGGCCGCAACTGAGTTAAACATTAATCAAAGTCTCTGCCCGATGTGCAATGGCAACAACCTTTGCGCTACAGAAATTGCTAAAGCAACAGGCGAACCAGAACAGCCGTGTTGGTGCCGCAATGTTAAGTTCAGCGAGGATTTACTTGCTCAAGTTCCGGAACGAGCACAGGGACTAGCTTGTGTTTGCCAAAACTGCGCAACTTGAAAAAGTTAGCTAAGAAACTCAATCTCAACAAAGGATGCTTTACCTTCGCCTACAAATCTGACATTGTGGTGGACTCCGGCGGAACGTTGGTAAGGAGCTCCAGCTTCCTGCTTAAACTCCATAACTTCGCCGGTGTCTAAGGTTGCAGTGAA
>JAOATY010000020.1 GCA_030157865.1 Candidatus Nanopelagicales bacterium | reverse complement strand
CCAATTACGGTTCCAGCTGGTGGCGCTATTGCAAATGCAGCGATGCCACCACCGCATCCAATGTCAAGGACACTTCCACCAGTAGGCATAGCTTCGCGAGCTCGTTGGTGTGACGGGCTATCCGGAATTTCTGAAGGCAGGGTAAACATTGCTGGGGGATGGATCCATGGCGACTCAGGCGCTTGGGCGATTATGTTTTCAGGTATTGCCCACTGACTTAAGTCGACTGCCCATTTTTGCGCTGCTTTACTCAAAGTGATCTCCAAAACTTTTTTCTGGTGTCCCCAGGTTCTTTAAGCATACCCCTAGGGGTATGCTATAGTTACCTAACATCAGATTAAAGGGGATCTAAATGAAGAAAGTCGTAGCACTGGCAGTTGCAGCCATTGCATCCGTAGGGTTGCTTACCGGCTGCTCAAGCAGCAACGAGGCAATCAAGAAAGTTGACCCTGTTGAATTTAGTGAAGTTGTTGCCCAGCCAGGCGTAATCGTTTTAGACGTGCGCACACCAGCTGAATTCAGCGCTGGACACATTGCCAATGCAATCAACATCAATCTTGAAGGCTCGGACTTCGCAAGCGAAGTTTCAAAGCTGGATAAGAATGCAACAGTTGCTGTTTACTGCCGAAGTGGAAACCGCTCAGGAGTAGCGACGGAACAGATGGCTGAACTTGGCTTCACGGACATGTATGACATGCAGGGTGGAATTCTTGACTGGGAAGCTGCTGGCGGACCGGTAGTTCAATAAAGCTTTAAATCAATTCAACTAATAGAAGAAGGAAAACAAATGTGTAGTCGAGTTAATTGCCGCAAGTGCGGCAAGGTTACATACAGTGGCTGCGGACAGCACTTAGATATGGTGTTTGCCGGAGTACCAATGAGCAATCGTTGCGATTGCGCTTCAAAGAAAAAAGAATCGGGCGAAAAGTCATCATTCTTCGGAAAGCTTTTCGGTAAGTAATGACCCCAACTTGCTTAACTGCAGTGATGCTGTGGCCCGCCAAAAGATGGGCCACAGCAATTGCGGTAGCAATTGCAACATACTTTTTGATCGGAATCCCAACTGCAGTAATTGCAAACCCAGTATTTGGAAGAGCAATCGGAGTTACGGCCTGGTCGATGCCAGTACTAATTGCGACCTCAGTGTTATCGGGAATGCTCTTCGCTACATACGTCCGAATGGATTCCGTAGTAACCGATGAGAGTCCTGCAAAAGTTGGATCAGTGGGTGGATTCCTCGCGTACTTAGCCGTTGGTTGCCCCGTCTGCAACAAAATAGCTTTAATCGCACTTGGCTCAACTGGCGCCATTCAATACTTTGCACCGGTTCAGCCGTATCTTGGTGCCGCCGGAGTTTTACTCCTGATGTACGCACTTCGCAAGCGATTGGTAAATGAAGCCCAATGCAGATTGCCAAAACCAAAAAAGATTAAAGAACAACCTCAACTAGATGAAGTAAACCGATAAGGAAATTACGATGGCAACAATTGAATTAACAAAAGAGAATTTTGAAGCAACAGTTACTGGAGCCGGAATCGTTCTAGTCGACTTTTGGGCTGAATGGTGTGGACCATGTCGCATGTTTGGTCCTGTCTTTGAAGCTGCCTCAACTGAGCGTGAACACATCAAGTTCGGAAAAGTGGATACTGAAGCGCAGCGAGAAATCGCAGCCGCTGCAAACATCACATCGATTCCAACACTCATGGCATTCCGTGATGGAATCTTGGTTTTTAGCCAGCCAGGTGCACTACCGGCTCCAGCATTCAATGAATTACTTGATGCAGTTGAAGCTTTGGACATGGAAGAAGTTCGTGCCGAGATTGCTAAACAGCAGACCCAGGCTTCAAACGCATAAACTTAAATCACTAAAAAGGAATCGAGGAATTTGATGCAAGAGATTTCCGCCGTTGAATTAATGGCTATCTACAAAGGCGTATCAATCGTGGACGTTCGCGAAATGGACGAATACGTAGACGGTCACGTCCCAGGCGCTAAGCACATCCCGCTGTCCACGATTCCAGTCCGTAATAACGAGATCGACAAGAGCGTGAAGCATTATGTCATTTGTGAAGCTGGTGGCAGATCAGCTCAAGCTTGTGCTTACTTAGAGCAACAAGGATTCGATGTTGTAAACATCGCAGGTGGTACTGGCTCGTGGCGAATGATGGGCGCACCTCTAAATACGGGGGAGCAAGCATGAGTGTCGCAAAGAAACCAACACATGTTGTCGAAGACGAACTAGCACTTGATGATTTTGTTAAGCGCATTCGTCGTGCAGAAGGTCAAATGGGTGGGATTTTGCGCATGGTTGAAGACGGTCGTTCCTGTGAGGACATCGTCAATCAATTGGCAGCAGTTTCAAAAGCTATCGATAAAGCAGCATTCAGCTTGATTTCTGCAGGACTTAAAGAGTGTTTAACTGATGGCAAGAAAAACCATGAAGAAGTTTCTGCACAGTTGCAAAAACTTTTCCTAACGATGGCCTAGTCTGCAAAAGTTGATGCCAAGGCATCATTAAGTCGAGCGACCAAATTAGGTGCTACAGCTACGGCATCTGCTGAATCATGAGTTCGATATCGCAATGCATTTAAATTCTGTCCGCTACGAAGCACTGCGCTAACAATGCGGACATCTCGTCGTTCTGGATGATCTGATGCAGCTTGCACTAGGGCAGCATCATCGGTGTCAGGTAAATCTGATTCAGCCGATGGTGGCAACACAATTCTTTCTAGGGCGACAATGGCTCCCGCGACATCATCAGGCCAAGCAATTGTTGCCAATAGTTCATCGAGTTCAAGGGTGTCTTCGAGTTCTTGTTCCACCGAAGTCAACGGCATTTCGGGATTAATTCCCAGCTCACTAGCTAACTCAGGGTTGGCGGCGAGCAAGCTTGCGGTTGGAACCAGAGCGAATAGCCGAACTGATTGATCCCAGCCCGCACTGGCCACGTGGTCTTCGACCTCTCGAATTAGAGGTTCTAGGTTTGAGGCAAAATCCATAGGGTAAGTCTGTCGTATGTGGTTGGCGAAATTTCAACGTAAGGTATTTAAGTGAGCATAAATTTAGAACGTCCTCGTCGTAGCCCCCTTGGTTTAACCCTTTCGATACTTGCCGGCCTTTTTGTCGCCTTTTCGATATTCGCTGGTTTTTACACCGATTGGCAGTGGTACGGATCCGTGGGACGTACGGATGTTTTCACCCAGCAACTAACCATCAGGGCCATCTTGTTCTTCTCTCTGTCCGTCTTAACTGCGCTAAGCCTTTGGGGCGCCGCAACATTGGCTTACCGCTCACGCCCAATCACTATGCCGGCAACTCCGGAAGAGTTCGCCCTCCAGAAGTATCGCGAAAGTCTTGACCCATTCCGCAGATTGGTTTTCATCGCTGGCCCAATTGCTTTTGGTGTCTTAACCGGACTATCCGCATCAAGTCAGTGGAAAACATTTATGTTGTGGAGCAATTCAACTCCATTTGGCCAAACCGATCCTCAGTTCGGCAAGGACATTTCGTTTTATGCTTTCGAACTTCCGTTCTTAAGGTTCTTCCTAGGTTTCGGCTTCACAATTCTTGTCGTTTCGCTAATCGTGAATGTGGTCGTGCATTACATCTATGGCGGACTTCGCACGAGCATTTCGCAATCAACAGATTCTGCACGTCGTCATCTGATGTTCTTCCTTGGAACACTTGCGCTGTTAAAAGCTGGCGCCTACTCAATCGATAAGTATTCGTTAGCAACAAAATCAGATGCGTTGATTACGGGGCTTAAGTACACAGATGTAAACGCAGTTGTTCCAGCGAAAACAATTCTTACTTACATCGCACTAGCAACCGCGATCTTGTTCTTTGTTTCAATCTTTAGAAAAGGTTGGTCATTACCTTTCATCGCATTCGGTGCAATGCTCGGTGCATCATTTGTAATTGGTGGCCTGTATCCAGCATTCGTTCAACAGTTCCAGGTAAAGCCATCTGAACTTCAGCGCGAAGCTCCTTACATTCAACGAAACATCGATTCCACTTTGGCTTCTTACGGACTTGAAGATGTTAAGTTCTCTGACTACGCAGCAATCGACAATCCTTCGCTTGCTTCGTTGGCGGAAGACTCCGGCACATTGTCAAACATTCGCTTGCTTGACCCAGCGCTTAATTCGCCAACATTTAGCCAGTTGCAACAGATTCGTGGTTTCTACGCATTCCCAGAAACACTTGACGTTGATAGATACCTGATTGACGGCGTAAAGCGCGGCACAGTTATCGCAGTTCGCGAAGTAAACCTTGACGGCCTTGCTGACGATCAGCGAAATTGGTTTAACGATCACATGGTGTTCACACACGGCTATGGCGTTGTGGCCGCTTATGAAAATACGGCTGAATCTGACGGCGCTCCTAAGTTTGCTGAGAGCAACATTCCGCCATCAGGCAAGCTAGATATTGACCAACCACGGGTCTACTTCGGCGAGCAGTCACCGGCGTATTCGATTGTGGGTAGCGATGGAAGTCAGCCGCCAATTGAACTCGATTTCCCGGATGACAAGAGTGCAAACGGCCAGACCAACAACACCTACACCGGTTCAGGTGGCGTGCCAATCGGAAACGTAATTCAGCGTGCAATTTTTGCATTGAATTACCAGGAAACAAATATTTTGCTTTCCAATCAAATCGGTCCAGAGTCAAAGATTCTTTACGATCGCGATCCTAAAACCCGCGTTGCAAAGGTAGCTCCTTGGCTAACACTTGATGGCGATCCGTACCCAGCTGTTATTGATGGCAAGGTGCAGTGGATTGTTGATGGTTACACCACAACAAACGAGTACCCATACGCGGCTCGTATTTCTTTGCGCGATGCAACTGCAGACTCAGTTAACACTCAGTTTGAATCAATTCCACTAAGTGCTGGAAACATCACTTACATTCGTAATGCAGTTAAGGCAACCGTTGATGCATATGACGGAACTGTGAATGTTTACGCCTGGGATGAAAAAGATCCAATTTTGCAAACTTGGAGCAAGGCATTCCCTGGCGTAGTGCAGCCTAAGTCTGCAATTCCAGCTGGAGTTCTAGATCACGTTCGTTACCCAGAGGACATGTTCAAGGTGCAGCGCGATGTTTTGGCTAAGTACCACGTTGGCGACCCTCAAGCGTTTTACTCAGGCCAGGATTTCTGGATCGTTCCAGAAGACCCAACTAAGCCAACCGTTGGTCAGGCTCAGCCGCCGTATTACTTGACGCTGCAGATGCCAGACCAGGATGCACCAACATTCTCGTTGACTACAACATATGCACCAACAAAGCGACAGACTTTGGCCTCATTTATGTCGGTTAACTCTGACTATGGGGACGACTACGGAACAATCAGAGTTCTGCAGCTGCCGAGAAACACAACTATCCCTGGTCCACGCCAAGTTCAAAACAACTTCGAGTCTGATCCAGAAGTAGCTAAGCAACTTTCGTTGTTGCGTAGTGGTGGTTCGGATGTAGTTCTGGGTAACCTGCTTTCTTTGCCAGTTGGTGGCGGCTTGCTTTACTTTGAGCCGGTCTATGTTCGCGCCTCTCAAGGCGAAGGCTATCCATTGCTTCGAAAGGTTCTTGTGTCCTTCGGATCCAAGGTTGCTTTCGAAGATGATTTGGAAACTGCGCTAAAGAAGGTCTTCACGGGACAAACCACAATCCCGGTGGATCCAGCCGATCCGGCAGCGCCAGAGGCTCCAGCAACTACACCTGAGCAAGACCTTGCTAAGGCGATCATTGATGCGAATAAGGCCTATACCGACGGAGTAGCGGCTCTTGCAGCTGGCGACTTCGCAGCGTATGGCGAAGCACAGGATCGACTTTCTGAGGCGCTAGATCGGGCTACGACAGCAGGAAGCCAGATTGCGGGAGAGAGTCTGGCTCCAACGCCTGCTCAAACCCCAGGCGCTACTCCAGCACCGTCACCGAGCCAATCAACTAGTTAGCGATTTGGTTGGGCTGGAATCCTCGCGTATCCTAGAAAAACCGACGCGGGGTGGAGCAGCTCGGTAGCTCGCTGGGCTCATAACCCAGAGGTCACAGGTTCAAATCCTGTCCCCGCTACTAAAAAGAAAAGACACCTTCGGGTGTCTTTTCTTTTTATCTAAGTAAGTGAGCCAGGATTTGGGACGAGTAATTTGCGGGTGTAACCGCAAATTAGGAGGGTTCCTGTCCCCGCTACTAAGAAAAAATGGACCCATCAGGGTCCATTTTTTATTATCCGTGGTTCCCGGATTTGAGGAGGAGCAATTCACGTTAAGTGAATTGCGACGGAGTCCTGTCCCTTACTACTACGAGTCAACTATGACTACTACTAATCACTCAAAATTTCAGTGATCTTTTCCGCATCGCGCAAAATCGAGCCACCGATCAAAAGCGGCTGAGTGTCGTCAAGATTGCGAAGTTCGGCAATTGCCTTTTTGCGCTGGTCTTGCCAGTCTTCGAGGTCCTCGTGCTGAATGTCAGCAGGGGAGTCCTCAGCAATTTCTGCTTGATCCGAGATGACTTCAGCCGTTGCGCTCAGCACACCAGCTAGTGCAGCAGCCAACAATGCAGGCAGTTGCTGCGAACTTCCGGACGTCAGAACAAGTTCGCGACAAATGTTTAAAACGGTGCTTGCAGTAGCTTCCGTCAATTCAATTTGTTCAACAACAGCTTTCGCTTCGGCGTGATCAATTGCTGGGGACCAGGCAGAACCGGCAAGTGCTGATTCAGCATTAGCCTTAATCTCATCAATTTCATTGGAAATAAATTCAGCGCGTGCTAACCAGCGACTAGCAACTTTAGGATCAACAGTTCCGTCATTTTCAGTCAAAGCCTTTGCAATTGCATTCAGTAATGCTGACATGGCAAATGACTGTTCGATGCCAGCCTTGAGGGCGCGATCCTGTGGGGAACCTTTACGCACGAAGTATGACGCGATGGTTGCAAGTGTTGCCCCTAGTAGCACACCAAAGAAACGTTGTTCAATAGTGCTGGCAGTTACGTTTGGCCCAACCACCAAGATCACGGTTACTGCGATTGCAATCGCACCTTCTTCGCCGAGCTTCAAAAGTCTGGCTGTTACAAAGCACGTAAAGATTGCCAGCATAACCACGATCGAGTTAAAGCCAACGAGCTTCATGGCAGCAAAGGCAACTGTGCCACCAATTACTACGCCGAGAATTTGCAAGAAGCTTTCTTGAATCGAATCGTGGAAAGTATGACGGACCGAAACGATCGCCGTAATTGCAGCAGAGACTCCAGAAACTAGCGGGAGATTGGCGCCAATGAAATAGGCCAGGGTGCCAGCAATGGTGGTTAGCGTGGCTAGTCGAAAATAGGGCGCATTAATGATGTCAATAAGTGTGACTTTTTCACCGGCTACATTTCGCGGTGTGAAGAAATCCTTAACTTTAGACATGGCGTGCTTTCTGATTGAGTCAGCCCAATTCTACCCAATCCGGACACCTGGAATTCCGAAGAACTAAATGGTTATGGTGGCCAGTTCGTTTTCAGAACTAGCGTCAATGGATACCCGCATTCCATCAGAAAGTTGGTCGTACTCAGCTTGCTCAAGTTCAACAATAGGAAGGCTAATGTCATAAATTTCAGCAGAGACCAAGGCACCAATTACCAAAATTGTGTCGCATTGGAGCATGACAATTGCAAGTGGACCATCGCCAGTTCTTATCAATTCCGCTAAAACAGCTGTGGCTGAACTGGATCCGCGACCTGAAGGCATAACCAAAATCTTGTTAGTCATCTTTGCTTTATGTTGAGCGTGATGCACATCAATGATTTCGCCATGATGGTCTACGCCACCCCAAAATGAAACTGGCTCAGTCAAAAGCAACACTTCACCCTCGGCTTTACCAGGATGAGAAATCTTTCCGGTTAGTACTTTTGCCATTGCTATGACCACAAACTTTCATCTCGAACAACTTTTCCAGCTCGCGCAGAGGCAACGCATTCCGAGAGGCTGCCTAAAACGGTGTCAATCCCCAAGTTGCCAGGTGCGTACCAGGCCCACTTACCTGAATTAGTCATTACATTTTGCACATCGCGATTTAGTACAGGTGTTACGTAAGTGCAGGTATCAGTAACAACTCGACCACCAGCATTTAGGAAAACGTCTAGGTAGCCAAGTTCCTTGGAACGGTTCATCACATCTCTACTTGTTGAGATGTAGAAATCAATTGATTCAGCAAACTTCGGTCCATCACCAATAACTTCAGCTAAGGCTCTAAATTCATCTACCGAAAAATGCGGAGTTCCAAGGCTTACGGCATCGAGCTTCTCGCTGGTAGTTGTACTTAATGTATCCCGAGCCTCACGAACATCTGCTGCCGTCATCTTCAGGTACTCAGCATTCGGTGCAACGATTGCTTCAAGAGTTGGTGCCTCTGGAGTTACACCCACAACGTGGAAGAGCCCAACGCCACCCGCGGAGGCACTTGTTGCCCCCATGCCCTTTAGGCGATCTTCGGTAACGCCTCCGTCAGCGAGGTCGCCAGGTAATCCAACCATTGCTGCGACTCGGGTACCAGCACGGTTACCGAGGATGACACCAAGAGCTGCCCAAGCTGCATCTTCAGAAAACACTTTCTGATCAATGTCAGAAAAATCTAAAACTAAAACGGCTTTGCGTGCTTCGTCGTGATGCAGGCCACCGAATGGAACTCGACCGGTAACTGCGGCAGATAGATCGAGAAAATCGCCATAGCGATCGGATCGCGCACCAAGAACTGAATTAACAAAAGCGATCGCATTAGATTCTGCCCAAGCAACATGGCTTCCAAAAGCAGGGCGGTGTCCAGCTTGATATGGAGCGCATGACCAAGTTGGTTCGCATCCCAGCGCTATGTGCGCATCCATCAATCGTCTTCCATGCGCCATAAGAGTTTCATCGCCATGAACCAAATTTGGATGCAATAGATCAAGTGATCCAACGTTGGTTGTGGTCTTAACTTTTACCTTGCCACCAAGCTCTACAAGTTTTTCAGTGAAATCCAAGCC
>JAOATY010000019.1 GCA_030157865.1 Candidatus Nanopelagicales bacterium | reverse complement strand
GCTGCAACTACTCGCATGGAAGATACGCTTCCTTGGTTCGTTGCCCTGCCAGCAAATGAACGAGCTTCCGTAAGTTTGGTGGCGCAAAGCGGCATCACGAACTTCGTTGAGTGGTTTTCTGCTGGCCTGGAATCCAAAGACCATGTTGGAGATATCTTCTCGAGCGCTCCCCGTGAACTTGCCCGTGCGTTAACACTTCAACAAACCGTGGAACTTGTTCGCACTTCAATGGCTGTCGTTGAAGAGATGGTTGAGCAAATTGCGGGCGCCAACGAGTATCGCCAGTCATACCTACGCGAATCACTTCTTCGATACTCCAGCGAGATTGCATTTGCTGCCGCGGAGTTTTATGCCCGAGCTGCCGAAAACCGTGGTGCCTGGGATGCCCGACTTCAAGACTTAGTACTCGACGCAATTTTGGCAGGAAGTTCTGATGATGCGTTACTCGCTCGAGCGGCTGCTGCGGGTTGGGACGTAAACAAACATGTAATGGCAATTGTTGGTCCAGTTCCATCGAATCAAATCGCAATCGAAGTTCACATGGAGCAAATTCGTCGAACTGCAAAGTCTGCCAAATTAGATGTGATGGTTGGCGTTCACAACGACCGCATGATCACGATCATCGGCGGTGTTTCAGAAAGCGACAACCCTGAGTCGGTTGCCAAGCCATTTGTGGGTCACTTCGGTGCAGGCACGGTCGTAACTGGGCCAATCGTTTCAACTTTGCAAGAAGCTCATAGTTCAGCCCTTGATGCTTTATCGGGTTATCGAGCTTTGAGTTTTGTTTCAACCACACCTCGCCTGGTTCCTTCAGAAGACATGATTGCGGCGCGAGTAATTGCAGGTGACTCAGCAGCTATTGAGCCAGTCGTTGCGAAATTGCGACAGGACCTCAGCAGCGATGTTCGCCAAACCCTGGCCTGCTACCTAGAGGTGGCCCCGACAATTGAGGGCTGCGCTAGGGCCCTGTTTGTCCATGTGAATACGGTTAGGTATCGCCTACGCCGGGTTTTGGAAGCCACTGGATTGGACCCATTTGAGCCATCTGATGCGCTGACCCTAAGAATTGCCCTAATGATTGAGCGAAATAGCCCTGAATTGTAGGTTACCTACAAAAAATAGCCCTAGAATTTAGTGGATCGTCATCAGATTTAGCGGTTGCCTATACGAGAGACTATACGAGTGCTTGCAGTAGTTGCCCCAGGTCAAGGTTCCCAAGTCCCCGGCTTTTTAACCCCATGGTTAGAGCTTCCTCATTTTGAGGATCGTATGAAGTGGCTGGGTACAGTCGCTGGCATCGATCTCATTGCCCATGGCACCACAAGTGACGAAGACACCATCCGCGACACCGCTGTTGCTCAGCCATTGATCGTTAGTGCTGGCATGGTTTCACTTCTTAGTCTTTTCCCACACCCAGGTGAAGCATTCGCCAAGGTTGCAGTTGGCGCTGGACACAGCGTTGGCGAAATCACTGCTGCTGCTGCCGCTCACGTAATTTCTGCCGAACAAGCCATGGTGCTAGTTCGCGAACGCGGAAATGCAATGGCTGCTGCTTCTGCAGTTACCCCAACCGGAATGTCAGCAGTTCTTGGTGGAGATCGCGATGAAGTTATCGCAAAGCTAACTCAGCACGGACTTACTGCAGCAAATGAAAATGGCGCAGGACAAATCGTAGCAGCTGGCACGCTAGAACAACTTGCTGCCCTTGAAGCTGATCCTCCAACTGGTGCACGTGTTCGCCCGCTTTCAGTTGCAGGTGCTTTTCACACAAAGCACATGGCTCCAGCCGTTGGCATTCTCGCTCAGCATGCAAAAGCAATTTCAACTCACGATGCACGTAGTCGCCTACTTTCAAATGCAGACG
>JAOATY010000018.1 GCA_030157865.1 Candidatus Nanopelagicales bacterium | reverse complement strand
GTTAAGAACCAATTGGCTAATTCACTTGCCGTATTTTGCGCAGTCAAAACCCGAATCGAAAGCGTTGGAAGTCCGCGGTGGAGTAAGTAGGCAGATTGTGGATCTAGCAACGCTCCAGTGATTGCTCGGACTTGGCGAAGCTCTACGGCATGCTTTTCAGTTGTAACAACAACACCGCCCATTGCGTCACCATGGCCGCCGATGTATTTCGTAGCGCTATGCACAACATAAGTAACGCCAAACTCCAAAGGCTGTTGGAGCACTGGGGTTGCAAAAGTATTGTCGACCATCACAGGAACATCTCCAGCTTGCGAGACGATGTCAGCCAAATCCAAAAGCTGAAGTGTCGGATTAGCTGGTGTTTCAACAACTACCAGTCCGGTCTCAGGAGTTATTGCTGCTGCGATTTGATCTGCCTCAACAAAACTCACGCTTGCGCCAAATAGTTCACTTGCCAAGAGATGATCGGTGCCACCATAAAGTGGGCGAACTGCAACGACATGATTCTTGCCAGCTTTAACACGTGATAAACAAACAGCACTGATTGCTGCCATTCCAGTTCCAAATGCGACGGCTTGAAATTCCGAGACTGACTTTCCAGCTTTAGCCATTCGCTGCGTCTCAAGTTGTGCCATTGCGGATTCGAATCGAGCCACGGTTGTATTCCAAAGCCGTCGATACACCGTGCTGGATTGGCCAGCATGAACTCCACCGGTAGCCATAACTTCATAGGCCTGACCACCTGAATCAATATCGACAAGTGGCGCAGTAGTGGAAAGATCTATCGGCAACGCATGAACGCCTAGGGCCGTTAAGTCTTCTCGGCCGGCATGAACTGCAAGGGTGGCAAATGAAATTGGCTTAGTCATGCTGAGATTTTGGCAAGTAATTCGGTGAACCGCGGATTAAACGAACATTATTTGGCACAATTGGCAGATTCACCTAAATATTCGTAAGGATTGTTAACAAATGAGAATTTCCGACAAAAATTCGGTGCTAGATGACCTGGATATTGAAATCCTCAATCAATTGAACTCTGACTCCAGCGTTGCCAACTCGCGATTAGCCGAAATTGTTGGGTTGGCCGCTTCCACAACTTTGATGCGGGTGCGCGGGTTGGTGCAGCGCGGAGTTATTAGAAAGTTCACACTCGATGTTGATTACAACAAAATTGGACTTGGCGTGCAGGCAATTGTTTTCTTATCCTTGCGGCGGCAAGATGAAGTAACTATGCAACCAATGATTGAGCGCATCAGTTCAGCTGGAAATGTCGTGCAGATATTTCATGTGTCCGGAAACGAAGATCTGTTAGTTCACGTAGCGGTATCGGATTCTGAGTCTTTGCGAGAATTTATCCAGATGCATTTAACTAGTGATCCAAATGTTCGTAATGCCCAAACTCACCTGATTTTCGGCCACACTCGATAACTCAAACGCCTAGAGTTGAGGCAAAGACAAGGAGCCCGGCGTGGAGCCAATTATTCGCAAGTTATCTGAAGGTGAATGGGCAGGTTGGCCAGAGGATCAGGTTGATGCTCGTGGCAAAGTCACGTGGAAGGCACTTCAAGGCGTAAACGATGACGAAGAAACCGACATGGTTCTGGGAGTCGCTCGGGTATTTAAAGGTGAATCCCTTGAAGCACATCGCCACTTGCAACCAGAGACTTACTACGTACTAAGCGGCAAAGGCAAAGTCACTATCGAACACGTTGAATACGACGTAGAAGCCGACACCATGGTTTACATTCCTGGCGATGCCTTGCATCAAATCAATAACTATGACGATGAGCCGCTTCGAATTCTTTACTTATTTGCCACGCCACATTTCAGTGACGTGATTTACAAGTTTTAAGCTGCGTAATCTGGCTGACTGCGATCGAGCATTCGCTTTAGTGCCGCAAAGTGCAAATCAATTCGGCTGTAACCATCAAGGTGAGTTGAATCCTTGAACTGCTCAACAGTCATGTCCACGATGTCCTTTGGAACTTCGCGAATCATCTGACCAGTTGATTGCGCTAGAACTTGAACTTCAGCAGTGCGCTCAAAGAAATACAAATGATGGAATGCCTCAGCAACTGTTGCGCCAGTTGTGACGATGCCATGGTTACGAAGCAACAGGATCGACTTGTCCCCCAGCGCACGCGTCATGCGCTCACCTTCGGAACGATCAAGGGCAAGTCCGTTGTAATCGCAGTCGTAGAAAACATCATCACGGTAGCCAAGTGCATTCTGGCTGGCCATTACAAGATCTGGTTCATCCAACATCGCCAATGCGGTTGCATAAGGCATGTGAGTGTGCAGAACGGCGCGAAGTTTGCGAGCACTGCCATGCATTGGTGCATGAATAAAGAATGCAGTTTCTTCAACTAAGCCGTGGCCTTCATAAACAGTGCCATCAAGGTCAACGATCATAAAGTCACTGGCCTGAATTTCTGACCAGTGCAAACCAAACGGTGCCAAGAAGAAGCGGTCTTCATAACCTGGAACCAACAAGGTGAAATGGTTGTCGATTCCTTCATGGAACCCATAGAAAACAGCCAAGCGATGAGCGGCAGCTAAATCAATGCGGGCTTGGCGAATCGGATCCGGATCAACTCGCAACATTTCATCTGGTGATGTTAGTGACATGGTTTAATCCTTCTTGTCCGTAACGTTAAGTGCCATTAGTGACATGATTTCGTACGCCAAAGTAGCGGCAGCAAGTGAAGTGATTTCCGCATGGTCATAAGCTGGCGCAACTTCAACAATGTCTGCGCCAATCATCTGTTCTCTCGGCATTCCACGAACTAGGTTCAACAATTCGCGTGAAGTGAATCCACCCATTTCTGGAGTACCTGTTCCTGGTGCAAATGCTGGATCTAGTACATCGATGTCTATAGATAGGTACATCGGGCTATCCCCTACGCGCTTACGAGCAAGTCCAATTACTTCTTCAACACCCATGCGATCAAAGTCAGCCGCACGAACTGTTGAGAAACCAAAGTTCTTATCGTTGATTAGATCTTGTTGGTCATAAAGCGGACCGCGAATACCAACGTGAAGTGACTTGTCTTCGATTAACAAACCTTCTTCGAAGGCTCGGCGCATGAAAGTTCCATGTGTGCGATCGGCTCCGAAGTAGCTATCCCAAGTATCAAGGTGGGAATCGAAGTGAATCATCGCAATTGGGCCGTGCACCTTTACTAATGCGCGAAGCAATCCAAGTGTGACCGTGTGATCGCCACCAAGTGTTACAAGCTTGCGGCTATCGCTTACTAATTCACTTGCGCCGTCATCAATTTGCTGGAGCGCACTATCGATGTCGAATGGATTACAAGGAATGTCACCTGCATCGACAGCCTGAATTGTGCGAAACGGTGCAACTTGTAGATCTGGATGATATGCCGGACGTAAATGGCGAGATGCCTGACGAATTGCCATTGGACCAAATCGAGCACCAGGACGGTATGAAACTCCACCATCAAATGGCGCACCCAAGATTGCTACGTCGTAATCAGAAACCTGATCAATACGTGGCAAGCGCGAGAATGTTGATTCGCCTGCAAATCGAGGAACCTTAGTTCCTTCAACCGGACCGACAATATCTTCTGGATTCATTTCGGGCACCTATCTATTGCGAGTTACTTGTTGAAGCGACGGATAACGAACATTTTGCGGATTGGCTCGTGCACAACCCAAGTTCCACGCCAGCCTTCTGGAGTAACGATTGTGGAATCAACTTTTAGCTCAACAACAGTGCCATCTTCGCCTGTGATGGTTGCCGAACCGGAAAGGATCTGTGCGATTTCGTCATAGCCATCGCGATGCACGATAAAGGTTCCTGGCGAGCATTCCCAGATTCCCGTTTCAATAGCTTCATCTGGTGAAACCCATGCCATAAGAACAGACTCCATTTGTCCGTCAATGCTGTTTGGCTTTGGCACCGCTGGCGGTACTGCTACTTTGCTGCCACCAAGGACGGTGATTGTTGGTTCGATTCGATCTGACATATTCAGGCCTTTCAAGTTGGATTACGACCAGTGTAGAGCGAAGCGATTCTAGATTTCAGGGACGTGCAGTAAAGAATCGCTCAATTCTTGGTGCAGAATTAAAGACATGTCCGAAAAAACAATGAAGGCTCCTGTCGGACGCCAGGTTATTGCTGCAAGCGCTTCTCTGTTAGCTGCAGTTTGGATCGTTGCCTTGGCTTCAATTCCAAGTGCCCAAAGTTATCGTGATCAACTTGCTAGTGGAACTGCTGCAGACCAAATCGTCACCGCTTATGACGCAATGACAATACTTATCCCGATCACAATGATCGGCTCCTGGATCATTACTAGTCGCTGGCTTAAGCAGCTACACATCAAGGCAACTACTTCCGACCCGACTTCCATGCGACTTAAACTTCCTTGGGTTTTTTGGAGTTGGATTGTTCCGGTTGTTTCACTTTGGTTCCCAAAGCGTTTGATCGAAGACCTTTTGAAGTCCCAGGGTTCCGATGAGGCGAAGGCCTTGATCGGAAAAGATACTTTGACCTGGTGGCTAACTTGGGTTGGCTTTGCGCTGGTGAATAACGTCGGAATTGTTGCTGCCTTTGACGCAGCTGATGGTTACGTTCCGATCCGACCTGAACTAGAGCTTGCGGGTGCTTGCCTGTTGACGGGCGCCTACTTGGTCTGGGTTCGAATTGTAAAAACGTTAGATGCCTGAGGCCGCCAGTTTGATTCAAACGAAGCGTTTGGATCTGCATTTA
The DNA here is from genome assembly GCA_030157865.1 of Candidatus Nanopelagicales bacterium. Lineage (GTDB taxonomy): Bacteria > Actinomycetota > Actinomycetes > S36-B12 > UBA5976 > UBA5976. The sequence goes on along the minus strand of JAOATY010000018.1, from coordinate 6,019 downwards.
ATTCCAATTCCGGAATTAATCATGTTGCACGAGGATCCAAAAAATCCTGAGTTGCTTGCCGATCGCGACTTCACAAATCCTCACAATGAATTAACTCACGAACATTCCGGACCGCTACGTTGGCGCGTTCCACAAGTGAAAGCTGATCCCAGCACCAACGTTTGGTTTATTCGCTGGATAGTTCTGCGCGAGACAAAAGAAGTTGTTGGGTCAATTAGTTTTCATGCTCCGCCAGATGAAGTCGGCATGATCGAAATTGGTTTTGGAGTTTGTGAGCCGTGTCGAAATAAAGGTTTTGGCAAAGAAGCATTGCTTGGCATGTGGACTTGGGTAATCGATCAACCAGGAGTTGAAACCCTTCGCTACACAGTCAGCGCTACTAATGCGCCATCCATGGCAATCATCAACTCACTGGGCTTTACTCACGTAGGACAACAAATTGACGAAGAAGATGGCCCAGAAGAAATTTTCGAAATGTCGGTTGCTGACTTTCGACTAAACCTGGAAAACGGTTTCTCCCCCAACAACGGTGCGTAATACCGGAAGGTCAATCACGTCGTTTGGATTCACCTTTGATGGATCTTCTTGCCACATAACCAAGTCAGCTTTCATTCCTGGTGCCAGCATGCCGCGTTCATTGTCTGCGCCAACAGCAATCGCTGCATTGCGGGTATAGCCAGTTAAAGTCTCAGCTCCAGTTAGGGCTCTGGTTTTTCCAATTGGGCCGTCATAAGAAACATCGTGGGCTCGTCGCATTTGCGCGGCGAACATTCCCATTCGGGGATCAAACGGTGCAACTGGCCAATCTGATCCCAGCACAACAAGGGCACCAGTACTCATAATGTCGCCTGAGCGCCAACCGTGACTGCACTGAGTTGTATCTAGGCGCTGTGACCAAGGATCACTTAAGTCATACTCAAGCCAACGAACATGAACCGGTTGCATTGATGCGGTCACCTTTAGCGGCTTAAATCTTGCGATTGTGTTATCCGGTGAAGTTTCAATGTGTTCGATGCGATGACGGCCCTGAGAACCACCAGGCAGACCTTCATAAACATCGAGTACTTCACGAACTGCGCGATCACCGATCGCATGGGTAGCAATTCGGAAACCTGCATCATGAAATTGGCGAGCGCGCTGATGATAAAGCGAAAGCTCAGGCCACATCGGTTCTGTGCCTGCGCCTTGGGAGTCTGGATGTTCTAGCCATGCGGTTCCGGTATCGATAACGCCATCAAGCATGAATTTCACGCCATCAGCCTGCCAGCGCATTCCCTTTTGGTTATGGGTTTGCATCATTGCTTCGACTTCTTCAATAGAGGTGTACGGATACACAAAATGATGAAGCAGGATCCGAAGCTTAAGGTTTGCTTGCTCTTCTAGCTCCCGCATGATCTCGACCGTTTCGAGGTTGCCATCCATTAAATGAATCTCGGTTATGCCTAATGCGTTCTGACGGCGAATTGCTTCGGCATACCAATTCATGCGGTCGGATCTTGTGGCAACCGGTGCATGCTTTAGAACAACCTGCATGGCTGCCATTTCCAAAAGTTCTCCAGTTGGTTTGTCATTTTCGTCAACGACAACAACGGAGTTATCAGCCACTTGCATCGGTCCAGTTAAGTTGGCGATCCGCATAGCTTCGGCATTAACCATGCCGGTGTGAACATCAAGGGTGTACAAAAACATTGGGCCATCGCCGGCTGCGTCATCTAACAAACGGTGATGGTACGGACCGCCGATCGCGGAATACTCAAGCGCAAAACCCATTAACCATTTACCAGGACCAATGCGCTTACGTTCTGCGGCAATTGCCGCGCGAAGATCGGAAAGATTTGAGATGCGATCTAAGTCAAGACCTTGAGCAAACTCGGCGCCATGAAATAAGTGCTGGTGTCCATCGACAATTCCAGGTGTGATCGCCTTGCCATGCGCGTCAACAGTTTCAGTGTTGCCATCGCAAGCCTCCCGAACTTGATCGTCAGTACCGATGGCAACGATGTGATCGCCGGACCACGCAATTGCAGACGCTGTTGGAGCGTCTGGGTTCTGGGTGTTGATTTGGGCATTAAAGATTGCTTGATTAGCAGCCACTTGGAACTCCTGTACCTGACACTTCTAGAGGACTAATCGCAACCTTAATAGAACAGCCCAGTACATTAGTGGCTATGACTGTACATATTGGTGCCAACAAAGGTGACATTGCCGAAACTATCCTGCTTCCAGGAGATCCCCTGCGCGCCAAATGGGTAGCGGAAAACATGCTCGAGAATGCAGTCCAATACAACTCAGTTCGCAACATGTTCGGATACACCGGAACCTATAAAGGCAACCGTGTATCAGTTCAAGGAACTGGGATGGGCATTCCATCGATTTCGATTTATGTCACTGAGCTGTTCAAAGATTTTGATGTACAAACGGCAATTCGCATTGGCACTTGTGGCGGCTTAGGCAAAACTCAACTTCGCGATGTGATCATCGGCATGGCTGCTTCAACAGACTCGGGAACTAACCGTCGCGCAACTGGTGGTTTAGATTTTGCACCGATTGCAAACTATGGCTTGTTGAAGGCAGCAGTTGAGGCAGCTGAAGCGCATGGAATCAACTACCACGTTGGTGGCATCGCATCCATGGATCTTTTCTATGACGACAGCAATGCGCTAGATGTTCTCGAAGCACATGGCGTACTTGGTGTAGAGATGGAAGCAAGTGGTCTGTACACAATCGCAGCCAGATACGGTCGTCGCGCGCTAGCTATCTGCACTGTCAGCGACATGATTCGCACTCACGAGAAAACTTCATCTGAAGAACGTGAGACTGGGTTCAAGGCAATGGTTGAAGTTGCACTTGAAACCGCATTTGCTTAACGGTTGATAAATTCTTGGAACTCTTCTTGAGTTCCTCTGAAAACATTTAAGTCAGTTGTGTTTGATGGCACGGCGCTCACTTTGCCATCTGCGGTAAATTGCCAAATCAACCAATCGTTATTCCAGATTCGCATTTCTTTCGGATCAGTACCGAGCTTTGGTCCCCACTTCGCTAGCCAAAGTGGATAACGAGATAAGTCTGTTGCACCCGCATCTTGCAATCTGCCGATGAACGTTCCGTTGGTGTAAATGATTGGGGTGCGGCCGGTGAGTGCTTCGGCTTCTAAAAGGAAAGCTTGGGTCCATCTAGCAAGTCTTTGAATGGTCCAACCACATGGAAGCTCTTCAACATCCAAACTCAGCGGCAGGTCGCCAACCTTTGCGCCTTCTGCTTGTTCAACAGCGCGTTTGGCTTGGAGTTTTGCATCCTTGATTGTGTTGCTGTCCATGTTGCCTGGCTGGGCATAGTGATATGCCCCAACTACTAAACCTTCAGCGCGAGCAGCTGCACTATCTATTGGAAACCATTTCTTGGCATTGTCATTGCCACGCGTTCCGCCATCTGATGCCTTGATGACCACGAATGACACGTCGTATTCAGATTTAAGGGCAGCGAAGTCAATTGCCTGGTTATCAATGTGTTGCCAAACGGAAACGTCGATGCCTTTAACTACGTCTTCAAAACCTTGGGCTTTCCAGGACGCAGCATTTGGCTTGTACTCCCCTGGCTTACCTTTTGGATAGCTGCAAGAACGGTACTTATAAGCAACAGGCTCACTTGCAGTCGGCGCAATTGCCCCAACTGGACCGCCGGAAAATCCGCCAAGCACCATAAGGGCTGCAAGAGAAATGGCGATTCGACGCATTTATCCATCATATGTTGCAATTTCGCGCCCGAAATCCTGCCCTTCCAGCAGATTCACCCAAGATTCATCCAAATCCAGCTAAATCAACATTCATGGGCTTGGAGGCCGAAAGTTCTCAGTTACGATTAAAGAGTTGTTTACGGGGGATTTATCAATGCGGAGTGCAATGTTTAGTGGAAAGCGACGACTAGTCACTGGACTAGTGGCGGCCAGTTTGATGGCAACCATGGTGGCTGAAACCGGACAATCCCCTGCCGCAGCTAAGTCCATAGATACTGCCGCGGTTGCTAACTCAGTTCGCACTGGACCTTATGGGCCAGTTTGCACAACTCCAAGTGCTACAACGATCAAACTTTTGAACTCAGGCGCGACAAAAACGTATTCAATCGCAGCACTTACTCTTTGCAATCAAGTGACGTTACCAACTCCTGGCCCAACAGTTCAGGCGTCGCAAATACCTACAGCCAGCCCAAGTCCTACAACAACTCCATCGCCATTTGAGCTGACTTCGAGCACCACGGTATCCACTCGATACACAATTGGCAGTAACCCTTCAGGGATAACTGCTTTAATTTCAGGCGACACGTTGACTGTTTCAACTACTGCTGCCCAGATTGATTCAACGATAGAAATCATCGCGACGAATGCCTTCATCGATCCTGTTGACACTCGATTCGAATTCCTTGACTCAAATAACGTCACAATTCCGGTGAATGTTAGACCAGTGTCACCGCCGACTTGTCAGATCTTCACAATCTCGACTTCAATCAACACTCCACTGAATGTCCCGCTGGCGTATGACGCACTGCGTTCAGGCGGTTGCCAGGGTGGTCATGGCGCATTAACTTACCGAGTTGACGCTGTAGCGGCTGCAAACGGTTCAGCCGCCATGGCAGATGCGACAACAGCGACCTTCACGCCTGCTAGTGGATTCCAAACTCCAGCTGACAACGCTGTTAAGGCAACCTTTGCGGTAACTGCAACTGATGAATATGGCCAAACCTCTGTGGCCCTTGATCAATACAGTGGCGCAATTGTGGGAGCTGCTGGCGCAACAATCACAGTTAACGTCAGTGAGCCTCGCGACTGTGGCGGTTGGGTTCCAAAGAATGAAACTATCTTCAATAACCCACTTGCTGGATCTTCAAGAGATGGAAAGCTTTCAAACTCTCGTTTCGCAATTACTAACAGAATCAACAACATGATCGACTGCGCTCCTGTTGGCTCAACAATCGCGATGTCATGGTTCTCATTTACCGATGACAACATGGTTAACCACTTGATTCAGGCACATCGCAATGGTGTCAATGTTCGCGTTCTTGTAAATAGCCACGCGACAAAGCCATCTTCGTCTTCATTTACAGCAGTAAACACACTTCGTGCCGTTCTTGGCAGCAACATCACTGATGCCACGGCAAATGCCTCAGAGAATGCTGGAAGCTGGTTGGGTTCCTGTGATTCTGGTTGCTTAACTCCCCCTGCCCCGGCTGGCATTGTTTTTCCTGATGAGAGTGAAGGCGAGTATCCAGCGCTGCACTCTAAATTCTTCATGATTACTCGCGCCGGTTCAGCGCAAAATGTGGTTGGAATTTCATCAGTTAATCCAACATACGAACAAGCAAAAGTTGGCTTCAACAACGCCTCCGTAGTTGTTAACGACAGAACGTTATTCGCATCAATGAATCAGTACTACGCCGATTTAGCCAATGCAGCGCGTGGCGCAGGAAAAGCGACTGCCTACCGTCAATTGAAGTCAGATAGCAAAACTACGACCTACTACGTCTATCCAAAGACTGGTTCAGATGATGTTCTAACTATGTTGCGTGACATTAAATGTCTTTACAAGGTGGGCAAGAAAACCATGCGAACTCAGATTTATGTAAACATGTTTGTGTTTACGCGCAATGCTCCAGCTATGGAACTTTGGAAGAAGGCCTTTGCCTCTCGCGCGAATAATGGTGGTTGTAATGTCCAAGTGATTTACACCGACATGGATCAGCGCATAAAGGCTCTGAATACCCGCACTGGAAAGTATGACTTCATTCCAAACGGAGACAAGCCAAGTGCATGGGGCGCTGCTGACTGTCTATCAACCTTCCCAACCAAAAAGGGTAAAGCTCAGAAATTAACTGGCCCTGGTTTGGTATTTGATGCCGGCAAGAATCGTATGGTTGCTGCCAAGGTTTGCAAGAACGGTTCACTGCAGGGCGCGATTCCAACCATTAACAAGGGTGGCGGCTACTGCTGGTTCAATGCCAAGAATAAATCAACTGGTGGATCACTAAG
>JAOATY010000017.1 GCA_030157865.1 Candidatus Nanopelagicales bacterium | reverse complement strand
AGAAACGCTCAAAAAGTGCAATGCACTCAACGTGACCAGTCATTGGGAAAGCATCTAGTCCGACAAGTTGAGTCATCGACCAACCTGCATCGGACAGATACTTGGCGTCACGACCAAGTGCGCTTGGCTCACAAGCCACGTAAACGATGGCGCGCTTGGCAATGCGGTCAAGTTCATTGATGACTTCGAGACCCGCGCCAGCTCGTGGCGGATCAAGAACTACGACTTCAAAGTCTTCGTCAATCTGAGTGATCCACTTTGAAACATCAGCTGTGATCAAATCCATCTGGGGTAAGTCGCTGCAAGAACGTCTGGCGTCGCGCATTGAATCAATTACCGATTCAACTGCTACAACTTCACCTTTTTCGGTTACATCAGCGGCAATGCTGGCCGCGAATAGTCCTGCACCGGCATATAGATCGAGTGCCTTATCCCCTGGCTTTAAGTTGGCAAACCGACGAACGGTATCTACAAAAACCTTCGGTGCATCTTTGTGTACCTGCCAGAATGATCCGGCGTGAATCCGCCAGCTGCGATCGCCGACTTTTTCATCAAGCCACGGCCCACCGCGCTGATCAACAACAACGTGCTGCCCAGTTGAACTCAGCGCAGTACTTATGTCGCCGCGACCAATGTGAACTTTCTCTTGTGCAAGTTGAACCGAACCTTCAACAGCAATCAAGCAGTCATCAATTTCAATAACCGTGTGTGAGCGAGGCATCTTCATGCCGACTGAAACATCACCAATACGTGCGTAACGATTGCGAGTACGCCAGCGCAAACCGTCTTCGTTAGGGCTAAGGACGATTACTTCAAATTCATCAAGTGGCTTACCGTTAACGTGCGTGATGCCACCCAAATGTGAAAGTTGCTCGCGCACAACTTCACTCTTAAGACTTCGTTGGTGCGAAACGCTTACGTGCTGCCAGTCGCAGCCACCGCAAACACCAGCGTATGAGCACGGAGCAGTAACGCGATGTTCACTGCCTTCAATTACTTCAACAACGTCAGCGCGTAAAAACTTCTTAGTTATGTCAGTGATTTCGGCTTTAACTTTCTCGCCTGGAATTCCATGGCGCACAAAAACAACTTGTCCGTTGTAGCGCGCAATACAGAATCCCCCATTTGCAACTTTGTCGATTTGCAAATCAACTACATCGCCAATTTTCACAACATCTTGTTCAGTCATTGCTTATTTCACTAGCTTTCTTTGATTTAGCCAGGAGTTTGAAAGTTATGAAAATCCCCAAAGCAAATAGCGGGTATCCCAGCAAAATCTTTAACGAACCTAGCGCTGCAGTTTGTCCCAGTAAATAAAGCGGGAACATGATTGCAACGCGAACGCCAAAGATTAAAGCCCATAGCCAAGTGATCGTGCTGAAAAGTCGATGTGCTTCCGGGTCGTTAACCCAAGACATATCTCGACCGCGCAATGCTTCAATCACATAGCCAAGCAATGGTTTGTGAATTGCGATACTCACCAAGCATGCACCTGCATAGACGGCATTAGTAATGATTCCAGGTAAAAAGAAATTGTCAGCGTTGCCTGTGCGCTGGGCTAAGAATGCTGCGATTGCTATGCCAATTAAGCCAGAGAAAACCTGTTGGAGTGACTGCCTACGAAATAGTCGCAAAAGCGCCAGAACGGCTGCTGTGCCCACTGATGCATACAGCGTAGTTTCTAGATCTCTGTCTGTAACTAAATACGCAATTGTGAAAACTACAAACGGGAGACCTGAGTCAACAACGCCAGCCCAACCACCTAACGCAGAAGCGAGAAGCTCTGAGTCGTCCTTGATTTCGGAGGCAAATTCCTCGTCATTGGGATCGGTATTGGGGTTGTTCACATTATTACTGTAACGAGTTAACTTCGATATTTATTCATCTGCTCTTAGAGCTGGATGTGAAAGTCTGCGAATCTGACATTGTCGCCTGAACTTGACTGATTCGACGCTGAAGCGTCTTCATTTGAGACAGGGCTGTGAAGTTCCAATCTTTCACCAGGTGGCAATGGCTCATCGCCACGATTAATTACAAGTTTGGAAATCACTTCATCGATGCCAGCTTTTGCCTTGTCATTATGAGGCGTATCTGACAATGCCCCATCGCCGCTAATTACTGCGCGAACTAACCACCGAGAACCACGAGCACCAACAAAGCGAACTGGCTGTACGTGTGCGTTGCCATCTAAATCAACAGTCGGCATTACCGCATGAATTTCCGTTCCGAATTGACCCATCTCTACCGAGCAGTCAACTTTTTGCTCGCGCAGTCCCGAAACGATTGCATCGCGCATTCCAGCCCAAAGATCTTCGTTTGATGCTGCAGCAAAAACTTGAACTTCCGCAATTGTCATATCCAAATGAAGTGAGACGGACTTACCTTTACCTGAACGCGGATCCAAATCCAAGTGCACTTCTAGTCCAGGGATGTTAGGTAAGAAAACTGCACCGAGATTCAGCATTGAGCTGGTGTCTATGTCAGCGCTGTATTCAAGTGGCCCTTGCGTCATGATGAAATACCTGTTGAACCAAAACCCTTATCACTGCGATCAGTGTCATCTAACTCTTGAACTTGAATAAACTGCGCTGTCGTAACTTCTTGAATTACTAGTTGTGCGATTCGACTACCTGCCGGAAGGCTTACAGTTTCGCTCGGATCTAAATTGATCAAACAAATTTTCAGTTCCCCGCGATAACCCGAATCGATGGTTCCAGGAGCATTAACGATTCCGATTCCGTGCTTATTAGCTAATCCTGAACGTGGGTGCACTAGTCCGACGTAACCAGCGGGCAACGCAATAGCAACACCAGTTGGAACAAGTAAGCGTTCACCAGGTGCCAGCGTGACATTCTCAATGCAAACTAAATCAGCACCTGCATCACCGTCATGTGCGTACTTTGGTGCCTGCGCTAACTCGTGAAGCAACTTAAATTCGATGTTGATCTTGCTCATGGCGCTATGTCGAGTTTCTTTACGTAGTTCAAAGCATTCTCGTCACTTGCAGCCTTTGCTAAGTCTTCTTGGCGACCATGCTTTGTGAAATGCTCAATCGGTACCTGCATGTAAAGCGAACCAGCTTCAACAGCTAATGGCCCATCGGGTGAGTTCAGTCTGCCTTCAGCAGTTGACCAAATCTTGCGACCACTGATTGCCTGCATAGTTGCTTGAATGTAAACCTTTGTGCCAACTGGGACGGGCAGTCGATAAGAAACTTCTAAGTGAGCAGTTACTGCTGGTGCTCGGACTAACCAATTGGTTGCGCCTAAAGATTCATCGAAAGCTAAAGACAAAATTCCGCCATGTGCAATGCCGGGTGCGCCTTGATGATGTTGCGTAACTTCGAAAACAGCCTGCGTTGTCATTCCTTCGCCGGCTTCGATGTGCATGTGAAGGCCAGTTGGATGATCTATTCCACAGCCAAAACAATTGTTGTAATGACTTGCAATTGTTTCCCCGGGTTTAGGTGCATCTGGGTGGCGTTCTGGAACGAGTGCATCAATTGGAATGCTCAGCGGGTGAATCTCGCGACCAATTCGTTCCATGTTCTTTAGAGTATCGTTTCTAATAAGTCGCTATTCAAGCAGTGACCTTTAACCCGCAAAGTGAGTTGTTAAATGACTACCGAAGGTGTCGATGGCAAGAACCCTGTTTATCAGGAACGCCTTTGGCCTTCACTTGGTCAATGGACCTTCGCCTACATAATGACCATCTCGCTAGGTATTGCATATGGGCAGGCTTACGGATCTGACCTCGGTGTAATCGTTGCAATTGTTGCCACACTCATCGTCACGGTGGCTTTAGTTGTGAACACACCACTAATTCAAATTGATGAACTTAACTTTCGAGTTGGGCGTGCCAGGCTACCGCTTCAATTTGTCGGCAAGATTCAAAAGCTAGACGAGCAACAATCACGACGCGCACGATCAACGGATGCTAATTCCAATGCGCATTTTCAGTTACGCGGCGGAATCAAGAACACAATTATTGTTGAAGTGACGGATGCGCAAGATCCACATCCGTATTGGCAGGTTTCAACCCGCAAACCGGATCAATTAATTGATCTGCTAAATCAAGCAATAAAAAATTAAGACTGCTTAGGCGCAGTCAAAACTTATTAAGACTGCTTAAGCGCAGTCGTTACAAACTGGCTGGCCTTTAACTTCTTTAGCCAAAGTGCTGCGGTGGTGAACCAGGAAGCAACGTGAACAGGTGAATTCATCTGCCTGCTTTGGAATAACCATTACCGTGATTGATTCATCAGAAAGATCTGCGCCAGGCAGTTCTAGTGACTCATTTAGATCGGCTTCGTCGGCATCGACACTTGAGCTGACCTTCGAGGCATGTTGGGCTTTAAGGTTTTCGAGACTTTCCTCGTTTTCCTCTTCGTCCGTCTTTCTCGGGGCGTCGTAGTCTGTTGCCATTACGAGCTAAATCTCCTAGCGGGTCGGTTCGTTCCGTTGACACGGAATTTACTTCATTAGATGCTTTCTCCAAGCACCGCCCCTAGGTTAATTGATTCTTTTCATTTCCAAGGGATATCTGCGTGCATTTTCTGTATAAGTTTTTATGCTGTACGCGATAGTTTCCGGGTCAGCAGCGCCCTCTTTAATCTTCGCTGGAACGCCAACAGCCAATGCGCCACTTGGCACCAACGTCCCACCAAGGACTACTGCGCCGGCCGCTACTAATGCGCCAGTTTCAACAACTGCGTTATGCAAAACCAATGAACCAGAACCTACTAGAGCGCCTCTTTTAATTGTGCAACCTTCTAAATGCGCATTATGTCCAACTGTGCACTCGTCTCCAACAATGGTTGGCAGTTCCGCGGTGCAATGAATTACTGAGCCATCTTGAATGGAAGTACGGGCTCCGATTTCAATTCGACTCGAATCCCCACGTAGTACTGCACAAGGTCCAATGAATGACATTTCCCCAATAGAAACATCGCCGATGATTACTGCCTCAGGATGAACAAATGCACTTGGGTGAATGCTTGGAGCTTTGTCACCGAATGAATAAATCGCCACGCTAATCCCGATCTGCTTGATTGGCTTCAAGTATTGCAACTAAGTCGCCATGGATCGCAGGATTTGCTACCACGATCATGTCGTTTCCAATTGGGTTACCAAACAATCCGCTCGACAATGCGCCAGCTTCGCGAGCAATTAACTCACCAGCGGCATGATCCCAGGCATTAACGCCTCTTTCGTAATAGCCATCTAGTACTCCATCGGCTACTAGGCACAAATCCACAGCACACGAACCAAGTCGACGAATATCAGCAATCTTTGGAAGCACTTCTTGCAAAACTCGAGCTTGGCTTGCTCTCCTAGTGCTGGAATATCCAAATCCGGTACCCATGAGTGCCTGACTTAGGTCGGCGCAGTTAGAAACTTTGAGTTCTCGAGGCTGTCCACCGTCTACTACCCAGGCACCTAAACCTCGACTAGAGATATACATGTGATCCAAAACCGGCACATAAACCACACCAGCCATTGCCAAGCCAGTGTTTTCTTCCATCAATCCGATAGAAACACACCAATGCGGAACTTTATGTAAGTAGTTCACGGTGCCATCAATTGGATCAATCACCCATTGAAATCCTGAGGTTCCGGTTTTGTTGGCGCCTTCTTCGCCCAGAATTGCATCATCTGGACGATGTGTTCCAAGTTCAGCGACGATAAATGCCTCGGCTCGCTGATCCATAAGTGTGACGACGTCAGTTGCGGTTGATTTTGTTGTTACTCCGAGGTCATCTGGTCGATCCAAAAGCAATTTGCCGGCCCCCGATGCGATCGCCATGGCTAAGGCGAGGTTCGGTTCGTTGATCAAGGCTTCGTAGGCAGCGAGATTGGGCTGGGAGGTCATCTGGCTATTGTCCTCCCATGCCTGCTTAGTTATGCGACACACCCCCGAATAACCCCGAATTTATTGGTTTTTCCGCAAAACTAGAGGGGCATAAGCAATAGAAAAGGTGGCCATGAAAGAGCTAATTTTTGTCGGGCGCTCCGAAGATAACCTCGAACTGATTTTCATGGACGAAGACGGTGGCGAATTCGCCGTAGCCGTTGACGATCACATCCGTCGCAGCATCAATACCAATGACACTGCGACAGTTACCACCACAGATTCCGGCATCTCCCCTCGCGACATTCAAACTCGAATTCGTCGCGGTGAAACTGCTGAAGCTATTGCATCCGAAGCAGGCGTAGATGCAGCTCGCATCGAACGTTATGCCGGACCGGTACTTGCAGAACGTTCTTACATGGCAAAGCGTGCATCCGAAACTTTAGTTCGTCGCCCGCATGGTGAAGTTCTATTGGGCGAACTTGCAACTGGTCAACTTGCAAACCGTGGCGTGGATACTTTGACTTTGGTTTGGGATTCTTACCGACGCGATGATGCGCGTTGGACTGTAACGGTTTCATGGGCAAGTGGAAGCGGCGGTGGAATTGCGAGCTGGATTTACGATCCATTAGCGCAAAGTATCGTTGCACTTGATGACGAAGCGCGTTGGTTATTCGACGAAGCAGCTGGCGCAAATGCTGCCGCTACAAAGACTGAAGACCCTAAGCCACGTCTTGTTGGTCTTCCAACAGTTTCCGAACCTGCTGACGAAGAACTTGAGCCACCAGCATGGGCTGGGCCTGGGCATCCAACAATGCCAGTGCCAATGCCAGTAGCTACTAATCCGACTCCGGTCGTTGCGCCTGCACCAGTTGCTGCCGTTGATGACTCACCGTCATGGGATGACATTTTGTTCGGCCATCGTCCGAATGACCAATAAGAACTCTTTTCTTACCGTTAGCAAGGAACTCGTTTAACTATGGCTAAAACCACACCATCGAAACCTGCACACAATGCCGGAAAAATTGTTGACATCGATGTTGCAAATGAAATGCAAGATTCATTTTTGGAGTATGCCTACTCAGTAATTTATTCGCGTGCGCTTCCTGATGCGCGTGATGGTTTAAAGCCGGTACAACGCAGAATCTTGCACACTATGTCCTCAATGGGATTACGTTCTGACAAAGGTCACGTAAAGAGCGCACGTGTTGTTGGCGAAGTTATGGGCAAGCTTCACCCGCACGGTGATAGCGCAATCTATGACGCATTGGTTCGTATGGCCCAGTCTTGGTCGCTACGACTTCCATTCATTGATGGTCACGGAAACTTCGGCTCCCTTGATGAAGGCCCAGCCGCTTACCGTTACACCGAAGCCCGCTTGGCAAGTCCAGCAAGTGCAATGGTGGATTCATTAGATGAAGACACAGTTGATTTTGCGCCTAACTACGATGGTCGCGAATTAGAGCCAACTGTTTTACCATCAGCAATTCCAAACCTTTTAGTTAATGGTGCTTCCGGTATCGCGGTAGGTATGGCAACCAACATGCCACCACACAACCTGCGCGAGGTTGTGGCTGCGGCTTCTCATCTACTGGCTCACCCAAAGGCAACTCTTGATGAGTTGATGACTTTTGTTCCTGGACCAGATCTGCCAACTGGCGGCATCATCTACGGCCTGGATGGAATCCGTGAAGCTTACGAAGGCGGCAAAGGCAGCTTTAAAGTTCGAGCCAAAGTCGACATTGAACAAATCTCTCCGCGCCGTCAAGGCATCATTGTTCGTGAGCTTCCTTACCAAGTTGGTCCAGAGCGCGTAATTGAGCGCATAAAAGAACTTGTAACGAACAAGAAGTTGCAAGGTATTTCAGACGTTATCGATTTAACGGATTACGAATCAGGCCTTGAACTTGTCATTGAAATCAAAAACGGTTTCCATCCAGAAGCTGTGCTTGAACAGCTCTATAAGTTAACTCCACTCGAAGATGCCTTCCACATCAATAACGTGGCCTTGGTAAATGGTCAGCCAGTAACTCTTGGCTTAAAGCCGTTGCTTCAGGTTTTCATTGATCACAGACTTCAAGTAGTTCGTCGTCGAAGCGAATTCCGTCGCAACAAAGCTAACGATCGATTGCATTTAGTTGATGGTTTGTTAGTTGCGATCCTGGATATCGATGAAGTGATTGCAGTTATTCGCGGCAGTGATGACACAGCGGCTGCCCGCGAACGTTTAATGAGCGTTTTTGACTTGAGCGAAATTCAAACAAACTATATTTTGGAAATGCCGCTTCGTCGCCTAACGAAGTTCTCTCGCTTAGAACTTGAAAAAGAACAAGATGAATTGCGCGCGATCATTGCTGACTTAACTGACATCTTGGAAAACGATAAGCGTCTTCGCAAGGTTGTCGGACAAGAACTAACGGATGTTGCCAATCAATATGGCGATGACCGCAGATCACAGTTGCTATCCGATGACGGCATTATTTCTGCTGCCCTGCCAGTTCCTCTAGAAGTAACTGACGATCCATGCTTCGTGCTGATGTCAGCAACTGGTCTGTTGGCACGCACAACTGGCGATGAGCCGCTTGAGTTTGCCAAGAAACGTACAAGTCACGACACAATTCGATCCATGGTACGTACAACTGCCAGAGGTGACGTCGGAATCGTTACTAGTTTTGGTCGTGTGATCAGACAATCAGTTGTTAACTTGCCAGCACTTGCCGAAGGCGCTGCCCTGTCTGTTGCTGGTGGCGCTGCACTTAAAGAATTCTTAACTTTAAACAAGGGTGAAACTGCGCTGGCATTGATGGCGCTTGATCAACCTGAGTCAACCCTTTTCCTAACAACTGCATTTGGCACCGTGAAGCGCGTAGTTAATGACATTCCTGGCTCGGCTGGTGACTGGAATGTGATTCGCCTCGAAGAGGGCGATTACCTAGTTGGCGCAATTCAGTGTGAAGACGAAAGTGGCGAAGTTGTTCTAATAACTAGCGACGCACAGCTACTTCACTTCGACGCTTCCTTAGTTCGTGCTACAGGTCGTCCTGCTGCGGGCGTTGTAGGCATCCGACTATATGAAGGTGCTGAAGTTATCTTTGGCTCTGTTGTAGATGCACATGATGAATGCTTAGTTGCAACAGTTGGTGGTGAGGCTGGCGCTCTTCCAGGCACCGCTGCTCACACCATGAAACTAACTCCACTTACTGAATTCCCAGGCAAGGGTCGTGCGACCAGTGGTGTGCGTTGCCACAAGTTCTTAGCTAGCGAAGATGTCTTGGTTGCAGCCACAGCTGGTAACGGTCCAGTTCATGCTTGTGGTTCAACTGGCGCAGCAGTCGAGGTACCAGATAAGCATGGTAAGCGCGACAGTTCTGGAACAAAGTTAAACAAACCGGTTGCAGCCGTTTGCGCTGCTCCATGATCAAAGCGACCCAATGATTCTTTCCCGATTTAGTAAATCCGTTTTATTCATAGTCGTAACACTTGTTATTTCCCTGCTCGCTGTACCGTCTGAAGCTGCAGCTAAGAAATCCGTTTCTATGACTCCAATTCCGGCGGCTTTAGTTGCTGGTCAGCAGATCACGCTTTCTGGAAAAACCACTGGCGGCCTAAAGGGTTCGAAAGTAAAGATTCAAATCAAAAAAGGTAAGAAGTGGAAAACCGTAAAGACCGTTAAGTCCAAGAAAAAGGGCGGTGCTTGGTCGGCCACAATCAAAGCCCCGGCGTCAACTCCTGCACTTTCAATCAGAGCGATTTCTGGAACCAAGAAAACTAAAGTTCAATCAACTGCCGTGGTTGCGCCCTTAAATTTTGTAACGGTTGGACCAGGTACACGAATTTTGGGTGTTGATTTATCGCGCTGGCAAAACATTGGCGAAGCAATCGACTTCAATCGAATGGCCGCTGCCGGCGTTGCTTACGCGTTCATCAAAGGTTCTGATGGTCTGCAAAGTGAAGATGCGTTAGCTATCCCCCATGTAACTGCCTGGGCACCAGCTGCAAAGGCTGCCGGCATCCTGGTTGGGTATTACCACTTTGCAAGAATTCCAGTAACTGCCGATCCGAACGTAATTATTGCTGATGCCCAAGCTCAAGCCGCCCATGCTGCTGGTCGACTGGCTGGACTTGGTGGTTATGACGAACGCACCATGCCATATGTATTGGACGTTGAAGGTGTTGATTCAACGATCTCGGATGAGATGGTCACGCTTTGGACTTTCACTTGGATGGATGCCATGCAGGCTGCAACCGGTCGAGTTCCAATCATGTATTCATATCGCAGCTTCTTGGCTGATCGATACTTGCAAGATGCAGCCACTGTTGAGAAGTTTCGTAACTATCACCTTTGGTTAGCCCAACCTGGCAATCCTGCCGATCCAGCAGTTCAAGTTGGTCAAGGATTAAGTGGTCGACCTTGCTATAACACCGCTTGGAAACAAAGTGACTGTTCATATGTGTGGACTTTCTGGCAATACACAAACTCAGGTGATCGCGAGCTCTATGGAATTCCATGGCGTCCGACTTCCGGTGATTGCCCGACTGACGTAACACTTTGCCGTCCAGGTCGCGATAGCGGACGCAATCATCTGGATCTAAATGTGTTTAGTGGAACTGCTGCAGACCTTTCGGCCTTAGTTTCTGGCTCTTGGGTTCGTTCTGCTGCCGAATACCGCTAATTCTCAATCAAAGATAAACTCGTTGTTATGAGTGATGTCTTAGTTATTGGTGCAGGTCCGGCTGGTTTATATGCTGCTTATTACGCAGGTTTTAGAGGATTTTCGGTAACCGTACTAGACGTCTTATCTGAGCCAGGTGGCCAGATCACTGCCATGTACCCAGAAAAAGAGATCTTTGATATCGCGGGTTTTCCGGCGGTAAAGGGTCGCGACCTAGTTGATGGCTTAATGAAGCAGGCCGGCGCCTTTAACCCAACCTTTGTAT
>JAOATY010000016.1:28987-61847 GCA_030157865.1 Candidatus Nanopelagicales bacterium | reverse complement strand
GATCAAGAACGCCTAGATTCTGGCGCGGTTTCTGCGGCAAAAGAACTTGAAAGCCTGCAGCACGAAATTGGCACTTTAGCGAAGCGTCAGGCAGAACTTGAAGACATTGAACTTGAAATCATGCAGGCATATGAAAACGCCATGCAGGCCGTAACTGATTTACAAGCAAGTGAAATTGAAACAACTGAAAAGCTTGCAGCAGTTTCCCAAACTCGAGATGACTTATTTGCTGACATTGATTTTGAAAGCAATTCAGTAACAACTCAACGAACGGAAATTGCTAGCGCATTGCCGGCGGACTTGATATCGCTTTATGACAAAATTCGTGCAGATCAAGGCGGAGTTGGCGCTGCACTGATTCATCGCGGAGCTTGCCAGGGTTGTCACATCACGATTGATGCTCAAGAGATCGATCAGATTCGTAACCTGCCAGCTGATGCAATTGCCCGCTGCGACCAATGTCGCCGAATTTTAGTTCGCACTGCGGAGTCGGGTCTGTGACTCACTTTGTAATGGAAGCCGATGGTGCGTCCAGAGGTAACCCAGGTCATGCTTCCTATGGAACTGTGATTCGTAATGCCAACACTGGGGAAGTGGTTGCTGAGCGCGCTGCAGTTCTGGGCCATGCCACTAACAATGTTGCTGAATACAGCGGACTAGTTGCCGGACTAAGCGCAATTGCGGAAATCGATCCAGACGCTTTGGTTGAAGTGCGAATGGATAGCAAATTAGTTGTTGAGCAAATGTCTGGGCGCTGGAAAATCAAAAGCCCAGATATGCAAAAGCTAGCAATCGAAGCGCGCGAAATTCTGCCTTACGGAAACGTTACTTATACCTGGATTCCTCGCGAAGACAATAAGCATGCTGATGCATTAGCCAATGAAGCACTGGACACCCATCTTGCGGGTGGCTCTGGAATCATCTCTCGTCCCTAGAGAAAAACAATGACCATGATTTTGCTACCTCCTTCGGAAGGTAAAACTGATGCAACTGGAAAGCAAAAAATAGATTTTAAGAAGCTTTCCTTTCCGGAGTTAACAAAGCAGCGCCAAGAGTTGGTTTCAGCTGTTGTTGCTATGGCAAATGGTCCAGCCGCTAAAGCTCGAGCCGCACTTGCGATTAGTGCGAAGCAAGATTTTGAAATTGAACGCGATCAGAAACTCTTAACAGCAGCAACTGGTCCAGTCTGGTCGGTGTATACCGGAGTACTTTATGACGCGATTAAGATTGACTCACTTAGCGCTAAAGCCAAGGCAAAGTTTGAAGCTGAGAACTTTGTTGTATCTGCGTTGTTTGGACTAATCAATGTCACTGATCGTATTCCGGCTTATCGACTATCGGGGGACACGGTTGTTCCAAAGATTGGATCTCTCACAAAGTTCTGGAGTGATTCGATCACTTCGTTAATTTCTGATCAAGACGAGTTTGTAATCGATTTAAGATCTGGGATTTATGTGAAGCTTGGTCCGACTGACAAAAACATCGCCGATCAAGTTGTGGTCCCGCGAATTATGCAGAAGATGCCAACGGGTGCGCCAAAGGTTGTTAGCCACTCAAACAAGGCAACTAAGGGTCGCCTGGTTCGATCATTAGCTCAGGCAGGGAAGTCGGTAAAGACCGTTGAGCAACTGGCAGAGCTGGCCGCAAAAGTAGCGTTGGATGTAAAGATTGTTAAGCCAACCAAGGCCGGTTCGCCATGGGGCCTTGATGTAATTGTTGAGGTTTTGTAAGCCAATTAGTCACCAATTGGAATTATTTCCTAAAACCCCTTGCCATGACCTTTTCGCAGGCGTAGGAATGGCTTAGTTAGAAAATGTCGCTCCGGTTGGATCATTGTTTGGCATCGTCGATGTCAGGCAAAAGTGTCACCGCAGGGCAAAGGCAATTTCTAGCAAATAAGACCCCGCAGTAACTCATACTTATTGCGGGGTCTTCTCCATATCCTTTCAAAACCTGCCAAGTTCGCATTTTGATGTGTTTCAAGTCATCTTGGGTTCGGCAACTACCAATCGGGTAACTCCAATAAAGTTGGGCTAATTACTTCAATCAAAAGGAATCTGCTGCCGTGGATAATTTGCTGGAAAAAGACCTCTCTGCAACTGAGTTTGATGACCAAGCTAAAACCCGAGCACTTCCTGCCCGAGCTCAAACCGTAGTAGTTGGCGCTGGTGTAATCGGCAGCAGCATTGCGTATCACTTGGCAGAGCTTGGCCATAAAGATGTATTGCTCATCGAGCGATCTTCAGTAGCTTCGGGCACCAGTTGGCACGCAGCAGGCTTGGTAGTTCGCTCTCGCGCAACACATGCCATGACAAAGCTTTCATATTACGGAATCGATGCTTACCGAGCGATTGAAAAAGAAACCGGAATCAATGTTTCGCTACAGCAAAATGGTTCGCTTTCACTTGCTAGAACTCCAGGTCGATTAGATGAATTGCGTTACAGCCATATGGTTGCAAGCCACAACGGAATTTCCAGTGAATTAGTAACGCCTGAACAAGTTGCCAAACTTCATCCACTTGCAACTGCTGATGGTTTGCTGGGCGGAATGCATCACGCCGAAGATGGTCACGTTAATCCAGGTCGAGCAGCGATGGCGTTTGCAAAAGGTGCTCACACTCGTGGTGTCACAATTCGCGAAGGCGTAACCGTAACCGGTGTTCAGAAAGTTAACGGACGTATCACTGCTGTAGAAACAGATCAGGGAATAGTTGAATGCGAAAACTTAGTTTTGGCAGCAGGACTATGGACACGCGAACTTGCTGAAAAGTGTGGCGCAATGGTTCCGCTTTACCCAGCAGCTCATGTGCACGTAACGACCGATCCAATCGATGGCGCAGATGTTCCACTTCCTGTACTTCGCGACTTAGATGGCTACTTATATGTAAGAGGTCACAACGGTTCACTAGTAGTGGGTGCGTTCGAACCTGATGGCATTCCAGTTGATTCTCGTACGTTGGCAAAAGACTTTGCCTTTGGTGAGTTTGATCCAGATTGGGAACACTTCGCAGCCATCAAGGGTTTTGCTGAAGATCGAATCCCAGCATTGAAATCTGCAAATTACTCACGCTTCCTAAACGCTCCAGAGTCATTTACTCCTGATGCAAGTTTCTGCCTTGGCGAAACAGCTGAAGTTGATGGTTTATGGATCGCTGCCGGCTTTAACAGCCAAGGCATTATTTATGCACCAGGTGCCGGCCGGGCGTTAGCCGAATGGATTGTTGCAGGCACACCAACAACAGATGTTTCGGCTGTAGATGTTCAGCGATTCTCGAAGTACCAATCAAACCGTCCTTACTTGCATGAGCGCACTAAGGAAGGTCTTGGCCGACTTTATGCAATGCACTGGCCGTTCCTGCAGCCTTACACCGCACGCAACATTCGTCGTTCACCTTTGCATGATCGCGTCGATGCGGCCGGCGCAGTATTTGGCGAGCTAGTTGGATACGAACGTGCGAATTGGTTTGCACCCGCTGGTACCAAGCGTGAATACGAATACAGCTACCAACGCCAGAACTGGTTCGAGCACTCAGCTGCAGAACATAAAGCAGCACGAGAAGCAGTAGCCATTTTTGATCTTTCAACTTTCACCAAAGTTGAAGTTGCTGGACCTGATGCACTCAAAGTAATTCAGTCAGTAACTACATCCAACATGGACGTGAAGATTGGCCGAGTTGTTTACACCCTCATGCTTAACAAGGGTGGAGGCATCGAACTAGACGGCACAATCACCAGGCTTGCTGAAGATCGATTCTTGGTTGTGACTCCAACGGCAGCACAAACAAAAACTTTGGCAATGTTGCGAAGAGCAGCTCGCGGTCACGCTGCTGCCACATTTGATGCCAGCGCAGGTTTGGCAACTATTGGAATTATGGGACCTAACTCGCGAGAGTTGTTATCGCGTATTAGCCCAGCTGATTTCTCAACTGAAAACCAGCCGTGGGGAACAGCTCGGGAGATTGAAGTTGGAAATGGTTCGGCGCTTTGCCTGCGCGTTAGCTTCGTTGGCGAACTTGGCTACGAACTTTATCCAACAGCCGACATGGCAGTATCAATTTACGATTCAGTAATTGAAGCAGGCGAAGGACTTGGACTACGTCGCGCCGGTTATCACGCATTAGATAGTTTGCGTGTTGAAAAGGGTTACCGACACTTAGGTCATGACATAGGCCCAATCGATGATCCGTATCAAGCCTCGCTGGCATTTGCAGTCAACCTAAAGAAGGGTGACTTCGTCGGACGCAGCGCGATTGAAGGAAAGCAAAATCCAGATCGCCGACAGGTGTTTATCAAACTTGATAACCCAGAACCACTATTTGTTCACGATGAATCAATCTTGCTTGATGGCAAGATCATCGGTCACGTAACTTCAGGATCTTATGGACACACCATTGGGGGAGCTTGCGGACTTGGCAACATTCCAGCCGATGTTCCAGCTGGATCGAACTTCATAGTTGATTGCGCTGGAGTTTTAACTCCAGCAACTATTAGCGATGTTCCGTTCTATGACCCTGAGAACCGGCGCCTTAAGGCTTAGTTGAGTTAACGCCTACAACCAAGGCGTTTTTCAATGGTGCGAAATCGATCTATCCTTAGAGCAGACGAGTCGGTCGGATGATCGCGGGCAGCTGGCTTTATTGCGAGATGTTCGAGGAAAGTCCGGACTCCATAGGGCAAGAGTGGTGGATAACGTCCACCTGGGGCGACCCACGGGAAAGTGCAACAGAAAGTAAACCGCCTAACTTCATTTATTTGGAGATAGGTAAGGGTGAAACGGTGAGGTAAGAGCTCACCAGTACTTATGGCGACATAGGTAGCTAGGTAAACCCCACTCGGAGCAAGACCAAGTAGCAGGTGACTGCCCGTCACACGCCTGCAGGTAGGTTGCAACAGGTTGTTGGTAACAACAATCGCAGATGGATGATCATCGCGCGCAAGCGTACAGAATCCGGCTTACAGACCGACTCGTCTTTCAAATCCAACTTGCAACCTTTAAGAAATCTCCAGCTTAATTCCGGTCTCTTTTTCAGAGAGCTCCCAGAGTTTTTCAATGTTACGTTGATTCCTCGTTCGCATTATTGGGTGCCTTACAGGGGCGCCATTATTTCCATATCTTGGACAGTAGAACTGACCACTTTTAGCTTTGGGATCAAGAGCAGCTCTAATTTGTGGCCGTGCACCCACTTCAGGCTCCATTCCCACTCGAGCAGCTAAGGTTTTTGAAACCTTTCCTGTCCAACCTGCAGCACCCTTGTCGTAAGTCTCAACTTGTAAATTTGTATGGGACAAGCCAGGGTGCGCCAGCAAGCTCATCGCTTGCTTTCCTGAATTTTTGAATTCATTATGTAGTCCTAGCGCAAAGAAATAGTTGGCTAATTTTGATTGGCCGTATGCCTTCCATGGGGAGTACTTCTTTAGCATGTGAGGGTCATCAAAGTTGATGTTCCAAACCATGTGATGAGCAGTGCTGGTCACAGTGACGACTCGGGCTTGTTCAGCTGCCAATAAATTATTCACAAGAAGTCCAGTAAGACTCCAATGCCCTAGATGGTTCACACCGAACTGACTTTCGTAACCATCCTCAGTCAACGTCTCTGGCATTGCCATAATTCCAGCGTTATTAATTAAGAAATCTAATTGGCTGAACTTGTTGCCAACTTCTGTGGCTGCCGCCCTGATACTTCGTTGAGAGGCTAGATCTAAGCTAAGTAGTTCTACTTGAGCATTTGGTACGAGCTTTTGAATTTTAGCAACTGCTGCCTTGCCCTTTTCCTCATTTCTGGCGGCAAGAAGCACATGAGCGCCTTTAGCAGCTAAAGCTTTAACCGTCTCAAAACCTAGACCTATGTTTCCACCGGTAACAAGCGCTGTCTTACCTTGAAGTGAAGGGGTTTTAGTAATAGAGAATGACACAAGGGCCTCCTGGGATATTTCATGCGTTGATAAGTCGAAACTTATCAACGCATTAGATTGCTGTCAACTAGCAATCCCAGAGAAGTTTCATAAATTTTTTGAGATTCTTTGAGGCATCTGACCACTCAGACTCATAGTAAATCTCACGAGACTTCTTGGTAGATCTGAGTAGGCCAGCATTGGTCAGAATTTTTAGGTGGTGGGAGATAGTCGGGCGAGCTAAGTTAAGTCTCTCGGTGATCTGTAAGACATTAAGCGGCCCTTCTGTTTCAAGCATGATCAAAATATCTTGCCTATTAGGGTCGCCAAGGGCATTGAATACCAAAGAGCAGTCCCTGGCAACTTTCCGTACCTGATTTTCTGTAGCCATGAAACAAGGGTATCAACCCGTCGAAACTCTTCAACCAAATCCAGCTTACAGACCGACTCGTCTTTTTTGCTCTTGAAATCATTCATCCTTGTGAATGATTTATGAAAGACTCCCGTGTAGACAAACGATTTAGGAGCCGAAAATGAAATCCATGACATGCAATCAACTCGGTGGAGCCTGTGATTTAGTTTTTTCGGGAGATTCATTTGATGATCTAGCCGCTCAGAGCCAACAGCATGGCAAAGAGATGTTTGGTGCGAATGATGGTCCGCACATGGCTGCCATGGGAGCGATGATGGAACTTATGAACTCCGGAGAAATGGATTCATGGATGGCTGCGCGCAAAGCTGAGTTCGACGCACTATAAGTTTCCGGCCTACAGACCGACTCGTTTCATTAGTAATCTTTGAACATGGAATTGGAAAAGATCAACGGACTTCGAGTATTAGAGTTCGGGGATCCTGGGGAACTACGCACAAGACTTATAGACCTCGTGGTTAATGGCAGTAAGCGCGCAACTGCTGGAGCCTTGGATTGGGACTACGAACCTGGCGAGCCAATTGAAGCAGTAGGCGAGAAGTTTGCTGTCGTTGGTAACAACAACGAACATGTTGCAACCATAGAAATAACTCGGGTGGAGGTTTCTAGGTTTGCCGACGTGCCAGATGAGTTTGCGCTTGCCGAAGCTGAAGGTGATCTCACGGGCGATGACTTTCGAGAGAGTCACTTAAAGTTTTGGAAAGAGTGCGGATACGACATTAATGATGATTCGAAAATCGTCCTGGCCCATTTCGAGCTAATTGAGGTGCATCAATAATGTGTGGCGAATGCATAGAAATTCGACCTACAGACTGACGAGTCTAAATCAAATCATTTTGGTCATGCATAAGTTGTGTTCGCTCAGAACATACTCGCCAAATGCATCGCACGATTCATAGCCGAGAGATTGATAGAGGTCGCGCGCAGGCTTGAATGCTTCGTTCGTACCGGTTTCTAAGCTGATGCGAGTTATTCCCTGGGCTTTAGCGGCTGCTTCGATATGAGCAACAAGTGCTTTTCCAATTCCGGTGCCCCTATATCGAGACAAAGTATGCATAGATTTGAGTTCGGCATGTTGACCATCAAGTTTTCTAAGTGCTCCAACGCCGGCCAGTTCTCCATCTAAACGTGCACTAAAGACGGTTAAATCTGGGGCAAATAGTTTTGAAGCATCAAGTGCATAGACATGTTCAATTGGAGTATTTGAGATGCAAAAAAGCCAATGAGACTTAAGCACTCGTTCTAAATCATCGGTTAGTGACTCTTCGGTACTAATTTCGATCTCCATGAGTTGGAGTTTATTGCTCATTAGGTGATTGCAGTGCGACGAAAAAGACTCTAAAATGTAGCATTAATACTATGTAGCATGTATACTACATAGTATGAGCAGAAATCCTGAAGATCCGGTTTACAACCGCATTGAGGCAGCGCGATTGGCAAAGGGCCTTACGCGCCAAGAACTAGCTGACAAAGCTGGCGTTCATTATCAAACGATTGGTTATTTAGAGCGCGAGGAATACAGCCCTTCTTTAGTTCTGGCATTGCGGATTTCAAAGGTCCTAGATCAAGAAGTATCTGGCCTGTTCTCGTTATCTCCGATTCGGAAGGAAAAGTAAGCATGCCAAAGAACAACAAGATTTATTGGTTTGAAGGTGTCACAGAGAAGGGAACAAAGGCTCTTCTTAATGATGAGAACCCTAAATTCAATTGGCTTCGTCCGCAGCGGAATCGAAGAATTCTAGTTGTATTGATTTGGATAGGAATAGTTCTTATTGCAATGGGTAGTTATTGGCCCACGCTAAAGACAAATCTTTCTCTGTCTAGTGGAGTCGATGTAATCGTTTACTCCGTCACAGCAATCTTTGTGATCCTTGCTGTAGTTGGAGGCTATAGCTTGCTTCGTGTAAGCGTTAGGTCGATCGCAGATGCTCCGGATGAACTTCTTGACGAGCGCCAGATTCAGGTGCGCGATACTTCGTTTCGGTATGCCTATTACTTAATGGGTTACATAGTGATGGCACTTATGCTGCTCATGCTTTTTGGACCTGAAGTGAAAATGTTCCAGCCAGAGGGCAACGACGGAAGTTATTTGGTTATTGCCACACTGTTCGCATTCGCTTCCATGCCATCAATGGTTCTAGCATGGAGAGAAAAGGACATCTAATGCAGATTAAGCGAGATTTAGCTCCGGACGTTTTAAGAGGATTCGCCCTACTTGGAATCTTGGTTGTGAATATCCAATTCATGGCCCTCAATAGTGGTGAAGGGGCCCGCGGTGAGTGGGCACAAGGTTTAGCAAATGGATCCGCGACGTTCATTATTGCCACGATTTTTACTGGCAAGTTCTATTTGATCTTTTCGTTCTTGTTTGGCTACAGCTCCAATTACATAATCAAGGGCGATCGAGCCAATCGAGCGCGATGGGTTAAGCGCTGCTTAGCTCTGATGGCACTGGGAGTTCTGCACTTTTCGTTCTTATGGCATGGAGACATCATCTTCATGTATGGAATCTTTGGACTATTACTAATCCCATTCTTTTTCCGAGCTGACAGAACCCTTAAGATCTGGACTCGCGTTGTTTTCTTAGTAACGTCTGCAATTCTTCTAATTGTTGCTGCCTTATTGTTCGTTGCCGAGCAGTTTTTGACCGAAGAGGCTTTGCAGACATCCATGGAATTAAAACTCGATGAAGTGCTAATGAACGGAAGTTTCATAGAGGCAATACCGGCGCGCTTAGAGGTATGGGCTTATGGCATTTCCACTGGAATCATCCTCCAGGGCGGCTTTGCTTTTGCTGCGTTCTTGCTAGGACTTCGAATGGCAAGAACTCAGTTCTTAACTTCGCCAATTGATGTAAATCAGAACTCTAAATTAATCAATCGAGGTTTATTACTTGGAGCTCCAATTCAGATTCTTGCAGCTCTTGCGCTAGTAAAAAACGAACAATCTGCAGATCCATCTGAAGCTGTTTATCTCTTTGCGCTTGCTGTGTCATTTATTGCCGCACCACTTTTGTCGATGTTTTTTGTTGGTGTTATTCGAAAGCTAGTAGAAGAGAAGCCGAACACTGTTTCTTGGATGAAGCCAGCCGGGCAAATGTCCTTAACGGTTTATATTTCACAATCGATAATCACGTCGTTGATTTTTGGTCGATGGGGATTAGGGCTGTTCCAAGATCTACAAACTTGGCAGGTACTAATCCTGGCGTTTGGAATTTGGGGCCTGCTTGTTTACTTATCAACGATCTGGTTAAAGAAATACAAGCAAGGACCTTTAGAAAAACTCGTGCACTCAGTGACAAAAGATCGATAGGGAAAAGGACATTTGATAATGCAATACATCGAACAGTGGGGAGCGCTGGGAGTTTTCGTAGCTTCAGTTATTCCATTTGTTGACGCAATCGCAATGGTGCCAATTGGAATTGCGTTAGGCGTGAACCCAACTCTGGCTGTGATTGCGGCAGTCATGGGGGATGCAATTGCAATTGTGGTTTTCGCTTACCTGAGTTCGACTATGCGCAATCGAATCATCAAGCGACGTGCAGCCAAAGGTAAAACCGGTGAATCGCCAAAGTTTGAAAAAGCAGTCCGAATGTTCGATAAGTATGGAATTTATGGCATGGCAATTGCTGCTCCAGCTTTAATTGGAACTCAGATTGCTGCGATGGCATCAGTGGCGGCTGGAGTTAAGCCATTTCGAGCATCGACGCTCATTATTGCTAGCACGCTGATTTGGTCTGCTGGCATCGCCATCGCAATGGTTGGTTTTGACGTAAGGCTAGATCTTTCCTAATCATTGCTTCTCGATGGATTGACTTATCTTTCAGTCCAATTCCCTCAAATTGAGGATTTGAATAGCCCTTGTAGACTCGGACAGTAATGCCCGATTGAAAGGACCTGCGATGTCAGATTCAGGAAAGTGCCCAGTAGCTCACGGAGCTGTCACCGAAGTTGGCACATCAAACATGGAATGGTGGCCAAAAGCCCTTAATTTGGACATTTTGCATCAGCATGACAAGAAGTCCAATCCATTGGGCGAAGACTTTGACTACCAGAAGGAAGTCCAAGGACTAGATTTTGCAGCCTTGAAAAAGGACATGCACGCATTAATGACAGAGAGCCAAGACTGGTGGCCAGCTGACTGGGGCCACTATGGCGGCTTGATGATTCGTATGTCCTGGCACGCAGCAGGTACTTACCGCACAGCTGACGGTCGTGGCGGCGGCGGCACCGGCAACCATCGCTTTGCACCACTTAACTCATGGCCAGATAACGCAAACCTAGATAAGGCACGTCGTCTTCTATGGCCAATCAAGAAAAAGTACGGCAACAAAGTTAGCTGGGCAGACCTAATGGTTCTTGCCGGCACCATTGCATATGAATCAATGGGTCTAAAGACTTTTGGTTTTGGTTTTGGCCGCGCAGATATCTGGGGACCTGAAAAAGATATTTACTGGGGTTCAGAAACTGAATTCCTGGCACCAAGTGAAAATCGTTACGAAGATCTAGCTAATCCAGCAACTTTGGAGAACCCGCTTGCTGCCGTTCACATGGGTTTGATTTACGTAAACCCAGAAGGCGTTAATGGAAATCCAGATCCCGCACGCACTGCGCTTCACGTTCGCGAAACATTTGCTCGCATGGCGATGAATGATGAAGAAACTGTTGCACTAACCGCTGGTGGTCACACTGTTGGTAAGGCACATGGAAATGGCGATGCCTCAGTTCTTGGTCCAGAACCAGAAGCAGCAGAACTATTCGAGCAGGGTCTTGGTTGGAACAATCACACTTCACGTGGCGTTGGTCGCGACACTGTTACAAGTGGTCTTGAAGGTGCTTGGACAACTCACCCAACAAAGTGGGACAACGGTTACTTCGATCTTCTATTCAAGTACGAATGGGAATTGAAGAAGTCACCAGCTGGCGCAAATCAGTGGGAACCAATCAACATTGCTGAAGAAGATAAGCCAGTTGATGTTGAAGATCCAACAAAGCGTTACAACCCAATGATGACTGATGCTGACATGGCAATGATCAAGGATCCGATTTACCGCGCAATCAGCGAACGCTTCCGCGACGATCAGGATTACTTCTCCGAAGTCTTTGCTCGCGCATGGTTCAAGTTAACTCACCGTGACATGGGACCTAAGGCCCGTTACATCGGTCCAGATGTTCCGGCTGAAGATTTGATCTGGCAGGATCCAGTTGCTCCAGGTAGCACAAGCTATGACGTTGAAGCAGTTAAGTCACAGATTGCAGCTTCAGGCCTATCCATTGCTGACATGGTTTCAACTGCTTGGGATAGTGCCCGCACATTCCGTGGTTCAGATCTTCGTGGTGGCGCAAACGGTGCTCGCATTCGTCTAGCCCCACAAAAGGATTGGCAGGGTAACGAGCCAGAGCGTTTAACTCGCGTGCTTTCAGTTCTTGAACCAATTGCTGCAAAGTCAGGCGCAAGCTTGGCTGACGTAATCGTGTTGGCAGGAAACGTTGGCGTTGAGCAGGCAGCTAAGGCTGGCGGCCAGGACATCAAGGTTCCGTTCAAGGCAGGTCGCGGCGATGCAACTCAGGAAAACACTGATGTTGAATCATTTGCACCACTTGAGCCAGTCGCAGACGGTTTCCGTAACTGGGTAAAGAAGGACTACGCAGTCACACCAGAAGAGTTGCTACTTGATCGTGCGCAACTACTTCGTCTAACTGCTCCAGAAATGACAGTTCTTATCGGTGGCATGCGTGCAATCGGAACAAACTATGCCGGAACAAAGCATGGTGTGTTCACGGATCGCGAAGGCGCATTGACTAACGATTTCTTCGTCAATCTCACTGACATGGGATTTGCGTGGGAGCCAGCAGGCGAGAACGTTTACAACATCCGCAGCCGCAAGACTGGCGATGTTAAGTTCACCGCAACTCGCGTTGACTTAGTGTTCGGTTCAAACTCAGTACTTCGCGCTTACGCCGAGGTTTACGCCCAAGATGACAACCAAAAGAAGTTTGTTAACGACTTCGTTGCCGCCTGGGTAAAGGTTATGAACGCTGACATGTTCTAAGAAGTAAGTTAAAAAACGGCGTCCAGAAATGGGCGCCGTTTTTTGTTTGGTAAACCTGCCAGAAAAGCAGCCGCAACTAACAGATACTTAAGTCATGGGTAAATACACAGCTGGTCGGGGATTAGGAATCTTACTTTTAGCAGCAGGAACGGTTCATTTCTTATCGCCTTCTGGTTTCGACAAGATTGTTCCACCAATCCTTCCGTTTGAGCCAAGAGTTTGGACGTACTTAAGCGGACTTGCCGAACTAACTATCGGCGCGATGATGTTTGCCCCAATGTCAAAGACGTTATTTGGTAAACCAATTCGCCAACTAGGTGTTTGGTTTGCATTCGCGCTTTTCGTTTTGGTTTACCCAGCAAACATATATATGGCAATCGACTGGATGGATCATGAAATGCCAGATCCACTAATTGCATTTGCACGCTTGCCATTGCAATTCGGATTGTTCTATTGGTGCTGGGCGCTAAACAAAGATATGAACAAACACCTAGCCCAATCGAATTAACTCTCCAGAATTACAAAGATCTTTCGGGTATCAGGATCCTGCGTCCAATTAAGCGCAGTGCCTTTCTTAAGTCCGAAAGCATCACCTGTTGTGAAAATCTCTGGCGCCTTGCCAACTTCGGTTAGTGTGATTTTTCCAGTTAGGACTACGCAAACTTCATCAACTGGGTATGAATCAAAATCCAGTGAGTGCGGGTCCGCCGACCAAATGCCAGCGTAGAACTTCTCGTCATCACCATAAAAAGGCGTTACGCAGTATTCGCCCGGCGCATTTGGATCTGCCGGTAACTGCGCATTCGAATCAATCCGAACAATGTTTCCCATGAGTAGCTCGCTAACTATTTGCTGACTGGTTTATCAATGTTAACTGAGTCAGGGCGAGCGCATTAGGCTTTATGCGTGCCGAACATAACTAGATTCATCGCTCTTGGTGACTCGCTAACTGAAGGTCTTTCTGACAAGTATTCAGATGGCAGTTATAGAGGTTGGGCTGATCGAGTTGCCGACGTATTGGCCAGCGAATCAAATGAATTTAGATACGCAAATTTTGCAATCCGTGGCAAGTTATTAGAACAAGTAGCCGAACACCAATTACCGCTGGCACTTGAGCTAATCGAAGGTAATAGCACTTTAGTTACCTTCCATGCCGGCGCTAATAACGTTTTGCGCCCAGGATTTGAGCCGGAGTTAGTTTTCTCAACGTATCGCCAAGCGGTTGCCAAGATCTCTGAAAAGAAGCCAACGCTGTTGCTTTTTACGGTGCGAGAGGTAAGCAATCCAAAAACTAAAACTCAGGCTTACTGGAACCAAAGATTTGGACCGTTTAACGAAAACGTTAAACGTGTTGCAGCAGAGTTTGGTGCGACTGTGATGGATGCAAATTCGCGAGAGGTATTCGGTGATCCTCGAATGCTTGCTAAAGATAGATTGCATTTGTCGGCAGAGGGCCACCGCAGAGTTGCTGCCGCAGTGCTTTCAGCCGTAGAAATGCCACATGATTCCGACTGGCAAGACCCAATGTCGCCATACAAACCAGCCCCAGCTCCAATTCGAGTAGTTGGATCGGTGGCCTGGGGAATTGCTTTTCTTGTGCCATGGGCGATTCGAAGAATTACCAGAAAGTCATCTGGTGATGGGCGAGTGGCTAAGCACAGCGAACTCGTAACATGGTCACCAAGAATCTAGGAGTATTCGATGGCAAAACTTGGACTGGTTGACGGCAAGCTCAACACCTTGCCTGAACCACAGCGCACTTTGATGCTAAAGATGGCAGCGACTATTCGGGAACTAATTCCTGGCGCAACTGAATGCATCAGCTACAACCTTCCGGCCTTTGAAGTCGAAGGTGGAGTTATTTGTGGCATCGAGGGTTACAAGAAGCACAATTCTTACTTCCCATTTAGTGGCAGCGTATTAATGCAGCTACCAACTGAATTAGCTAACTACGAAATGACTCAGGGATCATTGCATTTCCCATTAGATAAGCCGCTACCTAAAGGTTTGCTAAAGAAGTTGATTCGAGTTCGTTTAGATCAAATTGAAGAAAAGTCCCGGAAGGGACCTGGCCCAGTCTTGAGCTATTACGACAATGCCGTTCTGCAATCAAAAGGCAAGATGCGAAAAAGTGAATTGCATGGACCTTGGCAGTGGTGGCGCAAAGACGGCACCTTGATGCGTAGTGGCGAGTTTAAATCAGGAGTTCAAGTTGGAACTTGGTGGACTTACGATGCAAAAGGTATGCCTTATAAAAAAACGGAGTTCTAGAACGAGTATGTCGAGAGAAGCAAATTAGTTTCCGATGAACTTATTTCTTTCATCTCCCGAATCTCATTGATTGCTTTATCAAACTCTTCTAACGAGTCGGCTTGAATGTCTGCAATCAAATCCCATTTACCATTTGTGGAGTGCACGGCAACTACATTTGGAGATCCGCTTAAGCGAGTGACTACTGATTTGGCAGTGTTGCCTTCCGTAGCAATAGACATAATCGCGCGCACGACATTGGGAGAGGATCCGGGATTTACTTTCACGGTGTAACCAACGATGGTGCCATCGTTTTCTAGACGCGTGATTCGATGCTGCACTGTGGCTCGAGCGACCTTTAAGTCACCAGCAATGGAACTAATAGAAGTGCGGGCATCTTTGCGAAGCTGAGCCAAAATGGCGCGATCTAGGTCATCCATGGTTTTCCTTACAATTTGTTAAAGCTATGTTAGCAAATTGCTAAATAAGAGTGCTAATTAGTGCAATTTGTTGACAATATGTGACAGCAAAAACCAGTAGTTTCAATGAGTTCCCGCTAGCTATACGAACAGGATTCCCAATGACTCGTTTTGTTGATGTACCAGCAATGGCCAAGCTAATTCAGGCCATTGGAGTAGATGAATTCATCGCTGAGTTAACAGATGGCATTGAAGCAAACTTTGTGCGTTGGGAAGAATTCGACAAGGCCGCCCGTTTCGGTGCTCACAACGATGAAGGCGTTATCGAGTTAATGCCAACATCCAATGCTGAGCGTTATGGCTTTAAGTATGTAAACGGTCACCCAGAGAACATCAAGCACGACCTATTCAGCGTCATGGGCTTTGGTGTTTTGTCTGACATGAATACCGGCTACCCAATGTTGCTAAGCGAACTAACTCTGGCAACTGCGATGCGAACTGCGGCAACTTCAGTAATGGCTGCTCGCGCATTAGCTCGAAAAGATTCACGTGTAATGGCGATGATTGGTAACGGTGCACAGGCTGAATTCCAAGCTATTGGATTCCACAAGGTAATTGGAATCACCGAAATTCGCGCATTTGATATTGATCCAGAAGCAACTGAAAAGTTAGCCAGAAACCTTGCCGAATTTGAAGACATCAAGGTTGTGCACTGCAACTCTGTAGCTGAAGCAGTTAAGGGCGCAGACATCGTCACAACTATCACTGCAGACAAAGCAATGGCAACAATCATCACTCCAGAAATGGTTGAGCCAGGAATGCACTTCAACGGTGTTGGTGGCGACTGCCCAGGAAAAACTGAACTTGCTGCAGGTGTGTTAACTCAGGGCAAAGTATTCGTGGAATTTGAGCCACAGACTCGAATTGAAGGCGACATCCAGCAGATGCCTGCAGACTTCCCGGTCAACCACTTGTGGAAGGTACTTTCCGGCAAGGAAGCTGGTCGCGACAACGCTGAGCAAGTAACGATCTTTGACTCGGTGGGCTTTGCGATCGAAGACTTCTCAACTCTTGAGTACATCTACAAGCAGAGCGTCCAGCGGGGGATCGGCGTGGACATTGAACTTGTGCCAACTCCGATTGGACCTAAAGATCTGTACACCCACACAAAGCGCGGTCAACTTCGCTCGGTGAAACGTCGCGCTGTTTAAGGCTTCTAAAGCCTCGTTCCACGATGTGAGAGCCTGGCTGCGGCACAAGGAATCCGCAAATGGCTAGGGCTTATCTCGGGCGATAAAGTACAAGGACTAACCGAGACTTTTTGGGGTAATCCATGGCTTTAGCAACACGTCTAGACAACTTAGGTACCGAAACTGCATTTGCTGTTTCTTTGGCTGCGGCCGAATGGGGCGCAAAGGGCAATCGCATCTTCCCGTTCCACCTAGGTGACATCAACCTGCCAACTTCATCGAACATTGTTGAAGCCATGAACCGCGCAATTGCAGATGGCAAAACTGGTTACTGCCCAGGCGCTGGAATCCCACAGCTTCGTGAAGCACTTGCAGCAAACGTAGGTGGAGATCGCGGACTTAAGTTCGATGCATCCAACGTGGTGGTTCAGCCAGGTGGAAAGCCAGTTATTACCAAATTCATTCAGACCATCATGAATCCAGGTGATGAAGTTCTTTACCCAAATCCGGGTTACCCAATTTACGAAAGCCAGATTGAATACTTTGGCGGCATCGCAAAGCCTTACCGCTACATTCCAACAGGAACTGGTTTCAGTATTGATCTAGATCAAATCAAGTCTTTGATTACGCCGCGCACTAAGGCAATCGTTTATAACGATCTACAAAATCCAAATGGCGCTGAATCAACTGATGCCGAGCGTGAAGCGATTGCTGAAATTGCGATTGCAAACAACCTTTACGTACTTTCGGATGAAGCATATTTTGAAATGCGCTACGAAGGAAAATCAAAGTCAATTGCCTCACTAGATGGCATGGCAGAGCGCACTGTAATTCTTTACACATTCTCAAAGAAGTTTGCGATGACCGGCTGGCGCCTTGGTGCTGCAATTGCACCTAAGGAAATTGCAGACGTTATTTCAAAGCTAAACACCAATGATGAATCCTGCACCACGCACTTCGTTCAGTACGGTGGCGTTGAAGCGGTTACTGGCGATCAGTCCGGTGTTCCGATCATGCTTAATACTTTGAAGCAGCGTCGCGATACTGCTCTTGACTTACTTCGTCAGATGCCAGGCGTGAAGGTTCACACACCTGAAGCTGGTTTCTACTTATTCCCAGACGTAACTGAAGCAATGGCCAACAAGGGAATCACTGACTTAGGTGACTTCGCTCAACAGGCTCTTCATGCAACAGGTGTTTCATTCTGTACTCGTCGTCACTTCGGTCGCCCACAAGAAGGCGAAAAAGAGCAGTACATCCGTTTGGCCTTCTCTGGCATTGATAACAGTGACATCGCTGATGGCCTAAAGCTAATGGGTGAATGGATCGCTGAATAAATGGCTCGCGTTGTTGTTACTGGCAAGATTCCATCCGGCGGCCTCGAGCGACTAAAGGCTGAGCACGAAGTAACCGCGTGGGAAAAAGACGATGCGATTTCTCGCGCCGAACTTTTGACCATGGTTGCTGGCGCAGATGCGATTGTTTCATTGTTGACCGAAAAGATCGATGACGAACTTCTTGATGCCGCCGGTCCGCAATTAAAGTCAGTTTCAAATGTTGCAGTTGGTTACAACAACATTGATGTGCCAGCGTGTGAAAAGCGCGGCGTACTGGTTACAAACACCCCAGGCGTTTTGACTGAAGCAACAGCGGATATCGCAATGTCACTTATTTTGATGGCAACTCGTCGCCTAGGTGAAGGGGAGCGTGTCATTCGCGCTCAAGAGCCATGGCAATGGGGAATGTTCTACATGCTTGGAATGGGACTACAAGGTCGCCAACTTGGAATTGTTGGAATGGGTCAGATTGGTATTGCAACTGCGCGTCGTGCAAAAGCTTTTGGCATGAACATCGCTTACACGCGTCGATCACCGCTTGAAGACAATGTAGTTAAAGAACTTGATGCTAAATACATGTCCATGGATGAACTAATTGAATCCAGCGATGTGCTTTCCCTGCATTGCCCATACTCACCAGCCACTCATCACTTAATGAGCGAAAATCAGTTTGCTCGCATGAAGAAGACTGCATTCTTGATTAACACAGCACGTGGCCCAATTGTTCACGAGCAAGCACTCGTTGATGCGCTTAAGTCAGGACAGATTGCTGGCGCCGGACTTGATGTATTTGAAAACGAACCAGCAGTTAATCCTGGCTTGCTTGAACTTGATAACGCAGTTTTGATTCCGCACTTGGGATCTGCAACTGTTGAAACTCGTGCAGCTATGGCAGACATTGCGGCAACTAATGCATTGGCAATCCTTGCTGGCGCACAAGCGCCAAACCTTGTCACCAGCTAGGTCATGACTTCAAAGATTCAAGTCGCACCTTTTGGTCCAGATGACTGGGAGCGAGTTCGGGAAATTCGTTTGGAATCACTGCAAGCAAATCCGGAAGCTTTCGGTGCCAAATTTGAATCAGAATCCATTCGACCAGAGAGATTCTGGCGAGCTCGCTTAAGCAAATCTGACTTTGTTTTAGCAAGTGATGAATCGGGCGACATCGGAATTATGTTCGTTGACCAGGTCGACGAGGACTTTGCTTCAAGTTGCTGGATTCGGGGTTGCTGGGTGCGCCCGGAAGCGCGAGGCAAAGGTGTAATGCGAGCCTTAATTGAGTATGTGGATTCACAAGTGGATGTGAAGCCGTGGAGCGAACAGGGCTTGGGCGTCTGGGTGGACAACTATTCGGCAATAAAGGCGTATGAACTTATTGGTTTTGAAAACATTGGTGACCAGATGCCAAGCACCAGCCAGCCTGGAAAGTTCTATCAACGCATGCGCAGAACCACTCCGGCTAAGGGAAATTAAGACCCCCAACTCCAATAGACTTTCAACATGTCTAAAGTCCTTGCCTCATTGCCTGTTGGTGAAAAAGTTGGAATTGCCTTCTCCGGAGGCCTTGATACCTCTGTAGCTGTGGCTTGGATGCGCAGCAAAGGCGCAATTCCCTGCACTTACACGGCTGACTTAGGTCAATACGATGAGCCAGACATTGATTCAGTGCCATCACGTGCAGGGGACTACGGCGCAGAAATCTCGCGACTAGTTGACTGCAAAGAAGCTTTAGT
The DNA here is from genome assembly GCA_030157865.1 of Candidatus Nanopelagicales bacterium. GTDB lineage: Bacteria > Actinomycetota > Actinomycetes > S36-B12 > UBA5976 > UBA5976. The sequence goes on along the minus strand of JAOATY010000016.1, from coordinate 42,544 downwards.
AAATGAAGGTTTAGCCGCAATTGCTTGTGGAGCTTTCCACATTCGCTCTGGTGGCAAGCAGTACTTCAACACCACACCACTTGGACGCGCAGTAACTGGAACTTTATTAGTGCGAGCCATGCTTAGCGATCAAGTTGATATCTGGGGTGACGGTTCAACTTATAAAGGTAATGACATCGAACGGTTCTATCGTTACGGTCTACTTGCTAATCCAAACCTTCGGGTTTACAAGCCATGGCTAGATGCAGACTTCGTTCGCGAACTTGGCGGTCGCAAAGAAATGTCCGAGTGGTTAGTTGCTAATAACTTGCCTTATCGTGACAGCACTGAAAAGGCTTATTCAACTGACGCCAACATACTTGGTGCTACCCATGAAGCTAAGACTCTTGAAAACCTTGACGCCTCGATGGAAATTGTTGAGCCGATCATGGGTGTTCGGTTCTGGGATGAGTCAGTAAAGATTGAGTCTGAAGACGTAACCATTACTTACAACCAAGGAATTCCAGTTGCCATTAACGGCAAGGAATTTTCTGACGTTGTTGAGTTAATGAAAGAAGCAAATGCCATTGGCGGACGCCATGGACTGGGCATGACCGATCAGATTGAAAATCGCATCATTGAAGCCAAGAGTCGTGGAATTTATGAAGCTCCGGGCATGGCACTGTTCTTCATTGCATACGAACGCTTGCTAACAGCAATTCACAATGAAGACACAATTGCGAACTACCATGCAGAAGGCCGCCGGCTGGGTCGCTTGCTTTATGAAGGTCGCTGGTTTGATCCGCAGGCGCTTATGCTTCGGGAATCTTTGCAGCGTTGGGTTGCATCTGCAGTAACAGGTGAAGTTACTATTCGCTTGCGTCGCGGTGACGATTACTCAATCATCAATACCTGTGGACCTGCTTTGAGTTACCACCCCGAAAAGCTTTCTATGGAGCGCACCGAGAATGCAGCGTTCGGTCCAACGGATCGAATTGGGCAGTTAACCATGCGTAATCTAGACATCGCTGATACCCGCGCAAAGCTCGAACTTTACCAAGCGCAAGGCCAAATTGATTCAAATACTTTTGGCTTAGTGGGCGACATGAAGTCCGGCCAATCAAATGCGATCACATCATCAAATTCAAACGATGAATCCGATGCTGGACTTAATCGAGCCGCTTTTGATGCAGGTACTGACTAAGTGCCTAAACAACTTGAGCGTTACGCTCCGGCGTTATTCGTATTCCTTTGGAGTACGGGTTTCGTTGGCGCAAAGTACATAGTTCCTTATGCGGAGCCTTTTACGTTCCTAACCATTCGCTACTTCTTCGCAGCCTTAATTCTGTTTCTGATTGCGGCCGCATTTAAACAGCCATTGAAGCTAAATAAAGAACAGTTCAAGGCCTCGTTTGCAGTTGGCATGCTGTTGCACGTGATTTACATCGGTGGTGTCTTCTATGCGGTCAGTCTTGGCGTTTCAGCAGGAATCAGCGCAGTAATCGTAAGTATTCAGCCAGTGCTAGTTTCACTGTTGGCTGTTCCGCTTCTGGGTGAACGTCTGCGCTGGGTTCAAGTAGTTGGCTTGTTCTTGGGCGTTATAGGTATTGCACTACTCCTTTTGCCAAAGGTATTCCAAGGTGATTACACGGCAACTACTTCGCTTACTGGAATATTTATCTGCGTAATCGCATTGCTTGGAACCAGTGGTGGCTACTTGGTGCAAAAGAAACTTGGGGGAGAGATCCCATTCCTAAGTGGTACCGGAGCACAGTATGCAATTAGCGCTATTGCTTTTGCGATTCTGTCGTTTGCGACCGAAGATCAAATCATTCAATGGGTACCTCAATTCTTCTTTGGCCTAACTTGGATCGTCTTAATGCTTTCTATTGCATCAATCGTTTTGCTTTATGGAATGTTGCGCACTGGTAGCGCAAGCAAGGTTTCCAGCTTGTATTACTTGGTGCCACCAACGGCAGCCATTCAGGCATACTTCCTGTTTGATGAAGTAATTGCACCGGTTGGAATCATTGGTATGGCACTTGCTGGCCTAGGTGTCGTCCTTGTTATGAGACAGAGTACAAAAACCCAATAATGCTTGACTCACTAGTTTCACGTTTTGCCCCTGGCATTTTCGTGTTGCTATGGAGCTCCGGATTCGTTGGTGCAAAATTCTTATTGCCGCATGCCGAACCGTTTACCTTACTAACAGTGAGATTTGCACTCACTGCATCCATTCTGATTGCAATTGCGATTACAACCAGAGCCCCGATGAAAATGACTAAGTCGCAGTACTTACGAGCTGGTTATATTTCCGTATTTTTGCACTTTGCTTACACTGGTGGAATTTTCGTAGCGATCCACGAAGGGGTTTCGGCTGGAATTACTGCAGTAATCGTGAGTCTCCAGCCCGTGTTGGTTTCACTGCTCGCTATTCCGTTGTTGGGAGAGCGACTTAGGGCATCACAAGTAGTTGGCTTGGCGTTGGGACTTTCTGGCGTGACCTTGCTGCTAGCTCCAAAAATTCTCCAAGGGGATACTTCACTCGTTTTTTCAACTGCTGGCGTATTGGCTGCAGGGTTTGCGCTCGTGGGTAGCGTTTGGGGAACGTTAGAACAAAAGCGATTTGGTTCTGATCTGCCAATTCTTTATGGTCTGGCATTCCAATACTCGGTAAGTGGAATTCTGCTTGGAGTTCTGGCTTTGACAACAGAGTCGTTGGTAATTGAATGGTCTATGCAGTTCGTGGTGGTATTGCTTTGGATTGTGCTTGGAGTTTCTATTGGTTCCGTAGTTCTGTTGTTCTACTTGCTGCGCAAACGAAGTGCCGGTTCGGTATCAAGTCTGCTTTACCTAGGCACTCCACTAGCAGCCACCTTTGGCTACATATTCTTTGACGAACACATCAGTTCAGTAGGTGCCATTGGTATGGCAATCGCGGTATTTGGTGTCTGGCTAGTGCTGCGACAAGAGAAGGTAAAGAACCAGGCTTCGAGTTAATCCAGATCTTCGCTGAGTAATACCCAGCGATTTTCTAGTTCTTCCTTTTCCATAATTAATGGTTGTAAATCATCATTTAAAGTCGCGACCTTTTCGAAATTGGAGGAATGAACTTCCATCTTGCTGAGAATTTCCTTGATGGAAACATCCAGTTTGGCAATCGAGCGTTCGATTCGCTGTAGATCCTTTTGTAAATCGCGCTTTTGCGCGGCCGTTAGTTCAGTCTTTGGCGCTGAAGCATCCTGAGTAAATGCAGTTGGCTCATCAGGTTGGGCCTTACGAAGCTTCAAATACTCTTCTAAGCCGCCAGGAAGGTTGCGAAGTGAGCCGTCACCCATGACGCCAACGAAAGTGTCACAGACGCGCTCTAGGAAGTACCTATCGTGTGAAACAACCAGCAATGTGCCAGCGAAGCTATCCAGTAAGTCTTCCAGGGCAGCCAAGGTTTCCACGTCGAAGTCATTTGTTGGCTCATCGAGGATCAGTACGTTTGGCCCACCCATGAGTAGGCGAGTGAGCTGAAGGCGTCGACGTTCGCCACCGGAAAGGTCGCCAACAGGCGTCCACTGAGCATCAGAGCCAAAACCAAGACGTTCACCGAGTTGCGAGGCACTTAATGACTTACCTTTTCCAATCTCAACATGAGTCGAGATGTGTTCGATAGCTTCAAGTACTCGCCACTTTGGGTTTAGTTCCTCTAGATGCTGTGACAAAAAGGCTGGCTTAACTGTGGTTCCGGTAACCAGTTTTCCTGCCGCAAGTTCTAGCTGGCCGGTTAAGACTTTAAGCAAGGTTGTTTTGCCGGCACCATTAACGCCTGCGATACCAATGCGATCGCCAGGACCAACATTCCAATCCAGACCCGTGAATAAGTCTCTATCACCAACGCGAATCGTGGCGTTGTGCAGTTCATAAACCGTTTTACCCAAGCGAGCGTTTGCAAATGCTAAAAGTTCAACATTGTTGCGCGGGGGAGGTTCGTTCTCGATCAATTCATTCGCGGCATCAATTCGAAACTTAGGCTTACTTGTCCGAGCTGGGGCTCCACGACGCAACCAGGCCAATTCTTTTTTAATCAACATGTTGCGCTTTTGTTCTTCAACGCTTGATTGCCGCATGCGCTCAGCCTTAGCTAAAACGTAAGCCGAGTATCCGCCGTCATATTCTTCAATCTGACCGTCAACAACTTCCCAGGTACGATCGCTTACTTCATCAAGGAACCAGCGATCGTGAGTTACGACAGCAAGCGCTAAACCACGACGAGTCTTTAGGTGTTCGGCAAGCCATGTAACAGCCTCAACATCTAAGTGGTTAGTAGGTTCATCGAGAAGTAATACATCAAGATCACTGATTAGAAGTTTCGCAAGTGCTACGCGGCGACGTTCACCACCGGAAAGCGGTCCCATTTCTCGCGCCAGAATCGATTCGCCAAACCCACCAAACAGTCCCGTTAAGACATCGCGAGCTTTTGAGTTTGTGGCCCACTCGTGGTCAGCCTGATCGCCTAAAACTATGTCACGCACAGTCGCTTTTGGATCCGCTTTGTCGATCTGGGACAAAGTTCCAAGGTGAGTTCCATTGGCCATAGAAACTCGACCATCGTTTGGAGTTTCTTGACCACCCAGGATTTTCACAAGTGATGATTTGCCGCCACCATTGCGGCCAACAATTCCAATTCGGGCGCCTTCGGCTAGGCCCAGCGAAACGTGATCAAGAACTGCGCCTTTTCCATAGGTCAAAGAGACGTTCTCGAGATTAATTAAGTTACGGGGAGCCACGTAAGAGCCTTTCAGGTCGCTCTATTCTCGCAGGTGTTTATCCGAACACGAAACCGAGCAAGTTGGTGTTTATGTCGCCCATAGGCGACAAAATAGGGTTATGCACAAAGCCACTAGGACAGTCGTTTCCGCCTTGATGCTTATCCTGGGTTTGGCGACACCGGCACAGGCAACCGAACCAACTGTCACAGTTATGAGTCGAAACATTTACTTGGGTGCTGACGTTGGTATCGCCATGAATTTGCTGCCGGACTTCAAGGCCGCTGCGCAGTTCATGTGGGAACAGGTTGAGCTAACTGACTTTAATCAGCGCTCCAAAGTTCTGGCCAACGAAATTGCTGCTGCTAATCCAGATGTTGTTGGCATTCAAGAAGCCACAAAGTGGATGTGCCAAAAGGGTGTGCTCTCATCAAGAGTTACGGTTTATGACTTCACGCAAATGCTCTTAGTTGAACTCGACCAACTTGGCTACACATATGAGATTGCTTATGCTGGCGACAACCAGGCGATAAATCCTGGGTTCTCAATTCCGCCGATTCCGCATTTAACTTTAGTTACCGACGAGGATGTGTTCCCAGCATTATTTGGAACTGAAACCGTCGCATGTGGATTTGAAATTGCTGATGTGTTGCTAGTTAAGTCCGATTTGGGTTCACAAGTTAAAGCGGTAGGCACAACGGAATACAAAGATGCCTACACAATCATTCCGACATTAATGACCGTTTATCGAGGATTTAGTTGGGCTGACATTGCGGTCAACGGAACTGAAATCAGATTTGTAACAACTCACCTTGAGTCACTTTGGGACGAAGGTGAAGTTCCGCTGGCAAAGATTCAAACGGATCAGTTGATTGCAGACTTATCTGATTCCGAAATCCCGGTAATTGTTATGGGGGACTTCAATAGTGATCCTCGCGACCCACGTAGTGAGACACAAAGTAACCCTGGGGAACAGCCAGTATCCTCACAAGTCTGTCCAGAGCAAGTTGAGGCTCCCAACGGTCCAACAGCGCTCTCGCAATGCAACGCATATTGGAGCATGATTCAGGCTGGTTACTCCGACTCCGGCCCAAATTCGCAAGACCTTAAGAACGCCACATGGGGAGCTAGTGCATTGCTCGCGGGACCAGATCCAAAGCGACAGAGCGAAGCACTTGAAATGGGCAATTCATATGGATTTACCGATCGCTTAGATTATGTGTTTCTGAGCTCCCAGTTAAGTGCTGCTTCAGCCCGAGTTGTGGGCAACACTTGGCCAATTGGCGAGAATTTGTGGCCATGCAATTCAAGTGAACAAAACGAACTTTCCCGATTAGCAATTTCGAAAATGGATTCATCCCTAATCGCAGATGCACCAGAACTGACTCAGTGCCTACCTAGCGATCACGCTGGACTGGTAGTTGAAGTATCCGTACCTTCAAGTGATGCAATGGCAAGTACCTATCCAGACGCACACTCCCCATTTCCAATTGGGTTTTGGAAGGGAATAGGTATTGCGCTAGTTGCCTTCGTGCTTTGGCGCATCCGCCGAAGAGTGATTACTTCGCGAGCATCGAAAGTTGCTTGATGATTTCGCCAGTAGGGCCAGAAGTATTAAGCGTGTAGAAATGCAAACCTTCGGCTCCTAAGGCAAATACATCTTCACAAATCTGCACTGCAACATCTATTCCAAGTTGCTTTAGAGATTCTGGATCATTTTGATAACGCGCAAAACGCAAGCGAGTTGCTTTTGGCATATAGCCACCGCTTAGTTCCAGCATCTTTACGATTTGTGGATAGCTTGTTACCGGCATGATGCCTGGGTAGATAGAAAGTTTGGAACCTCTGGCATCAAGTGCATTACGCAAGGCTTCATAGCGACCGCTATCAAATACGAACTGAGTTATGGCAAAGGTTGCGCCAAGATCTTCTTTTCGAAGCAAAACATTTATGTCTTGAGCAAAGTTTCCATCTGATGCTGGGTGCACGTCAGGAAAGGCTGCAACGCCGATCGAGAAGCCACCAATCTCAGCTGCAAGCTCGACTAATTGATCGGCGTAATCAAAACCACCGGGAGTGGTCACCCATGGCGCGGTTGGTCCACCAACGGGGTCGCCGCGCAGCGCTAAGACGCCATGAAAGCCTTCTGACTTGTATTGCTCGAGAACATCAACCAATTCATCTCGCGTTGAACCAACGCATGTTAAGTGCCCAATTACGGGTACGCCCGTCTTGGCAATGAACTCAGAGGCGATGCGTACGGTGCGGTCTTTCGTTCCACCACCTGCGCCGTAGGTCATCGAGACGAAGTCAGGATTGAACTCTTGCAGTTCATCGATGGCCTGCCAGAGTTTTTGCTCGCCTTCGAGGTCTTTTGGCGGGAAAAACTCGAATGAAATTGTTGGAACTTGAGTCGATTGACTCTCAAAAGCGGTGTCGGCTGACAACTTGCCTCCTGGAGATCTGGGATCCGGATCAATCCACGAGGCTTCGTTTCTGAATGCCTAAACTTAGCACCTTTTAACAAAATTTTTCACTATGTGGAACAACTTTCAACTGATTCCGGCAGCAGATTATTTGCCATAAAGAGGCTGTTGCGATTTAGGGTACGGTTGATTTGTGACAAAAAAACACCGAATTGAACTTTTTGTCTCAATTGCATCCGCTGTCATTGCTCTTATAGCGATTTTCTTTGCAACTAGAGACCCGCTACCAGAGGCTGAAACGGTGTACCCGAGTGAAAATTGCACACCCGGTCAAGACGGAACCAACGGAACCAACGGAACCAACGGCACTGACGGAACCAACGGCACTGACGGAACCAACGGAACCAACGGCACTGACGGAACCAACGGCACTGACGGAACCAACGGCACGAATGGAACCAACGGAACCAACGGATCGCCTGGTCCGGTTGGACCATCAGGCTCACCAGGTAGTTGTGCCACCGTTCCGTACACGGCATTGGCAACAGACTTAGTTCCATCTCAGGACAATGTTTTTTCACTGGGAACGGTAGGGAAGCGCTGGAAAAGCTTGCAGCTTGGACCTGGCACGCTCTATTTACAGGATGTAATTACAGGTATCCAGGCAGGTTTGACGGTTTCAGGTGGCAGCTTGTTAATTGATGGCGCCGAATCTCTGAGTATCGGAAATATGCGACTAACTGCAAATGGCCTTGAATCTACTTTGCCAAGTCAAGATATTGAAATTGGCAGCCCAGGGGACACGGGATATTTAAAGACCGCCCGGGGAATCAAATTCCCAGATGGCACGACACAAAATACTGCTACTTTGATTGGCGAGACTGGTCCGAGAGGAGCCACCGGTGCGACCGGCGCCACTGGTACTGCGGGTCCCGCAGGTGGATTTGGACTCTGGGCATCTGCAACAGACTCAGTAACCCAAACAAATCCTTCACCAGGTTCCATGAATAAAATCAAAATGCGGGATCCACTTGCATCAAATGGAATTACGATTACTGGAGCCACAAGTTCTGAAATAAGAATTTCTCAGCCCGGTACCTATAACCTTTCTTTCTCCCTTCAGGTTGATAACGCAAATCAAAGTACGGATGAATTCATAGAGATTTGGTTGATGAAGAACGGTTCGGATGTGGCAAATTCGAATACGAAAGTTACAATTCCTAAAAAAACAGTGGGCGCTCACGTTGCAGCTTGGAATTTCTTTTTCACTACTACAACATCAAATGAATATGTTGAGATTGCATGGGCCTCAAGCGAAAATACTATGAAGATACTTGCAATTCCTGATGCACATACACCAGTTGTTCCAGCTGTTCCTTCGGTAATCGTTACAGTGAATCAGGTTGGCGATTAGCGGTAGCCATCTGCTTCGTTGCAATGAGTGCTACGTAGGCGACCGGAATAGCGGATAGCGCGCAGAGCCAGCCATAGCTCAGTACTGCAATGATTACGCCAGCAAGTGCGCCACCAACGGCTGCGCTTAGGTTCATGACCAAGTCAGATGTACCTTGCGCCGGAGCGCGATAATGATCGGAAACGGACTCGGATAACAAGGTGGATCCAGCGATCAATGTGCAGGACCAACCTAGACCAAGTAAAAACAAACCGATTCCTAATTGAATTTCATTGTTTGCCGGTGACAACCCTGAGATGACTGCTGATGCAACCAGAATCAACGTTCCGATAAGGATTACCTGTGGGCGGCCTAGGCGGTCTGTTAGGTACCCAACGACCGGGGATAGGGCATACATGCCTGCAATGTGAACACTGATCACAAATCCAATGATGTTGAGCGAGACATCAACATGAGCCATGTGAACCGGGGTCATAACCATAACTGCAACCATGATCAGGTGACCCATTGAAATAGCCAGTAATCCAAGCAAGGCATTTGGACGAGATGCAATGTGAGCAAAAACTTCCTTGGTAGGAACTTTAGTTTTGCTCGAAGACTCTTCGCTGTGCCCAGCAACACTGGTTAAGTATGGGTCTGGCTTGAGGCGAGTCCAGATGATTAGTGAACCAAGGCCAAGCATCACTGCTGAAAGCACGTAGGGGCCAGTTAGCTTTGGTAGGCCAAGAAATGTTGCAACATTTCCAAAAGGTCCCATTAAGTTCGGGCCAACAACTGAACCAATAGTTGATGCCCAAACGACAAGCGACAAACTCTTTGCCCGCGTTGATTTGGTTGCTAAATCAACGGCGGCGTACCTAGCCTGATAACCGGATGCTGATGCAGCGCCAACTAAGAATGTGCCAAGCAGCATGATGGGAAGAATTCGCGATGTGCCACCTGCGATTGCAAAAACTGCACCTATGGCACCAACAAGATACCCAGAGCCCAAAGCTAAGCGACGTCCGCCGCGTCTAGTTAAGTTTGCAAGTGGCAGAGCCATTGCAGCAGCACCAAGCACACCAAAGGTTTGGGCTAAGCCCGCAAGTGCTTCAGATTTTGTAATGCTGGCTACCAATAGTGATCCAGCTGCAACGGTGCTTGAGTAACCAAGGCCGGAAAGAGTTTGTGCTCCTGCCAATGTCTGAAGTGTTCGTTTTTGAACTGGATGCACTAACTCAACAGATGATTCGGTCACAGGTAACAGCCTATTGAGGTGGTTAAATTAATCAGTGACCAACATCCAAAAACCTAACCACCCTGTTTACGCATCGACAACTTCGGGTTATTACCCGGTAATAATGGCAGTGTTTGTTTCACTTCTAGTGATATCAAACATAGGTGCAGTAAAACTAATTTCCGTTGGGCCGCTAATTCTTGATGGTGGCGCATTTCTGTTTCCGCTGGTGTACATAACGGGCGATATTCTTAGCGAGGTTTACGGCTTTAAAGCTGCCCGCAAGGCAATCTTTGTCGGCTTTGCGATGGCCACTTTGGCTGCAGTTACTTTTTGGCTTGTTCAGCTGTCGCCGCCAGGTGGTGGCTGGGATAACCAAGAAGCATATGAAGCAATTCTTGGGTTTGTTCCTCGTATTGTTTTCGCAAGTGTCTGTGGTTTCTTAGTCGGGCAACTTCTTAACTCATATGTGCTGGTGAAAATCAAAGCACGAACCAATGAAGGATCACTTTGGGTTCGCCTCATCGGATCCACCTTGGTTGGAGAGTTAGCCGACACTGTGGTTTTTTGTACCATTGCTTTTTATGGCGTTATCACTGGTGGCGATTTCTTGAATTATGTAATTGTGGGCTACTTATACAAGACGCTGCTTGAAGTTGTCATGCTTCCAGTGACTTACCGAGTGATTGCGCATGTGAAAGCCAACGAACCAACGTACGTGGCTGCAAGCTAACGCTTAGCCTTTGTTAAGTCCTGGTCTTTGATACTGACCTAGGAATTCTTTCTTGAAGTCCTGGAAAGATCCGTCAAGCAAGGTCTGTCGCATCTTTGCAACTAACCCAACAATAAAGTGCTCATTGTGAATCGTGAGCAGGGTAGAAGCCAGTAGCTCTTTGGCGTGAACTAGATGATGCAGGTAGGCCTGGGTGTAATGCGTGCAGGTGTAGCACTCACAACCTTCCACCAATGGCTCAAAGGATCTGCGGTACTTAGCGTTAGTTATGTTAAATCGACCGTAGTTGTTGTACACAGCTGCGTTTCGAGCCACACGCGAGGCTGATACACAATCGAAGGTATCGATTCCGGCTTCGACGCCAACAAATAGATCCTCTGGCTCACCAATACCAAGTAGGTGACGCGGTCTAGCTAGTGGAAGTTCCTCAGTAACCCAGCTGACAATTGTTCCTAGTTCATGCTTATCCAGCGCGCCACCAATGCCGTAACCATCGAAGTCCATTGCGCCAAGATCCGAGGCTGCCTTTCGACGTAAGTCTTCGTATTGCGCACCTTGAATTACTCCAAACAGGGCTTGGTAAGGCTTGTTAGCTCGCTCAACCGTTAATTTGTTGTGTTCCTCGATGCAGCGGATGGCCCAAAGCCGAGTTCGTTCCAACGACATGACTTGGTAGTCGCGAGTATTCATGAGGGTTGTTAGTTCATCGAAAGCAAAAATGATGTCAGCGCCAAGTTGGTGCTGGACTTGCATCGAGAATTCTGGAGTAAAGCGGTGCATAGTTCCATCGAGATGGGATTTAAAGGTAACCCCATCATCGTCAACATGGGCTAATCGGGTTTTATTCTCTGCGATAACGTCATCGGACTGAACCGTTTCCGTTTCCATAGCTAGAACCTTTTTGAAGCCAGCACCCAGACTCATTACCTGAAAGCCACCACTGTCGGTAAATGTAGGACCAGGCCAATTCATGAATTTACCGAGGCCTCCAGCGGAGTCAACAATGTCTGCACCGGGCTGGAGATAGAGATGGTAAGCATTGGCAAGCAGTGCCTGACTTCCGAGTTCCATCATGGACTCTGGCATTACCGACTTAACTGTTGCTTTGGTTCCAACTGGAATAAATGCCGGAGTTTGAATTTGGCCATGAGGAGTGTTGATTGTTCCAGCGCGAGCGCTGCTGCTACGTTCTGGCTGACTTAGAACATCGAACGAGAATTCAGATTTCGACACCGGTTAAATACTGTCTAAGTGATCGGCTATTTTCTTAACTGCATTGCCCAGAGCCTTGTATTCAGCGTCGGTAAGTATGTCTACAAAGTGCTTACGCACGCCGTCGACATGATCTGGAGCAGCAGCAACGAGCGTTTTCATGCCTGTACTTGTGAGAACGGCTAGCTGGCCACGACGATCATCTGGGCAAACCTCACGCGAAACTAATCCTGCACTTTCCATGCGATCAATCTGGTGAGACAGGCGACTACGCGAAAGCAGGGTAAGAGTCGCCAAATCGCTCATTCGAATGGAGTTATTCTCGCTCTCGGAGAGCCGAACCAAGATTTCATAGTCGGTAATCGTCAAGCCATGTTGTTCGCTTAATTCACGACTAAGTTGTTCGCGCAAAACAGTGGTTGCGGTTAACCAGGAACGCCAATGAGCTTGCTGTTCTTTGCTAAGCCAACGCGTCATTCGAACAGTCTATTCTAAGTAATTGAAAAGTTAACTACACAGATGTGAGGATTTCGGCGCCTTCTGCGGTAACAACCAAAGTGTGCTCAAACTGAGCGGTTCTGAGGCGGTCTTTAGTAACAACGGTCCAGTCGTCATCCCACATATCCCAGGTATGAGTTCCGAGAGTCAGCATTGGCTCAATTGTGAAAGTCATGCCCTCTTTAATCTCGGTATCAAAATGTTCTGTGTCGTAGTGGGGGATGATCAAGCCGGAATGAAATGTGGTGCTGATGCCATGACCAGTGAAATCCCGCACCACACCGTAGTTGAATCGCTTGGCGTAGGACTCGATTACTCGACCGATTACGTTTATTGGTCGCCCTGGACGTACCGCAGCTATTGCGCGCCTCAAGGATTCCTCGGTGCGCTCAACCAGTAGACGAGATTCCTCATCAACATTTCCAGCCAGGAAAGTTGCATTGGTATCGCCATGGACCCCGTGAATAAATGCTGTGATGTCGATATTGCAGATATCGCCATCTTGAATAACGGTTGAGTCTGGGATTCCGTGGCATATCACTTCGTTAAGACTTGCGCAAAGCGACTTTGGAAAATCCCGGTATCCAAGTGTTGATGGATAGGCATTGTGGTCAAGTAGAAACTCATGGCCAATGCGATCTAATTCGTCGGTGGTTACACCTGGTGCAACATTCTTTCCGACTTCAGCTAAGGCTTGAGCGGCAATGCGACCTGCTATGCGCATCTTCTCAATTGTCTCTGAAGTTTGAACATCAGATCCTGAATGCTTCTTAGGTGCCTTTTTCCCTACATACTCAGGTCGAGCGATTGTGGTTGGAACCGGTCGCTCGGGGGAGATGGTTCCAGGAACTAGATTTCCAACAGGAGCGCTCATGTTTCTATTCTATTTCGACATTTCAAATGACATGCATCGCAGCAATTTGGTGCCAGAATGCATTTATGCAGTGGTGGTTTTGCTTGATTCATAAAGTTGTCGAAGAAAATGAAGGCTGTGCGAATGCATCACGTCTTGGACCGTATGAATCACGAGAACTTGCAGAGAGCGCCCTAGAAAGAATTAGCAAGCGCCAAGAGGATTTAGATAGCGAAGAAGATTAACGCGAAATTTCTTAATAAGTCTTACGCAAAGCAAAAACCCCGCTCCCAAAAGGGAACGGGGTTTTTGATGAAGCAGGGGAAAATTACTTCTTCTTCGCAGCTGGCTTGCGCTTAGCAGCCTTGCGCTTTGCAGGTGCCTTCTTTGCTGCAGCCTTCTTCTTAGCTGGAGCCTTCTTAGCAGCCTTGCGCTTAGCAGGTGCCTTCTTGGCAGCCTTCTTCTTAGC
>JAOATY010000016.1:0-28887 GCA_030157865.1 Candidatus Nanopelagicales bacterium | reverse complement strand
CCTTCTTAGCAGCCTTGCGCTTAGCAGGTGCCTTCTTGGCAGCCTTCTTCTTAGCTGGTGCCTTCTTGGCAGCCTTCTTCTTAGCTGGTGCCTTCTTCGCTGGAGCCTTCTTAGCTACAGCCTTCTTCTTAGCAACCTTGCGCTTAGCAGGTGCCTTACGTGCTGTGGTTTTCTTGGCAGCCACAGGTCCTCCTCGAGGTAAGACCCTCGGACTTCCCGAAGGTTCTTATTAACAAGGGTGGCAGACAAAACCATTCTTTGGTGCATTTTTTGCAAATAAAGTTGCCCGCGTGTCGCAACGCAAATTTTTTGAAAAATGATAAAAAGTTTTCGAAATTTGGACATTAAACGAGCAACTTTTTCACAATTTCACAACTAAATAACTCTAAAAAACCGCGTGGTTAAGCGCTTTTTTAGATACTTACTTTTTATTTACTAATTGAATTGTTTTGTATGCAATTTTTCGAAAAACATTAAATCCAAACACACAACAAAAAATAATTTAAAAAAATTTTCAAAATTAATCGATTTTTGGTTATTTTTTCACAAATTTGTCGTCAATTTTATTTCGTTCAAGCGAATTTGTTTTTTAGATTTATTCGTATGAATGATCTAGGTCGGGATAGCTTCCGCTTGCAACATCGTTTGCCCAAGCTTTAGATCCATCGAGCATTATTTCTCTAAGCGATGCGTAATGCTTTACAAACTTTGCTTGCTTGCCACCAGTAAGCCCTAAAAGATCTTGCCAAACAATTACTTGCGCATCAGTTCCAGGACCAGCACCGATACCAATTACTGGTACCGGAATCTCGTTCGTTAAACGTGTAGCAAGTTCATGCGGTACAACTTCTAGAACCAAAGCAAAAACACCAGCATCAACCAGAGCGTGCGCATCTGCAATTAGTTGGTCACCTGCTTCACCTCTACCTTGAACTTTGTAACCACCCATTTGATGAACGGATTGTGGCGTTAGGCCAATGTGGCCCATAACTGGAACGCCAGATTGAGTCAGCAGGGAAACGTGCTCAACCATGTGTCGGCCGCCTTCAATCTTTACGGCATGAGCCTTGCCTTCTTGCATGAAACGAACACTGGTCTCTAAGGCTTGTGCTGGCGAACTTTGATATGAACCAAATGGAAGATCTGCCAGAACCATGGCTCGTGAGCTGCCACGTTCTACTGCGGCAACGAGGGGGATTAGGTCATCAACTGTGACTGGAATTGTTGAGTCGTATCCGTAAACAACCATGGCCGCAGAATCGCCAACCAATAGAACTGGAATGCCGGCTTCATCAAACACGCTTGCACTGAGTGCGTCGTAGGAAGTAATCATTGGCCATTTTTCGCCACGTGATTTCGCCGCAACTAGATCGCTAGTAGTTATGCGTCGGGATTGTTTTCCGCCATACAAAGGCTCGGTATTCATTTCTTAGTTCTCCGCTCTCGAGGCTGCTCGGTGGCAGTCCCCGGATCTGTAATCCCATTGTGTCAGGAATTGGCAGCGGAGTGCGACTTAAAAAATAATGCTTCGGATTTAGGCTTTTTTAACGATGCTGGATTTGAGATTCATCGGACCAAAGCCATCCACTTTGGCTTCGATGTCATGGTCGCCAGGACCATCAACAAGGCGGATACCACGTACCTTGGTGCCGACCTTCAGGGTGTTTGAGCTGCCCTTAACTTTTAGGTCCTTAATTATGGTTACGTCGTCACCGTCTGAAAGCACATTGCCCGAGGCGTCTTTAATTACCCGCACCTCTTCAACTTCAACATCAGTTGGGTTCCATTCATGAGCGCATTCAGAGCAAACTAGGAGAGCACCCATCTCATAGGAATATTCGGATTTACATTCTGGACATGACGGAAGTGCGCTCATTTATTCAACCCATTTATTTGTGAGGGGCATTCTGCGGTCTTTACCAAAGGCTTTGCCAGAAACCTTTGGACCTGGAGGATATTGCCGACGTTTGTATTCCGCCCGATCCGTTAGTAGCAAGATACGCTTTACGGTTTCTGCGCTAAAACCAGCAGCAACAATTTGGTGAGCACTTAGATCTTGTTCAACATACATATGGAGAATTGCATCTAGTTCTTCGTAATCTGGAAGTGAATCAGAATCCTGCTGGTCCGGTCGCAATTCCGCACTTGGTGGCTTCGAAATACTCGATTCAGGAATTGGCGGTACTTCGCCATTGTCGATTGCATTCTGATTACGCCATTTCGACAATTCCCAAACATCTATCTTTGGCACATCCATTAGGGGAGCAAAGCCACCAACTGCATCGCCGTAGATCGTTGAATAACCAACTGAAAGCTCGCTCTTATTTCCAGTGGCTAGAACTAAATGTCCCTCTTGATTAGAAAGCCCCATCAAAATCATGCCGCGAACACGCGCCTGCAGATTCTCTTCTGCCAATCCAGTCAGTTCAAGATTTTCTAGGTACGCAGAAACCATTGGTTCAATTTCAACCGTGTGGAAATTTAGTCCGATTCGCGTAGCACTGTCTTGGGCATCTGACTTTGAATGTTCTGATGAGTACTTAGATGGCATGGAAACGCCATAAACATTCTTTGCACCTATGGCGTCAGCAGCGATAGCGGCGACCAATGCGGAATCAATGCCGCCAGATAGACCGAGTGCAATTGACTTAAAGCCATTCTTTTGGACGTAGTCACGCAGCGAAACCACAAGTGCGGAATAAACCTCACCAATTGGATCGAGTCGCTTCCTTGAATCCGAAACCAGTGCCGGTTTCTCGCCGCCACTAATCCCAGCCGGAATCACAGTTACTGCTTCGCCGCCAGAAAGTACTGACTGATTCCCAGCCGGTGCTATTTCAAGATCAGCAAACAGCATGTCGACTTCAAATTGCAGAGCCCGGTCGATTACGTTTCCAGTTTTAGAAACGATGATTGAATCTCCTTCGAATACCAATTCGTCTTGGCCGCCCACCATATTTACGTATGCCAAGGTTGCATCGGCTTCTTGGGCACGACGCTTAACTAGGTCCAAGCGCACATCATCTTTGTCGCGTTCATAAGGGGAGCCATTAAGTACAACTAGAAGTCCGGCGCCGTTTGCCTTTACCTGGGCAACTGGGCCACCGTCTTGCCACAGGTCTTCACAAATCGCGACCGCGATGTCGATTCCAAAGGCTCTAACCAAAACTGAATCATTGCCTGGAACGAAGTATCGGTACTCGTCAAAGACTCCATAGTTAGGCAAATGATGTTTGGCGTAACTCGTTTGGATCTTTCCGTCGTAAATCACTGCTGCGCAGTTCATCGGACCACCGCGTGGTACGCCTAAAGTGCGCGCTTCCGTGTCACTGGTCCGACGCAGGTAGCCAATAAAAACTAGGACCTCACCAAGCCCTGCAGCTTTAAGTTCACCCGCAAATTCTTTAGTTGCTTGTTCAGACGCCGTCTGAAATGAAGGACGAAGCGCAAGGTCTTCGACTGGATAGCCCGTGATCATCATTTCGGGCAGAACCACAATGTCTGCACCTTGGGCTGCCGCGGTCTTTACAGCCGCAAGGCTCAGGGCGCTATTGCCACTCAAGTCGCCTACGACAGGGTTAAGTTGCGCTAAAGCCAAGCGAATATGTGGCACAGGTACAGCATAAATGCAGACTTAATTGCCTGTAACACAGCCGTAACGCAAGGGCTTCATCATGGTCTAGTGGATAAGCAAACAGAATACGTATTACGCACCATCGAGGAACGCGACATTCGCTTTGTGCGACTGTGGTTCACAGATGTATTGGGCACCTTAAAGTCGGTAGCAATTGCGCCAGCCGAACTTGAAGGTGCATTCTCGGAAGGCATCGGTTTTGATGGCTCGGCTATCGAAGGCTTTGCGCGTGTTTATGAATCCGACATGCTGGCCAAACCAGATCCGGAAACATTTTCCATCCTGCCTTGGCGCGGAGAAGAGAACAGCGTTGCTCGCATGTTCTGCGATATTCAGTTGCCAGACGGTTCACCATCCTGGGCTGATCCAAGACACGTATTAACTCGAGCACTCAGCAAAGCGGCCGACAAGGGTTTTACTTTTTACACACATCCGGAAATTGAATTCTTCCTTTTCAAGAATCAGCCAGAAAAGGGCCAGCAGCCAGTTCCGGTTGATGAAGTTGGATACTTCGATCACTCACCAAGTGGAATTGGCTATGACTTCAGACGCCAGGCAATCACGATGCTTGAGTCGATGGGTATTTCTGTTGAGTTCAGTCATCATGAAGGCGCACCTGGACAGCAGGAAATTGATTTACGTTATGCAGATGCCCTAACAACTGCAGACAACATCATGACTTTCCGAGTTGTTATGAAGGAAGTTGCGTTAGCTCAGGGCGTTTATGCCTCATTTATGCCGAAGCCTTTCTCGCAATACCCAGGTTCAGGTATGCACACACACCTTTCTCTATTTGAGGGTGACCGAAATGCTTTCTATGAAGCTGGCGCTGATTATCAGCTTTCAAAAACTGGGCGTCAATTCATTGCTGGCTTGCTAAAGCACGCACCAGAAATCACGGCCGTAACTAATCAGTGGGTTAACTCATACAAGCGCCTTAGCGGTGGTGGGGAAGCACCTTCATTTATCTGCTGGGGACACAACAATCGTTCAGCCTTGATTCGGGTACCTATGTACAAGCCAACCAAGGGCAATTCAACTCGAATTGAATTTCGTTCTCTTGATTCGGCTTGCAACCCATACTTGTCATTTGCCTTGATGCTGGCAGCTGGCATGAAGGGCATCGAAGAAGGTTACGAACTTCCACCAGGTTCCGAAGATGACGTTTGGTCGTTGTCCGAGCCAGAGCGCGCAGCTCTTGGTATCGCGCCACTTCCACAATCGCTAGGCGATGCCATCAAGGTAATGGAAAAAAGTGAATTAGTTGCCGAGACTCTTGGCGAACATGTGTTTGACTTTTTCTTACGCAACAAGCGTGCTGAATGGGAAGAGTATCGATCACAGGTGACCGCATATGAACTTGATAAGTATTTACCGGTGCTTTAAATGAGGCCATTAGTCCTAGTAATTCAAAATGAGATCGACGACCCAGTTGCATTAGTCGGCGAATGGATCAGCGAAGTCGGCGTGGATGTAGAAATTATCCATGCCTATCGTGGGGAGGCAGTTCCGGCTTCATTGCCCGCACAGTATTCCGGAGCCATAACCATGGGTGGCTACATGGGAGCAAACGATGACATTGAATTCCCTTGGCTAATTGATGCGCGTTCACTAATGAAAGATGTGGTTGCAAACGACATTCCATTCTTTGGTATCTGCCTAGGTGGACAGTTACTAGCTGCAGCAGTTGACGGCAAAGTTGAACCCACACCAGTTCCAGAAATTGGAATTGCATCATTTCGCGTTAGCTCTGATGCTGCCCAAGATTCGGTATTCGGGCATCTAGCGGGTAAAGAAGTGATCGCCGCAGAGTGGCACAAGGATTACATCACTGATTTGCCTGATGATGCTGTTGTTCTTGCAGGCAATGATGTTTGCCCTGTGCAGGCGTTTCGAATGGGTAGCAATGTTTATGGCGTGCAATTCCATCCTGAAATCGATTCAGAAATCTTTTCATCTTGGGCAGCAACCGATGATGAACTAGCAAAACTAGATCACACAATTGATCAAGCCTGCGAGCAAGTATCTGTTGCCGAAGCTGAGTTGATCAAGACTTGGAAGCCAGCATTTCAAGCCTGGGCACAACTGGTTAAGGACCAACAGGCTAAAGCATTGTGACTGAAGCGCGAGGATCTACTCAACTTGCACGCCTAGCGCGGATGGGCTTTGCAAATACTCAGACTTGCCAAGATTTACTGACCAATAATCCATCTTTAGATTCCAAGTTGGAATTCATAAAGGATTCACCCGATCCAGACGCTGCGCTTTCTGCATTGGCAAAAATTACATCATCAGGTGGATTCGATATTGATTCATTAGCGGAAGAAGATTTTCGCACGCTTGCAATTTTGCTTGGTTCCTCTATGGCAATCGCGGAACACCTTGAGCGCCATCCTTCGCATATTAATTACGCTCTGGAAACTACGGATGTTCCAACTGCTAGTCAGATGCAGACCGACTTACTAAGTTCCGTATCCACATTGCACTGGGATGAAGCGCTATTGGCTCTTCGAGTGGCATATCGCCGACAAGTTTGTGCAATCGCAAGTGTTGACCTTCGGGCCGGCAGCGAAAGTACTGCAATCCTGCCCGGTATCGCACAGGCACTTAGTGACTTAGCTGACGCCGTGATCGCAAGTGCTCTTGTCATTGCTCGCTCAAATGTCACAAACGATGACAAGGTTCGAATGTCTGTAATAGCCATGGGTAAGTGCGGCGCTCGGGAACTGAACTATGTGAGTGACGTTGACGTCATGTTTGTTGTTGAGCCTGCCGAGGGTTCATCAGACCAAGAAGCCATATCTATTGGTACTGAAATAGCCAAAGCTGTAATTCAAGCCTGTTCAGCAGTAACAGCTGAAGGCGCTATCTGGGACGTGGATGCAGCGCTACGTCCAGAAGGTAAATCTGGCGCACTAGTTCGAACCCTAAACAGTTATCTGGATTACTACCATCGTTGGGCTCAGACCTGGGAGTATCAGGCGTTGCTTAAGGCTCGCCCAATGGCGGGGGATTTTGAATTAGGTAGCGAGTTTGTCGCAGCGGTATCGCCGTTAATTTGGCAAGCATCAAGTCGACCTAACTTTGTTGATGATGTGCAAGCAATGCGAGAGCGCGTAACGGACCTATTGCCAGCAAAAGATGCAGATCGTGAGTTAAAGCTCGGTCGCGGTGGCTTGCGCGATGTTGAGTTCGCAGTTCAATTACTTCAGATGGTGCATGGTCGCACTGATGACTTGGTTAGAAATCCGAATACTTTGATTGCACTAGAACAACTTGCCACCTGGGGTTATGTCGGACGAGACGATGCAGCCACTTTAGATTCGGCGTATCGATTCTTGCGAACCCTGGAACATCGAATCCAGTTATTTCGCATGCGGCGTACGCACATCATGCCAACTGAAGAATCCGATCAGCGCCGCCTTGGCAGGTCAATGGGATTCTCATTAGATCCGGTCTCGGATTTAACTAAGGAATGGAAAAAACATGCGCGTGAAGTGCGACGAATTCACGAAAAGCTTTTCTATCGTCCGCTACTTCAGGCAGTAGCAAAGTTAGATAGCAGTGACTCAAAGCTTTCAACCGAGGATGCAACAAGTCGTTTAAAGGCACTTGGTTATGTCGACCCAGAAAATGCACTGCGGCATTTGGAATCTTTAACGTCAGGGGTAACTAGACGCGCAGTTATCCAGCGCACATTACTTCCTGTGATGCTGGAATGGTTTGCCACAACTCCTGATCCAGATGCCGGATTACTTGGCTTTAGGCGAGTTAGCGAAGCCCTTGGCACCACGCCCTGGTATTTGCGTTTATTACGAGATGAGTCCGCGACTGCGCAGCGCCTGGCAATAATTCTGGGCTCAAGCAGGTACGCAACTGACCTGTTACTGAAATCTCCTGATGCCGTTAACTTTCTGGCAACTGAAGACTCGCTGCTACCTAAATCAGAAGCCGAACTCTTAGAAGAAGCGCTAGCAACTGCACAACGTTATGAAGACCCAGCCGAAGCTGTATTGGCACTGCGAGCAATGCGTAGACGTGAGTTATTCAAAATCAGTGCCTCCGACATTCTTGGACTAACTGATATCGAAACTGTTGGAAATCAATTGACAGCAGTTACTACTGCGACAATTTCGGGAACCTTGTCCGCAATCGTTTCGAATACGCAAGATGCGCCACGTTTTTCCATTATTGCCATGGGCCGATACGGCGGTGGCGAATTGAGTTACGGCAGTGACGCAGATGTGATGTTTGTTTATGGTGACGTCGAAGAGGCAAAGAATCCTGATTCTGCAGAGCAAGCTGCACAAGCCGCACATTCAATTGCTAATGAGCTCCGCACTTTACTTATGGCTCCAAGTACCGATCCCGAACTTGCTATTGATGCTGATTTGAGACCCGAAGGTAAGAGTGGACCGTTGGTTCGAAGCCTTAAATCATTTGAGGCGTATTACCAGAACTGGTCATCAGGCTGGGAAACTCAAGCGCTGCTTCGTGCCAAGCCAGTGGCAGGAGATGAAACCTTGAGTGCTGAATTCTTGGCGCTGATCGATCCAATTAGATACAAATCAGATGGGCTTCCTGATTCCGAACTACGAGAGATTAGAAGACTTAAGGCCCGCATGGAAACGGAAAGACTTCCTCGCGGTGTTGACCCGGGACTGCACACAAAGTTGGGTCCGGGCGGATTGTCCGACATTGAGTGGCTAGTTCAAATCAAGCAACTCCAATACGGATTCGAGAGAACGAACATAACGAGCACCGAAACTTTGCCGGCACTGCGTGAAGAAGTAGCTAGCGGACTTGTCTCTCAATCAGATTTTGCTCAACTTGAAGCAGCATGGAAGTTAGTTATGCGTGTCCGAAATGCCTCGATGTTAGTCAGGGGCAGAGCGACTGACACAGTTCCGACTGACTTAATTGAGCTCAGTCGCGTTTCACATTTGCTTGGCTACGGACTACGTGGCGGACAGCAATTAACTGATGAGTATCGCCGCTTAACTCGTAGATCCCGCGCAGTAATCAAGCGTGAGTTTTACGGCGAAGTAGAAACGTCTTAGCGATTTTTCCAAACTGCAATTGCACCAGCAAGATCTTCCAGAGCGGTACCTACGGATTTGAAGTAGGTAATTTCCTCATTGGATTTGCGACCTGGGTGAATGCCTCGAGTTAAGTCGTGAAGATCGGCAAGTACATCGTTTGGCGTGATGATGCCTTGCGATATAGGAATTGCTAAATCTCCACCTTCTTTAAGTGCGCCAGTTCGGGTGTCACAAAAAACAGATGCGGTTTGAATTAGCTCATCATCGGTTTCACGCATAGTTGGGGTAAATGCACCTACGGTATCTACGTGAGTACCAGGCTTTAGCCACTTGCCAAAAATCAAAGGGGTAGTAGTCAACGTTGCAGCAGAAACGATATCACTCTTGCCAACCGCACTAACCAAATCTGGATGTGAAGTAACTGGTAATCCTTCACTGCGTAGTTGTTCTGCCAATTCGTGTGCTTTGCGAATGTTGTGATTCCAAAGGAAGACTTCTTGAATTGGTCGCACTGCCATATGCGCCCGAATCATGAATGGACTCAAAGCGCCAGCGCCGATCATAGTCAGCGTTGAACTTTCTGGCCGTGATAAATATGTGGAAGCTAATGCTGAAGCTGCAGCCGTGCGCCACACAGTCATTCGCGCGCCGTCCATAGTTGCAAGTGGTTGACCGGTATGACCGTCAATCAAGTAGTACAGTCCGTGAATACTTGGTAGTCCGATCTGGCCATTGCTTGGATACACCGCAACTAACTTCACTCCGATGTAGTTTTCTTCGCCTGGTCCAGTCCAAGAGGGCATCAACAAAAGTGCATTTTCAACTTCAGCTCCGGTCGCATCGAATCCAGGCATACCGTGATGTTGACGCAGAGGGGTAGTCCAATCACCGGCAAAAGCTTGCTTCAGGCTTTCCACTAATGACGGGAACGTCAAAATTCGATCTAATTCGGATTGATCTAAGTGCAGCATGGCTTACCCCTTTTCAAGTAAAGGTTATTCCAGGGAAGCTCATTGCATATTTCAGGGCATATTTCAGGGCTGAAAATGCTCAAGTAGACTCATTTAAACAGTTTCAATAGGCCCAACGCCTTAACGACCTGAAGGATGGCAAGCAATGAGCGCAACAGCAGTCAGTGGAGTACTTGTAGATACCTGGGCGGCAAAGTCCCGCGTTCGTAACGCTGTCTTGGTAGTGGGCTTAACCGCGCTAACTGCTATTTCTGCACAGATTGCAATTCCACTACCGTTTACGCCAGTACCTTTAACCCTTCAAACTTTTGCCGTTCTTGTTGGCGCAGCCGCACTTGGAGCCGAGCGTGCAGTACTAGCTCAGGTTCTTTACATCACTCTTGCTGTTGCTGGCGCTCCAGTTATGGCCGGAGCAAACGGCGGACGCGAAGCAGTCATGGGCGCTACTGGCGGTTACCTAATTGGTTTCGTTCTTGCGTCTTACGTAGTTGGACGCATTGCCAGCCGTGGTGCAACCACAAAGATTTCAACCACTGCACTTGCTTACGTAGCTGGTAGCGCAACAATTTATTTGATCGGTGCTCCATGGCTTGCTTACGCAACTGGCAACACCATGGCGTGGGCTATCGCTAACGGTGTGGTTCCATTTTTGATTGGTGATGCCATCAAAGCGGTAGCTGCTGGTGCTGTATTGCCTTTGGCTTGGAAACTAACTAACTCAAAGTAGTTTCGCGCTAAGTGGTTAAGGCCCTATGCGGGGGCAAATAGCCAGAGAACCGGCAAGGTAGCCATGGCTATTGCGCCAATTCCTACTAACAGGCTCGACCACCATGGTGAGGCATGCTCGCCAAGTAACTGCTTGTCCCGTGCTAGCCACCAGATAATGAACATCAAAATTGGCGCAGTCAACCCATTTAGTAAGGCTGCTACTACTAGTGAGCGCATTGGATTGATGCCAACCAGATTCAATGCAACTGCAATTGCCATAGACACCGTGATCACGGCATAGAAAAGCTTTGCTTGACTTGGTTTGCTTTCTAAACCTTCACGCCACCCCATGGCTTCACTGACTGCATATGCAGTAGATCCAGCCAGAACTGGAACAGCCAAAAGTCCCGTTCCTAGAATTCCTAAAGCGAAAATGATTCCAGCAGCATCTCCGGCAATAGGAGCAAGCGCCAAAGCTGCCTGCTCGGGCGAAGTGATGTCGGTAATTCCTTCAGCATTTAAAGTTGCGGCAGTTGTGGCCATGATTGCAAACATGACAAATACTCCCGAGAACATTCCAACAAGTACGTCACCACGCATGGCGCGAATGTGACTCTTAGATGTATCTGGAGCATGTCCAGATTCTTCAATTTCCTCAGCAGCTTGCCAAAAGAATAAGTACGGCGAGATCGTAGTGCCGGCAATCGCAATGATTGCCGCAATGTCGAATCGATTCCAGCCAATATCAATATGCGTTAACCCAACAAGAACCTGGGGCCAATCAACATTGGCAACCAGAAGTACCGCAACATAGCTCAGAAGCGATAGGCACAGCCACCTTAAAACACGCGCATACTGATGATAGGGAATCAATATTTCGGCAGCGCCAACAAGGAGTGCAATCAAAGCCACCGCAAACAACTGCGACATTGGCGTAATCATGGTCACAACAGCAGCCATGGAACTCAAGTCAGCCGCAATGTTTACGGTATTTGCAAGCGCAACCAAGAACACTGTGATTACGAGAACCCAGGTTGGCATTCGGCGCTTGATTACACGGGCTAGACCTTGGCCGGTTACCAGGGCTATGCGAGCACAAGTTTCTTGGATCGCGAAAGCAAAGGGGAGTAAGGCTGGCGCAGCCCATAAGAACCGGTATCCAAATTGAGCGCCAACTTGGGAGTAGGTTCCAATGCCAGAAGGATCATCATCAGCAGCACCAGTAACAATTCCCGGCCCAATGCGAGAAAAATAGCCAGCTCCGCGAATTTGAGAGCGAACTGGATGGTGTTTTGATTCAGTAACATTACTGCCTGAATTCTGCTCACTCACCATGTGGCAACTCTACCGAGTGACGCGAAACGATCGATATGTCCATTTAATTGGGAACTTTTTGTCAAACTTCGGAAAAAAATCGAACTAAGTGCGAGTTTGTTCTTGGATTGTCAGACCATGCGAATAACTTAAGGAGGGCGTTGTTAACAATATGCAACACACGTGGTTTACCTAGTTCTAGAAATAAAGTACACCTCGATAGGATGCATATCGGCAACGCAACCGATAGCGTTGTGGATTGCTGGAAACTATCGAGAGGGAAAGATGTGTTAGAGCTAGTACTGACTGACGAATCAGTTACCCCTCGTGTTGAGTTGCTGGATGGCCCTCGGGTTCGACTAACTATGAGTGCCAGCGAAAATCTTGCTCATGGAATTGAGTTTTGCAGAGCTGAACTAACTGAAGCGGTGGAAACCGCTTTAGGTCAGCTGCATTATGACGAATCAGCTCCATCTAGAGTTTTTGTCAGGGATGCTCAAGGTTCGAAAGTAATTACGACTAGCGATCCGTGCACGACGTACGGATCACAGGCGATCGTTCGGTCCTAAAATTTCCAAAGCCTTCAAGATATCGGCCGGAGATGCTTTAAGCACTCGACATAAATCTGGAAGCAACGCAACGCTTGGTCGAGTTTCAAGCGAAAAGTAGCGGTACAAGTTTCCGCGGTTGATTTGGATCTCTTGGGCCACTTCTTCTAGTGAGCTATAACCAAGCTTCTCCATGCGTGCACGCAACCATTCCAAACCCGTTTTATTAGTAGCGGTCTTTTGTGCAGTGTTTGCCATCAGATTCGTTTTCTCATTTCAAAAGTTGTTGTAACTTTACTATTACTCTGGAATATCGTACTCGCGCGTGCTGGAGATCCATTTCATCTCAGGGCGCAACACTTCGAAATAAATGTAAATATTTTGTTACAGCCCTTGTTACTGATCAGTAACCCGAAATATCGGACAGGTTAACCCCAGTCTTGGCAGTGGGCGCTATTCGGCTGGAGATTCCAAGTCTGCAAGCACTTCAATTTTCTGAGATTCCGAAAGTGGCTTATCCGCTTGCGGGAGTCGAGAAGCGGCATAGGTCCAAACGTAAATTGTCGAAACGATAAGCCCAATGGAAACACCAAGAAGCGCAATCTGCGGGCTGACATTTTCAACTAAGTAACCACCGAGTGCCGTACCAACTGCAAGCATCGAACCTTCAACGGCCCAGAGCCAGGCTTGGGCGGAAGTCGCAGTTCCTTGTGGGCGGACTGCTTCAAGAACTTCCCAGTGAAAAACTTGGGCAAAACCCATCCCTAAACCAAGTAGACCAAGCACGATTGCCATTGACCACCCTGGAGTTGTAAAAACTAACGGCATTGCTGCGATTGAGGCGCCGAGACTTGCCCACTTGAATCCTTGCAATGGTGTCGTAACGGATTTACGACTTCCAATCAGAAGGCCACCAATAATGCTTGCACCAGCAAGAGTGGCAAGTAGCGGAGCAGAAAGTCCTGGAGTTCCTTGCAATGTAGAAAAAGATGGAATTGAGATTTCGAGTATGCCCCAAGCTAAACCAAACACCATGCCTTCGACCGCAAGAATTTGAAACTGACGGTTGCGCAACAAGGCCATTGAGTTACCTTGAGTTGGTTCTGGTTTCCAATTTCGCGATGCTGGCATTTGAATAATCGCTATTCCGCCAATAGCCATGAGAGTTGCGGTTGCCCAAAGCGCTGCACTTCCACTGATTGGAATTGCGATGGCAGTTGCAAGAACTGGACCGGCAACAATTGTTGAACTTGAAATAGTCGTATCAAGCGCGTAGGCAGTTCGTAAGTTTTCTGGGCCAACTAACACTCGCCAAAGCGGTCGGGTAGAGAGATTTACTGGTGGGGAAGCTAAGCCAATCAAACCTGAGATGACAACTATGGCTGTTGGTGTCGAGACCGTGCTGAGAATTACAACCCGGGCCACCCAAGATGGAACAAAATACTTAGAGGCTTGGTTTGACCCCATTTGTCGATCAGATTTCCACGAAATCCTGCGGTTAACGAGGAAGTAATGGTTTCAACACCAGTAGCTATTCCAGCCAAAGTAATTGAACCAGTTTTGTCTTGCACAAAAAAGAAGGTTGCAAGAGCGATCATTCCGTAGGCCATTCGACCTGGTAGCGCACTAACTACTAAGCGCTTAACTCCAGGAATCTTAAATAGTTCAAGGTATGTGCGCACATCCGAAGCCTACCGCCTGGACACCTTGACGCTCTAAGCGATAAATCGCCCAGAGAGCCACATAAGTTCCGTTTCCAATGGGCCGTGTGGGAGAATCGAGAGTTACAAACTTTAGTCCACAAAAAAGTAACCGCAGGTTTGCGCAATCAAGGAGAACTATGTCAGTCGAAAGTTCAGCAAGCACCCCAACCCAACTAGATCCAAATCGCTGGCGTGCACTAATGGTCATTGCCATCGCCCAGCTAATGGTGGTTCTTGACGCATCGATTGTTAACATCGCACTTCCGTCAATCCAAGCTGACCTTGGTATCACTGATGCCAATCGCCAGTGGGTAGTAACTGCTTACACTTTGGCATTTGGTGGCTTGTTGCTACTAGGCGGCCGTATCTCAGACTTCTGGGGTCGCAAGAAGGCATTCATGACTGGCCTCTTGGGATTTGCTGGCGCATCAGCAATCGGTGGACTTTCCGTCAACCAAGAAATGCTTTTCTCGGCTCGCGCTCTACAAGGTGTATTTGCCGCGCTACTTGCTCCAGCTGCACTTTCTTTGATCACAACAACCTTTAGCGACTCTAAAGAGCGCGCTAAAGCGTTTGGTGTTTACGGCGGACTTTCCGCAGGTGGCGCTGCCATCGGCTTGATTTTGGGTGGATTGCTAACTCAATACGCATCATGGCACTGGACTCTTTTAGTCAACGTACCAATCGCTATTGCCGCATTCATGCTTGCCATTCCGAATGTAAAGGAAAGTAAGGCAAGCGGAGATACGCGTTACGACATTCCAGGTGCCGTTACTTCAACACTTGGTTTAGTTTCTTTGGTTTACGGTATTACTCAGGCTGGCGAATTAGGTTGGTCAGATCAAACGACACTTATTTGGTTCGGCGCTGCGATTGCACTTCTCGCTACGTTCTTTGTAATTGAAAGTCGTACAAGCCACCCATTGCTGCCAATGCACATTCTGCTAAACCGTAATCGTGGTGCAAGCTACTTAACTTCTTTTATTGTTGGCGCTGGGCTATTTGGCATGTTCCTATTCCTTGCTTATTTCTTCCAGGGTATTTTGCAGTACTCGCCGATTAAGGCCGGATTACTATTTCTTCCGTTCTCAGTTGGTGTAGGTATCAGCGCTGGCATTGCATCACAGGCACTTCCAAAATTTGGACCGCGCTACGTATCGTTCATCGGCTTAATCATGGCAACATCGGGCATGCTTTTGCTTACCCGTCTAGAGCCAACAAGTGCTTATGTCAGTGACATCCTGCCTGCTTTGATGATTCTGAGTTTGGGTATGGGTCTAGTTTTCGTTCCAATCTCTGCAACCGCATTATTTGGTGTAGGAAATCATGATGCTGGTGTTGCTTCAGCAGTGTTGAATACCGCACAGCAAATCGGTGGCGCATTGGGAACAGCCTTCCTTAACACCATTGCAGTTACCGCAACAGCTAACTACTTTGTGGACAACATGATTGATCCAACAGACCCAGCTAATGCAGGGGCTATGCCAGTAGCGCTTACTGAAGGCTTTACTACTGCATTTACTTGGAGTGCCGGATTTATGATTGTCGGCGCTTTAATCTGGGTATTCATGATCAATGCGAACAAAGACACTTTGGGAGCAAACGATGCCCCCGTACACGTTGGATAGCGAGCAGCAATGAGTGAAGTTTCCAGAGTTACCAAAAGTGACTTAGCTGAGCTACATGTTTTAGTTGAGAAGTACCGTGCGTTTTATAAGCAAGTAGAAAACGACAAAACTTTCAGCTTTCTAGAGCAACGTATTGCCAACGATGAGGCAGTGGCATTCATTGCCAGAGTCGATGGCAATGCGGTTGGCTTTACCTTGTTGTACCCAACGTTCTCGACTGTTTCACTGTCAAGCATTTGGTTGCTAAATGACCTGTATGTTGATGAGTCAGCACGTGGACAGGGGATTGCAACCGAACTTATGGAAGTTGCTGAGAGCGAAGCCAAGAAAGCCGGAGCAACTCGCGTGTTCCTGCGAACTGCGAATGACAATTTGCCTGCGCAAGCGCTATACGAAGGTCGCAACTGGGTTCGAGATGAAGTTTTCCGTCGTTACGATTTAGTTTTTTAAACGTATAAAACTAAATCAGGCCAAGCGCTTCTAGCTTCTTACGCAAGTCTGGATCACTTGGCTCTGTCAGGTGGGTGCCATCAGAGAAAATAACGACAGGTATTGATTGAGCGCCTCCGTTAATTTCAACGACCTTATCCGCAGCGCCAGGCACTTCCTCGATATTGATGTAATCAAATTCAACGCCAAGTTCGTTCAGCAGTCGCTGGGAACGGCGGCAGTCGCCACACCATTGTGCGCCGTACATAGTTATTTCACTCATGAGGCCAGCCTACTCACGGGTAATGGCCATGCAAAGGACGCAATCAACGTGACGGCAAAGTGAATCAGCCCTAGGCTTTAAGCATGACAAATCAAATGCCAACTCGAAAGTTACGTGACCTTGAAGTAAGCGCCATTGGCCTTGGCTGCATGCCAATGTCCTGGGGTTACAACGTCGCTGATGCCGACCGGAATGAAATCCGGGCAACAATTCATCGCGCCCTCGAGTTGGGTATCACGCTTTTTGATACTGCAGACGTTTATGGGCCATGGACCAATGAAGAAATTCTTGGTGAATATCTTGTCAAAGATGGTTTGCGAGATAAAGCAATCATTGCCTCTAAGTGTGGACTTACTCCAGTAAACATGACTTCTTATGGAAAGAATGGAAAGCCTGATTACGTTCGCCAAGCTTGTGAAGACTCATTACGTCGATTAGGTACAGATTATTTGGATCTCTACCAATTACATCGAGTAGATCCAGAAGTTCCAGTAGAAGAAACCTGGGGAGCCCTTGCTGGCCTAGTTGAGGCCGGCAAGGTTCGCTACATCGGGCTTTCGGAAACCACTGTTGAAGAAACTGCGAAGTGTCACGCAATTCATCCAGTTACCAGCGTTCAGAGCGAATTTTCGATTTGGACGGATGAGAACGTAAAGAACGGTGTCATTAAGTATTGCGCTGACAACAACATCGGCTTTCTGCCGTTCTCACCCCTAGGTCGTGGCTTCTTAACCGGAACGGTTACTGCTGACACAATTGCTGATGGTGATTTCCGAAGCGCAAACCCAAGGTTTACCGCTCAGGCAATTGCAGATAACCAAAAGATCGTTGATGGCATCGCAGCTATTGCTCAGCGACACAACGCAACGCCAGCTCAAATAGCACTTGCCTGGATTTTGGCCCAGGGAACTAACTTGGTTCCAATTCCTGGCACCAAGCGTCGTAAGTGGCTAGAAGAAAATGCCGCTGCCGTCAATATTGAATTGTCTGCTCAGGACCTGGCAGACATAGCTGCGCTACCTAGGCCGACTGAATCTCGCTATTAAAGCTTTTTGCGTAAACGCAATTAGAGCAACGGGTAAGAACCGTCTTCGTCATGAACTTCAGTGCCAACTAGCGCTGGAGTAAACACGCAGATGATTCGCAATTTGGTGTGACTGCGCATCTGGTGTCGGTCATGCTTATCTAATGTGTAAGTCATGCCTGGTCGAACTTCAAAGATTTCGCCAGTCTCTAGATTTTCAAGTTCACCAGTGCCATCAATGATGTAGTTGGCTTCAATGTGATTCTTGTACTGCAAAGTTGTGGTTGTGCCAGCTTCAAGTTCAGTGTCATGGAATGAAAATCCAACGCCATCTTCGCGAGTCAACATGCGCAGACTGGTTCCAGTTGAAACTTTGCGGTGACGTGGTCCGCCAACTAAATCTTCTTTGTAAGTAACAATCATGATGACTCCTTTTGGGTGATCTATTGGTTTTAACTTATCGGCTTTGCTTAATCAGCTGGGACAAAGCCAAGAACTTCACCAAAGAATTTCAATTCCTCGATGGCACATGTCGTGATTGTCTGACTTTTTCTAAAGCCATGGCTTTCGCCTTCGAATTCGAAGTACTTGTGCTTAACACCATTTTTAATGCAAGCGTCTCTAAATGCTTGAGATTGGGATGGCGGAACGATTGGATCATCCGCACCTTGAAAGATAATCAAAGGTGAAGTTAGGTTATCGGCATATGTAAGGGGAGAGCGTTCAACGTAAAGCTCTTTTTGCTCTGGGTAAGCACCAATCAACGAATCC
Source organism: Candidatus Nanopelagicales bacterium (assembly GCA_030157865.1). GTDB lineage: Bacteria > Actinomycetota > Actinomycetes > S36-B12 > UBA5976 > UBA5976. The sequence goes on along the minus strand of JAOATY010000016.1, from coordinate 10,832 downwards.
AAGTAACGAGACTCAAAGTCGTGCGTGTCTTCGGCCAACATAGTTAATTCCGCAACGCCGTAATAATTAGCACCAGCAGCAAAAACTTTGCTGTGAACTAATCCGTTAAGCACGGCATACCCGCCTGCGCTACCGCCACGGATCACGATTTTGCTTGGATCAGCCAGGCCATCAGCTATCAGTCCCGCGACCACCGAAAGTATGTCTTCTGTGTCAACAACACCCCATTGACCCTTTAGAGATTCCCGATACCCCCTGCCATAACCTGTTGAGCCGCCGTAATCGACATCAACAACTGTGAAGCCTCGAGAAGTGAAGAATGCACGCTTGATCGAAGCCACGCCAGTGGTATTTGCAGTTGGACCACCGTGAACCGTAATCAAGACCGGAGAGATCTCGTCACTTTCGTAATTTGGATTAGTTGCTGGCGACATAAATGCATGTACTTCGCGACCGTTATTACTTGGAAATGTCAGAGCCTGGGCAACCGGCAGGAATGCAGAGTCAATTGGTGCTTGAACTTCAGAAATAGTTTTTACCGTCTTGTTATCAGACAACGAAAGTTCAACTACAGCTGAAAGGACCTTAGGCCCACCACCAATTGCAAATACTTGATCCCCATAAGCACTGAAGTGATTGAAATTTGTGAGATCGCATTCCAGATTTCGCCAATTGCCTGAGGCTGGATCAACAATTGCAATTTGCTCGCGTACCGGACTTCCGTGAATTCCAACAAGATCGCCGTTATCCAAAATTCTTAGTAGGTGTGTTCCCACTAACCACATGGGATGAGCCCATTCAGCAGATTCCGATACTACTTGTCGCTTAGAACCATTCGCATTCAATTCCCAAATGTTCCAGAATCCTGATGCATCACTTATGTAATAGAGAGAGCCATCAGGTGACCAAAGAGGACTGTTGACGGCTTCATCAACATCACCAGCAACCGTTGATTTTTCGAAAAGATTTCCAGCGTCATCAATCTTGGCGACTTTAAGTTCGGTTCCATCCCAAGGCATTTGTGGATGCTCCCAAGAAACCCAAGCCAGCTCATTCTGGTCAGGTGACAACGCAAGATGAGCATAAAAGTGAGATGCAGAATCAATGACACGTATCTGATTCGGCGCGGAAATAGCAATTAGATCTCGCTGTGTAGTTGCGCCTTCAGTGACTTCCCGAACACACCAAATTTCACTGCCTCGAATTACAAAGTCGCTGTACCTGGCAAGTGTTCCAGGCAAACTTTCCGGCGTAACTGGCTCTGGGTTTGCGGAAACCGGTTTCCAATAAATTCTTTGATCGGTTTTCTCTGAGAAGAGTAGGCCCGGTTGGTCATTCCAAACACAAACTAGCCAGCTGAGTCCACCCATTTCATGTACTCGAGTAACTGCGCTCCAAGGTGCCGGCAAGATGTCGCCATTCTTGCAACTTACAACTACGTTTCTGCCATTCTCTGCTGGCCTAGATTCATCCCAGAACAAATCATCATGAAACGTTTGCGTGAAGCCATGAGAGATTCCAGATTGCGAGAGCATTTCGGGAGTTACCGGAGAGACCCAGGAGCCAGGCTTTGCAGAGTTCATGGGTTGACTCTATTCAATGCAGGCATAGAAAAAGGCACCAGCCACTAGATGTGACCGGTGCCTTTTTCTTGATGACTTAGATGTCGTAGTACAACTCAAATTCAGCTGGATGCGGACGCAAGCGAACGTAATCAATTTCAGCAGTTCGCTTGTATTCAATCCAGGTATCAATTAGATCCTTGGTGAATACGCCACCCTCAAGCAAGTAATCATGATCTGCTTCAAGAGCCTCTAGAACCTCAGGAAGTGAAGACGGAACCTGAGGAATGTCAGCAGCTTCTTCTGGCGGCAATTCATACAAGTCTTTGTCCACTGGTGCATGTGGCTCAATCTTGTTCTTGATGCCATCAAGTCCTGCCATCAACATTGCAGCAAATGCCAAGTATGGGTTGCTGGATGGATCTGGGCAACGGAATTCGATGCGCTTAGCCTTCGGGTTGCTTCCTGTTACTGGAATACGAAGACAAGCGGAACGGTTGCGCTGTGAGTAAACCAAGTTAACTGGAGCTTCGTAACCTGGAACCAGGCGGTGGTATGAGTTAACTGTTGGGTTTGTGAATGCAAGTAGCGATGGTGCGTGCTTCAAGATACCGCCGATGTACCAACGAGCTAGATCAGATAAGCCGCCATAGCCACGCTCGTCATAGAACAATGGTGAACCATTTGTCCATAGTGACTGGTGAACGTGCATACCGGAACCATTGTCGCCGAATAACGGCTTTGGCATGAAGGTTGCAGTCTTGCCACCTTCCCAAGCAGTGTTACGGATGACGTACTTGAATAGCATTACTTCATCTGCTGCCTTAAGCAAGGTGTTAAAGCGGTAGTTGATTTCCATCTGGCCTGCGGTGCCAACTTCATGGTGTGAACGCTCTACAAGTAATCCAACTTCAGCAAGTCGTACAACCATCTCGTCGCGAAGGTCAGCCATTTGATCAGTTGGGGAAACCGGGAAGTAGCCACCCTTAATGCGGGTCTTGTAACCGCGGTTGTCGCTGCCATCGGCATTGAATTCATTGCCTGCGTTCCAAGCGCCTTCAATGGAATCTACGTGGTACATAGATTCGTTGTTGCTGGTCTTGAATCGAGCAGAATCAAAAACGAAGAATTCAGCTTCCGGAGCAAAGAACGCGGTGTCTGCGATACCAGTTGAAGTTAGGTATGCCTCAGCTTTGGCAGCTACGTTGCGTGGGTCACGTGCGTAAGGCTCATCTGAGAATGGATCATGAACTGAGAAGTTCATAACTAAAGTCTTTTCCTTGCGGAATGGATCTACGAAGGCAGTTGTGATGTCAGGTAGAAGCTTTAGGTCTGACTCGTGAATTGACTGGAAGCCACGAATTGAAGAACCATCAAACATCTGGCCGCCGGCGAAGAAGTCGGCATCTACAGACTCAACAGGAACGTTGAAGTGCTGCATTACGCCCGGTAGGTCGCAGAAGCGAACGTCAAGAAATCGAATGTTGTTGTCCTTGATGTACTTAAGTGCATCTTCGGCGGTTTTTAGTCCAAGGTTGGACATTGATCCTCCAGTAAATTTTCCGCAATTTCCAGAGGGTTCTCTGGCCTGAGATTGACGATAGCGGAACCCGATTTCAACGCCGTGTCCCAAGTGTTTCGTGTTTGTTACAGCAAATCCCACGGGTTTTTTGGGTACTAACCGAGCTCTGCTCAGTCAGCAGTAACGCCATTGTGGATTTAGGGTTAAGAGGTGGATAGAAGAGACATTGGTTCGTGGCTATCAGGACCCAAAGCAGCCCTAGAAGAACAAGGCATGGACTTTGGGTATCCAGGCCAACGCTTCGGGTTACCTAAACAAGGAGTCGGCTCCGTAGCTCGAATGGGTCGACGCATCGTGGCCCTGATCCTGGACTGGACGGCTGCCAACTTAGTTACCCATCTAGCCTTTCCGGACTTGGTTTACGGGTCCGGTGAGTTTGGTGCCGCAGCCCTAGGTGTCTTTGCGGCAGAAGTTCTGTTGCTGACTGCAACAACAGGAGCATCCTTCGGATACCGGCTAGCTGGAATCAAATTGATTTCCATCAGCCCGATGCGCCTTACGTTCTTAAAGGTTTTAGTCCGTACGGCGCTTTTGTGCCTGGTGGTTCCAGCGCTGATTTGGGATCGAGATGGTCGCGGTTTACACGATAAAGCCGTGGGAACCATAACAATGCGGGCAAGATAGGTACATGCCGTCTTTAGAACTACCACCTGGGAAAAATTCTGCTTTCGTTATCAGTTTTGATTTTGATGCTGAAGAAGTTTGGTTAGCCGAGAATCCAGAGAACGCTAATCGTCCTGGCGTGCTTTCGCAGGGAACATATGGAGCGAAGGTCGGAATTGGATTAGTTCTCGACACCTTAGATCACTTGGGATTGCCGGCAACATTCTTTACGCCTGGTCGAGTTGCCGAGCGCTATCCCGATCAGATGCGTGAGATTGTGGCTCACGGACACGAACTTGGCCATCACGGTTACACCCACACATCACCGACAAAACTTTCTAAATCAGAAGAACTTGAAGAGTTACTAAAGGGCAAAGCAGCACTTGAGCAGTTTGGCGTTGAAGTGACGGGTTATCGGTCACCATCCTGGGAAGTAAGTCCAAACACATTCGACTTACTTGTTGAAAATGGTTTCATGTATTCCTCGAGCATGATGGATGACATCAAGCCATATGTTCATCCAGCGCACAAAGTAGTTGAACTTCCGGTGCAGTGGATGTTGGATGATGCACCTTATTTTTGGTTCAGTGTTGGTAGTGACTGGAACCGCACGATTCGCTCAGCTCGTGATGTTGAAGAAATCTGGCGTGAGGAATTTCTGGGAATACATGGACTAGGCGGCTTAACGATGCTGACTATGCATCCGCAATTCATTGGGCGACCAAGTCGAGTAGCGATGTTGGAAAGATTCTTAACTTTCGTTAAGTCACATGACGATGTTTGGATTGCAACCGCAGGCGAAGTAGCGCGCGCAGTTAACTAAATATTCCCTTTATGGAATCTAGGTAACCCTGCTCGTCAAGGTATGGCAATACGAAGAACATGAGCACTGCGAAAACGATTGCCCACTTGATTAGTTTTTTGACTAGAAAAATAACAATCAAAACCATGCCAATTAGGTAAGACATTGAAACATTGGCAAAGAAATCAGAAATTGTTGTTGTGATGTCGTTCATCGACGTGGCATCTTTCGGCCCTGTGGAAGTGGACCCTTAGGTATTGGAAGAGCGGTTTGCGGCAGCGCCTTTAGTCGGTTTCTGACTTGAGTAACTTCAGCCGGGCGAAGTGACTTGTTTAGTTTCTTTACTGTCTTTTGAAGATTAGAAATTGTTACTTCGACATCATCCACGATGATTTCGTGAATCGGAACACCTTGGGCGTAACGAGCGTGAGCTTTACGTTGTTCTGCAAGTAGAACCCCCGGGCGGCTTCCTTCACCAACAAGAATGATGCCAGGGCGACCGACAACTCGGTGAACCATGTTTTGGTTCTTATCTACGCCAACAGCTGGTGTTACGAACCAAGCACCTCTAATTGCGTTCAAAACTGAAGCAGCAGCTCCAACTTGTCCGGCGATAGAGGAGTACGCAGCATTTTCAGCAATTTTTCCGAAGAAAAAAGTGGTTGAAAGAAGCGCAGTTCCAAATGCCAAAATACCGAAGAAAAGGGTTAGGTCAAGTGCTACACCGATGGCAAATACGATGCCAAATACCACTGCAAAGACACCTAATAGGCGAAGAGCCAAGAATGACACTTCAGCAGAAGCAAACTTGTAAGTTTCTTTGATTTGGACGTACCAACGTTGTTTCTTTGGTTCCTGCAACTTTAATGACATGTCTCTACCTTAAACGTCAGTTGTATTTCGGGCGGCAATGGCTTGCTTGTAAAGTTTTCCAGCTCGGTATGAAGAGCGAACTAGGGGACCGCTCAGAACTCCAGCAAAACCAATCTCTTCCGCAACCTTGGCTAGCTCAACAAATTCCTCTGGACGAACCCAACGATCAACCGGATGGTGCCTTAGTGATGGACGCAAATACTGCGTGATTGTTACTAGGTCACAGCCTGCTTCATGAAGGTCCGAAAGAGCTTGGTGAACTTCAGAAATCTCTTCACCCATACCAAGGATCAAGTTGCTCTTGGTTACAAGTCCAAATTCTCTAGCCGCGGTTATCACGCCCAGTGATTTTTCGTATTTGAAGCCAGGTCGAATTCGCTTGAAGATGCGGGGAACTGTTTCGATGTTGTGGGCAAAAACTTCTGGCTGAGATTCAAAAACCTCTTGCAGTAATTCTGGCTTGCCATCGAAGTCCGGAGCCAACATCTCAACACCACAACCAGGAACTACTTCGTGAATTTGGCGAATCGTTTCCGCATAAAGCCACGCGCCACCATCAGGTAGATCATCGCGAGCCACGCCAGTAACCGTTGCGTAGCGCAATTGCATTGTCTTTACAGACTCTGCTACTCGTCGTGGTTCATCACGATCAAGATCCACTGGTTTGCCAGTATCAATCTGACAGAAGTCACATCGTCTGGTGCATTGATCGCCACCAATTAGGAATGTAGCTTCGCGATCTTCCCAGCATTCAAAAATGTTTGGACAGCCTGCTTCTTGGCACACGGTGTGAAGACCTTCGGACTTAACCAAGTCCATGATTTGGGTGTACTCAGGACCAGTCTTTAGCTTGGTCTTGATCCATTCCGGCTTGCGCTCAATTGGGACAAGGGAGTTTCTGGCTTCGATGCGAAGCAATTTTGGACCATCGGCTTTGCCTTCAGGCTGATCCAGGTATGGCGTACTCACAACATGCAGTCTAGTTGAGAGAGTTTCGGCCGCGTGCTTTGCGTCGATTTGAAGCTAGCCAGAAACCAGAAGCAAGGGTGGCAAATAGAAGCGCCAATAGTCCGGTGAGATTAAGCAGTTTTGCGCTCAGTTCGGACAGGAATGCGGCCATAACTAATGCTGACAAATCTGATATTGCGGACCCGATGAATTCAGTGAAGGCCTGTCGGCTTCGCGACAGAAACAAAGCCCAAATTCCAAACGAGAAGAACAGACCAAGACAGATGCGAAAAGTTGCTACTAACTTGTCGCTACTTAATATCAATCCGAGGATTCCTAGGATTCCCATCAGAAGGAGTAGGGGCAAACTCCATGCCTCAAGAAAATCCAGAAGCCCAGAAATTGTTTGAGTATCGGCTCCGAATATCTCGATGGCACCAGGAGAATTTTGCGAACCAAGTATTTCCATAACGGCTGCATATTGATCCCCTGAGATTGCTTGCCTGGAAACCACAAAACCAATTACTGCGATTGGCGTGAAGATGATCGCAAGCGCCTTCAACACAAAGACTAAGAATTTAGCCATTACTTGGAAACTACATTCTGAAAATATTCACTAGCAATCGGATCAAAGACGCGGTGCAAATGCACTTCGGCGATTAGCGAAACCTCTTCAATTGAAATGTCGCGACCTAGCTCTTTGGACAATGTTGTGACGCCAGCATCGCGAATTCCACAAGGAACAATTCGATCAAACCAAACCAAGTCGTTGTTGCAGTTCAGTGCGAAACCATGCATTGTCACGCCCTGTGCGACTCGAATACCAATGGCAGCAATCTTTCGATCTTCAATTTCATCCAAAACCCAAACTCCACTGCGGCCTTTGATGCGTGCAGTTTCTAATCCAAGGTCAGCGCAAGTTGCGATCAGAACATCTTCAAGGCGACGCACATGCGAGACCACATCCATAGGGGAGGGAAGGTGGACGATTGGGTATCCAATTAATTGACCGGGACCGTGCCAAGTGATTTTTCCACCGCGGTCTACATCAACTACTGGCGTGCCATCGGTAGGCCGTTCAAATGCTTCGGTTCGGCGTCCCGCGGTGTAAACCGATGGATGTTCAAGTAACAGAATCGTGTCAGGAGATTCGAGTTCCACAACTTTTTGATGCAGGTCTCGTTGCATATCCCAAGCTGCTTGGTACTCAATGGCATTGCCATCAAGCCCAATTCGATCCACCACTATTTGCACGCCTTAAGCCTAGATCCTTTAAATGTGAGGATTTCCCGGCACTGGGGCAAAATCAGCGGTTTGTCCTATCTGAATTAGACTTAAAGCCTAGATTCATCTAACTGCAAAGGCCCCACAGCTATGTCGGAAAAGTCATCACATCGCGCCAATAAAACTGAAACCAAGGGTAGAAAAATCCTTTGGGGCGCGATTGCCGTAATCATTGCCTGGTTCGCCATCAGTGGTGTAGCTGGTCCGCTATTTGGCAAGCTTTCCAGCGTTCAGCAAAATGACAATGCTGGATTTTTGCCGTCATCAGCCGAGTCCACCAAGGCTTCTGAATTAGCCACCAAATTCACTTCACAGGACACTTCAATCCTTCCTGCATTGGTTATCTTCACTGGACCTGCAGATGCTGCCGGTGTCGCAGCAGTAACCGAATTTGGAGCAGTAGTAGGAACTGCGCCAGTTCCAGGAACTGAATCGACCGTTGCTGATTACTTGGCTGAAGGCGCTCAACTAATTCCAATTCCATCTCAAGATGGTCAAGCCGTATTGATGTCGATTCCACTTGATAACGACGCTTTGGCAACTCCATTGGAAAATGAAAAGCCAGCACTGCCTGAGGTAGTTAAAGCAATTCGAGCTCAAGCTGATCAAGTTGCAGGCTTTGAATCACATGTCACCGGTATTGGTGGAATCTTGGCTGACTTGTTCGACAGCTTCGGCTCTATCGATACTGATCTACTTCGCACAACGTTGATCGTTGTTGCATTGATTTTGATCGTTGTCTACCGCTCACCAGTGCTTTGGATCATTCCGCTATTTGCTTCAGTTATTGCGCTTTCACTTGCTGGTGGCATCGTTTACCTTTTGGCAAAAGAAGGCATTCTTGATCTTGATGGCCAGTCTCAGGGAATTCTCTCGGTTCTGGTTATCGGTGCCGCAACCGACTACGCGCTCTTGTTGATTGCGCGTTACCGAGAAGAACTTCACCATTATGAAAGTCGCGTTGACGCCATGGTGGTTGCTTGGAAGGGTGTCGTAGAGCCAATCATTGCTTCCGGCCTCACCGTAATTGCCGGCCTTTTAGTACTTGGCCTTTCAGATCTAAAGTCAGTTCGTTCCTTAGGTCCAGTTGCTGCCATCGGCGTTCTAGCAGCGCAGCTAATCATGCTTACTTTGTTGCCAGCGATTCTTGTGCTGGTTGGTCGCTGGGTCTTTTGGCCAAAGCGTCCAATGCATGACGATGTGGATGAAAAGTTGTCCGGACTTTGGTCAAAGGTTGCCGGGCTAGTCGGTCGACGTCCACGACCAACTTGGATCATCACAGGATTGTTCTTGGTAATTGCAATGTCGTTTGCCACTCAACTTAAAACTGACGGTTTAGCTCAGACTGATGCATTCACGGGAAATCCAGATTCCGTAGTTGGACTTGAAAAGCTTTCAGAGCATTTCCCAGCTGGTTCGGGTGACCCAACTATTGTTATCGGTCCAGAAGCAGATAAAGATGCATTAATTGCAGCGATGTCAGCTTCCGAAGGCGTAGTTGAAGTTAAGCAAACAACGACACCATTTATTCCAGGCGGCCCAGAGCCAACCCCAGTTGTTGTTGATGGCTTAGTTCAAATCGAAGTAACTCTCGATAAGCCAGCTGACTCCGTTGAAGCACAGGGTTACATTCCTGGTATTCGTGAAGCCGCTAAAGAGGCGAGCGAAACCGCATTGGTTGGTGGGTCAACTGCGGTCAACTTCGACATTCAGGAAACAAACAAGCGCGATCGCAATCTAATTCTTCCAGTTGCGCTGTTGGTGATTGGTGTGATCTTGGCAGTATTGCTACGAAGCATCTTCGCGCCAGTGCTCTTGATTATCACTACTGTGATTTCGTTCGGTGCAACTTTGGGTATCAGTCACTTGGTTTTCACGCATCTATTCGGCTTCGCAGGAGCTGATGGTGGGTTCGTACTATTCACGTTCGTATTCCTGGTAGCACTTGGTATTGACTACAACATCTTCTTGATGACTCGAGTTCGCGAAGAGGCACTCAAACTAGGAACCCGACCTGGCATTCTGAAGGGTCTAACGGTTACTGGTGGAGTTATTACTTCTGCTGGTGTTGTGTTGGCTGCAACGTTCGCGGTATTGGGAACATTGCCGCTGGTATTCCTAGCTGAACTTGGCTTTGCGGTTGCATTCGGCGTTTTGCTGGACACGATCATCGTACGAAGCCTGTTAGTTCCAGCTTTGGCATACGACATCGGTGCAAAGATCTGGTGGCCAAGCAAGCTTGGAAAGAGCGAAGGTCCACTTGTTGATGTAGCGAAACTGGAAGCCGATAAGGCTCCAACTTCGTGACCCAGCGACACATCGTTGCCTCAAGTGGCGGTTTCGTTCAAACCGACCGCTGGGGAGTAGTTGCACCCGGTCAGATCTTCAAGCGCGCGCTTGAGCTGACTGGGAAAACTCGTCCGAGGGTTTTGTTTGTATTGACAGCCAGCGGCGACAATCCAAACTACTTGGCAACTAGTTACCAGGCAGTTTCTGGCTTAGGTGTTGATGTTGAACATTTGGCTCTGTTTACGCAACCAAACGTTCCAGTAGATGAAGCATTTGGCCGCGCAGACTTAGTTTGGGTCGGCGGTGGCTCTGTAGCTAACTTGTTAGCGATCTGGCGCTTACACGGTGTTGATGGTGCGGCTAAGGACGCCTGGGAGCGCGGTGTAGTTCTCGGCGGCGTCAGTGCTGGTTCGATTTGTTGGCACGTAGGGGGACCGACCGATTCATTTGGTCCAAAGCTGGAAACCGTGACTAACGGCTTAGCGTTACTGCCATACGGAAATGGCGTGCACTATGACACCGAGGCTCAACGTCGGCCGCTATTGCATTCCATAGTTTCCGCTGGAACGTTACCGATTTCGTATGCCACTGATGATCATGCTGCTGTGGTTTATGAAGGCACTAACCCAATCGAGGTCGTGGTCGACACCCCAGATAGCAAGGCAAAGGGTTATCGAGTCGAACTATGTAACGGTGAAGTTCAGGAAACCGTACTTGAACCAGGGAAGTTAGCTTAAAGATCGTCGGTTAGTAAAGCTTCAGCTGCGCGGCGCCCACTTGCAAGAGCACCGTTGATGGAAGAAACCTGGCGGTAATCGCCAGCAATGTAAACACCATCAGTTAACCGGACCGATTGCTCAACATCATGAGGTGCGGACATCATCGGCAA
>JAOATY010000015.1:6887-62962 GCA_030157865.1 Candidatus Nanopelagicales bacterium | reverse complement strand
GCGGTGGTGGCATCGCTGCATTTGCAATAGCGCCACCAGCTGGAACCGTAATTGGCGTTGATCATCAGGATGAGATGCTCAAAATGTTTTCTGAGACTGCAAACACAAAAGGGTTCGCGCACCAAGAAGTCCTCGGCGATTGGCCCGACGTTTCACCTCAAACTCCAAAAGCAGATGTTGTTACTTGCCATCATGTTGCCTACAACGTTGCCGATATCGAACCATTTCTTCGCGAATTGGATTCACATGCCACAAAACGTGTGGTTATTGAGTTGCCTCAGCAACACCCACTCTCATCAATGCGTAATGCCTGGAAGACATTCTGGGATCTAGATCGCCCGGTAAACCCCACTCCCCAAGATTTAATTGAGGTGCTGGCCGAAATGGGAATAACTGCCAATTTGGAGTTGTGGCAAGGACCTAAATTAAGGCCACTCGATATCGAAGATGACGTGAGGTTTCTGCGAATTCGACTTTGTATAGATAGCAAACGAGATCCCGAGATTCGCAAATACCTAGAATCCCAAGCGCCCATGGAGTCGCGCGCGTTAGCCACCATCTGGTGGGACGTTAGTAAGTAGATACCCCCTAGGGTATACACTGAAATCACCAAGTGGAGGAATCATGTCATTAACCGTTATTAATTTGGATACGCCAACGTTAGGCGACCGCTCTTACATCGCACATGATGGCAAGACTGCGCTCGCTGTCGATCCGCAGCGCGACATCGATCGTGTACAGGCCATCCTTGATCGCGAAGGTCTGACTTTGGGTGGAGTTGTTGAAACCCACATGCATAACGACTACGTCTCAGGTGGCCTTGTCCTGGCACACGAGCACGGAGCTAAGTACATCGTTAGCGAGATGGATCCTGTTACCTTCGAACGCGTAACCGTTGCCGACAAGCAAATCGAAACAATCGGCGATTTCGCAGTGCAAGCAATCCATACTCCAGGACATACCTTCACTCACATGTCATATGCGCTTCTAGATGACGCGCAAAAGGCACATGGTGTATTCACTGGTGGCTCAATGCTTCATGGTTCTACTGGTCGTCCAGACTTGCTTGGCTTGGATAAAGCTCGCGAACTTGCAGGACTGCAACACGGTTCCTTAAATCGCTTAGCAGAAATGCTTGAAGACGGCGTGAACGTTCATCCAACACATGGTTTCGGATCTTTCTGTGCAGCAACTGCAACTTGTGGCGATTCTTCAACCATTGCCGATGAGAAGAAAACCAATCCGGCGCTTCTGTTAGAGAAAGAGGCCTACATAGTTCAGACTCTTGCTGGTCTAGATGTTTTCCCGGCTTACTACAAGCACATGGGACCTGCGAATCATGCTGGCCCAGGTCCAATTGACTTATCTGAATTGGCCAGAATGTCGACTGAAGAAGTTATGAAGGCCATGAAGGCTGGAGCTTGGATCGTTGATCTTCGCACCAGAAGTTCATGGGCTGCCGCACACGTTCCAGGAACTATGTCATTTGGCATAGACGGTTCTATGGCCACTTACTTTGGCTGGATGTTCCCATACGAAAAGCAACTGGTCCTAATGTCCGATAAGGCATCTGACATTGCAGAAGCGCAGCGCGAATTAGTTCGCATTGGAATCGATCGACCATCCGGTTCGTTTGTTGGTGACGTTGCAGAGTTCGGCGAATCCAAATCCACTCGCGCGGTTAGCTTTAAGGACGTTCCAGCCGTTATCGGAACACCTGGCGTACATGTCCTTGATGTGCGTCGCGCAAGTGAGCGTGAAGCTTCACATATTGAACCTTCACTTCACATTCCACTTCATGAACTTGAAGGTCGGGTTAACGAATTGCCAACTGATGGCGAAATTTGGGTTCACTGTGCAGGCGCTTACCGCGCTGCTGCAGCCCTTGGAATCATCGAGGACTCCAAGCGAACCGCAGTCCTAATTAACGAGCCTTACGACGCATGTTTAACTGTTGACGGTCTAAACATCGTTACCGGTCACATGGATGCAGGTCCAGTTTCACCTTCCGACGTAACTGCAAACGCTTAAAGGATTTACGATGCAGGACATAACTCCGCAAGAAGCATTTGCCCAAATAGCTAGCGGTAGCGCAGTTGGTATTGATGTTAGAGAGTCTCACGAGTGGGAAGCAGGTCACGCTGAAAATGTTTCCTGGAACCCAATGAGCGCTTTCGATATCAATGCTCTGCCAACTAACAAGCCTCTGATTTTTATTTGTCGCTCCGGCAACCGCTCTGGCCAAGTAGCTAGCGCAGTGGCTGGGCAATTGGAAAATGTTTTCAACATGACAGGTGGAATGAAAGCTTGGAATGAAGCTGGATTAGCCATGGTTAGCGATAACGGAAATCCAGAAGTCGCTTAAATCATGATGCTTTTAGAGGGTATTGTCCTTGGCATTTTCATTGGCTTAGTACTGGGCACCATCGGTGCTGGTGGCGCAATCCTTGCGGTTCCCGGACTGATTGCTGTTATGGGTCTGTCGACTGTTGCTGCAACAACTTCGTCTTTGGTGATCGTAGGTTCAGCTGCAGTTGCTGGATTCGTTCCACGGTTAAAAACCAAAGCTGTTGATGTTCGTCTTGGCCTGACATTTTCCGCACTTGGAATATTGGGAACTTTCGTTGGCACTCAACTTGTGAAAGTTGTTCCTGATTCAGTTCAAATGATTTTGTTTGCGACCTTGATGTTTGGTGCCGCAATTGCAATGTGGCGTGGTCCGGTTTCGGAAACCAATGCTCCAGTTAAGTCGCAATGGCCATTGGTTTTTGTTGTGGCTAGTGCTATTGGAGTTCTAACTGGATTACTTGGTGTTGGCGGTGGGTTCTTAATTGTGCCCGCACTAGTACTAATTCTTAAGGTTCCAACTAAAACCGCAGCCGGTACTTCCCTAGTTGCAATTTCAAGCACATCAGCAATCGCCTTCTTGATGCGTTATGAATATTGGACTGAAGTTCCAGTTGCTCCAATCGCAGCATTTACCTTGGCAGCAATCATCGCTTCATTCTTGGCTGCGCCAATAGCAGGCAAACTAAATGCCAGGACACTGCAAAAGGGATTTGCCGTCTTCGTAACTATCGCTGCGACCTTTATCTTGATTAGTCGGGGCTTTTAAGTTAGCTACAGCTCGTAACCTGGGCACCGCTGTTAAATGACTCGATTTCATCCATGGCGTCCTCAAGCGTCTCAATCGCAGCCACTGTTAAACCGTCTGGAATGTGACCAATAACTTCGTCACAATTGCCCTGTGGGGCTAGAAACAGCAAGGCACCTTCATTTCGAGCGCCAATTAGCTTTTGCTGAATTCCACCAATATCACCAACGTTTCCAGCAGGATCGATGGTTCCAGTGCCAGCAATGATTTTGCCTTGCGTCAATGCGCCAGGAGTTAACTTGTCGATGATTCCAACAGCAAACATCGTGCCGGCACTTGGTCCGCCCACACCAGTAACACCAAACTCAATTTCAAAGTCCGCTGTGTAATTCAAATCAATTCCAATTCCGATGTAAGGAATTGTCGTTTCATCCTGATCGGTAGCAGGATCATCTGGCCGATTACTCGAAGTAACTACTACGTCTAACTTGGAGCCGTCACGTACTACCGAGAAGTTCAAATCGGTTCCGATTGGTTTTGATCGCACCGCATCAACAACTTGTTCTGGCGTCTTCATTTGGACGCCGTCCACTGCCAAAATTTCATCGCCCGCGCGCAGCTTGTCTTGGGCGGGAGTATCTAACCCAACACTCGTGACAATTACTTGTTCGTTGATTGGTTGGTCCAGGTAATCCATTGCCGCTGCAATTGCATAACTTTGCGATGTGCTGAACGCCTCTACATTTCGTGCGGTGTTCTCTTCCTCAGTCTCGCCCTCTGGGTAAACCGATTCGCGTGGCACAACTTTTCTATCCGGACTAATCCATCCCCAAATTGCCTGGAACATATCAAGGCCATCCTGCGGACCTCCGTATTCGCTCACGGTGGTCATATCGAGTTCACCCTCAGTTGGATAAGTCTGAGTGCCCGATATGGAAATCAATTCGATGTCATTCACTTCGCCGATGGTGTTAAATACCGGACCTGGCGAGGTCATCACATATGGAACTGGGATAAACATTGCAGCTCCGAGCAATACCAGTAACGACCACGTCAGAGATGGCTTAAACCGAAATCGCATTTGCTAGCCCTTCCCTGAAGTCCAAAGCCTTAAGGATTACAGCGTACGTGAAAACATTTAAAGTTTTGTTCGCCCATAGCAATAGCAAAAATGATTAACGAAACGTTGACATGGGCATAACCTTAAAACTACTTAAGACCAGAAAAGTAGGCGTTATGAGTATTCCGTTCGGATTTGCACCAGGTGGCGACGATAACAACGAGCTGGCCGACATGCTCGAAAACATGGGTCGCATGCTTCGTAACGGCGGCGATCCATCGGGTGGCTCTGTTAACTGGACCAGTGCTCACACCGCTTCGGATCAGGCTCTGAAAAAAGCTGGCGACCCCTCAATCAATGAATCCGATAATGAAAAACTGCGCGCTGCTGCCGACCTAGCCGATTTGTGGCTCAATGATGCAACCACGATTCCAAGTGCTGGTCACACCATCAATGGCGTAACTCGCACGCAATGGCTTGCATCGACTTTTGATTCCTGGAAAGTAGTTGTGCAGCCAGTTGCCGATGCCATGGCAGGTGTAATGACTGGCATGCTGCCTTCAGGTAACGATGCTGGTGCTCTGAATATTCCTGAAGAGTTGCTCTCAAGTCTTCCTGACGAGGTCGCTGCAAATCTGCGGGAAACTTTGGCATCTCCTGACTTTGCAGCAATCACCGGACCTCTCATGGCCATGGCCAAATCTATGGGAGCAACGATGTTTGGCACACAGTTTGGCCAGGCACTTGGACAGATGACTACCGAAGTTTTGAGTAACTCCGATGTTGGCATTCCATTGAATGCATCCGGTAAGCCAGGTTTAGTGATTTCGAATGCTAATGAATTCATTAAGGGCTTATCAATTGATGAGTCTGAAGCCAGGCTCTACATAACACTTCGCGAACTCGCCCACCAAAGATTGTTTACGGCAGCTCCTTGGATTCAGTCTCAATTGATGGCAGCAATTTCGGACTATGCCCGTGGCGTGAAGATCGACACCAGTGCGATCGAAGAAGCGATGACTCAGATTGATCCAACCAATCCAGACAGCATCAACAGCATGATGACCTCATCCCTGTTTGAACCAACTCAAACCCCAGAGCAGGTTGCTGCACTAACTCGCATCGAGCTTCTATTGGCACTGATTGAAGGCTGGGTCACGGTCGTCGTTACTCAGGCCGCTGGCACTCGCCTACAAAGTGCTAGCGCGCTCGAGGAAGTGTTTCGACGTCGCCGAGCAGAAGGTGGTCCTGCAGAGAAAGTCTTTGGCGGATTAATCGGCCTTGAGATGCGTCCGCGTCGAATGCGTGAAGCTGCGGCCTTATGGCAGCGACTTGCAGACACCCAAGGCTTAGCAGCCCGAGATGCACTGTGGTCTCACCCTGACTTGCTTCCTAGAGACTCAGACATAGACGACATCGATGCATTTCTTTCGACTGGAACTGAGGACCTAATGGCGGAACTTAACAAGGCGATTGAATCCTCAAAAGAAGATCCAGAGAACAATTCTTAAATCGAAGGCTTTAACGAAGACTATTCCGGCTTGAAATATTGCTGCGCATGAGAATAGCCATCTAGATACGCTTTCGCTTTTTCATGTTGCGGATACTTATTCATAAATTCATAAAATGCCGGACTGTGGTCTGTAACAAGCAAGTGAATCAGCTCGTGAACAATCACTGAATCAATTACATAACTCGGCATTCGCTGCATCCGATGTGACAGGCGGATAGTGCCTTCATCGGGAGTGCAAGAGCCCCAGCGCGAATTTTGATTGGTCACCCAACGAATCTTTACGGGCACCTTATGAGTTTCAAAAAGATCTTGCCCTAGATATTTCTTTGAAAGGACCCGAGCACGCTGTTCCAATGATTCTTGGGAACTGGTTCGCTCGTCACGATCATCTAGCCGATTAACTAACTCGGTAACGTATGCATCGATGTCGCGCTTTGCCATTCTGGTGGGAACGGTGACAACTGTTTTGTCGTTATCGCGATAAGCAGTTACGTTCCGTTTTGCTCGCTTACTGCGTTTAATTTCGACTTTAGATAAATCAGTTCGCTTATAGACAAATTCCCCAGCATCAGCGGAATCCACTTCGGGGACAGAAAAGTCGTCGCCAGAATCGAATAGCGATGGCTGATTTTGTCCGGTCACAGCATTCAGGCTAGTCCAGAGGTCTGCCGAAAATGATGAAGCTCTCGAGCCGCGTGCTCGAACATTCGCCTTCCCCTTGCGAATGTCGGCTCGTTATCTCGAGAGCTTCAACTCGTGAAACTTACGCGCAAGTAACGCACTAATGCAACGTGAATTAACAAGTATTGAATTTTGCTGTGGACAAGGCTGGGGACTAACTGGGGATAGATGCCGATATACCTGGGGATTACTAGTGAACAACTTGGGGACAAAACGATTGTGACCCTGTGAATATCCACTTTCATCAGGCATTATGTTGTCCACGGAATGTGGAAAGAAAAAAGTTTTATCCCCATGGGGCAAATGTCTAACTTGGAAGTTTTCACTATTTTTGAAGAGCTATTTATCGATCAAAAAACTGTCGCGGAAAGTAACACAAACGCTTTGTGGAAGGTCATCTTCTTACACAAGTTGGGTTCAGCAAGATTCAGAAATGAAAATTTCTAATCCCAAACTCGCGCCTGGTGTGCGGCTTTATGAGCGTGGCAATTCGCAAGTTCAAATTGGTGTTGATCCGGATTCAGCAATAGTTATTGATCAAAAGGTTGGCCAAATCATTGGAAAGCTTCTTGATGGAGCGCATTCTGTTTTTGAAATTTGTGGCCAATTGGAATCCGCTGGCCACAACTTTCAATCAAGTGAAAATTTCTTAAACCAATTAGTTGAACTTGGCTTAGTGGAACCAGGACCCGTCGCAATCACCTATGACCACCAAAATCCGGTAAGTGAAATCCAACGATTGAACCTTTCCCGGGAAACTTTTGGTGACTTGGAGGCGATCAAGCAGCGAATTGGGTGCGAGATTTCAATCCAAGGTGCCGGCCGACTTGGCATGACGGTTTGCCTCTTGATGGCTAGTGCTGGTTTTCCAAACATCACAGTTCATGATTCAGCCATCGTCAGTGAATCTGACCTAACTCCTTGGGGCGCCTCACGGCTAGACATCGGAATCCGGCGAGATACAGCGGCAAAGAGCTTGATTGAACGAATGATTCGTGGTGCTGCTTCGCACAAAAACGAACTTCGCTACAAATCAAACAAACGCATTGAAATATTGCTGCCAGATCAACGGGCAGACTTTCCTTGGATTTCTGCAATCAGTGCGGATCAGTTTGTGGCAACGGACACTCCACACATGTTTGCGACAACTAGTTCTGGGGCTGGATTAGTTAGCTCTGTGATTCATCCAGGTAAGGCACCTTGTTTGCGATGCCTTCATCTGCACAGATGCGATCAAGATTCGCAATGGCCGTTAATTGATCTTCAGATTTCACAGAACCCAGTTGTTGATAGTGCTTCGATTTCACTGATTCTGAGAACTGCCTTAGAAGTCGTTCAGAGAGTTTGTTCCTGGGTAGATGGCAGCCAAATATCGGAGCCTCATCTCCTTAAGTTGAGCAGAGATGCTGATTCCGGTGAGATGTATCCCACCTTCTTTCATCCTTCCTGCGGATGCCGATGGGACTTAACTGCCTGACAATTAGGTGTGAGCGATTTATCCCAAAGTGGCCTAACCAGAAGTGCGCGAATTGCATCCTTGCCGATTCGCCATGCTGGCCGTCGCGCAGTAGGCCTGGGTAAACGCCTCGGCGGAATGTCTGCTCAGGACGCCACAGCCCAAGCACAGGCCAAGACCGCCGAACAGATCTTCAGCGTCCTTGGCGAGCTAAAGGGTGGCGCTATGAAGCTGGGACAGGCGCTGAGCGTCTTTGAATCCGTACTTCCAGATGATGTCGCCGGGCCTTATCGAGAATCACTAACAAAACTTCAAGACTCTGCGCCACCAATGCCGATCGAATCTGTCCACCAAGTTCTAGAGGAGTCACTCGGCGAAAACTGGCGTGACCGCTTTGCATCATTCGATGACGAACCAACTGCCGCTGCCTCAATCGGACAAGTCCATCGCGCAGTTTGGCATGATGGCCGCGATGTTGCTGTGAAAATTCAGTACCCAGGAGCATCAGGCGCGCTACTTGCAGACCTGCAACAGCTTTCTCGCTTTGGCAGATTGTTTGCGGGCTTCTTCCCTGGCATTGATGTTCGAGCAATTTTGCGCGAGCTTACCGATTGTGTTGCCGAAGAACTTGATTACTTACATGAATCGAAAATTCAGCGAAAGTTTGCGGTTGGTTTTGATGGTCATCCGGATTACTTCATTCCGCATGTTTTGGCAGCTGCCGAAAATGTGATTGTGACCGAGTGGGTCGAAGGCAAATCTCTTGCTCGACTAATTGAATCTGGAACTCAAGAAGAACGCGATCACTTTGGAAAGATGTATTTGAGGTTCTTGCTGTCTGGACCTAGCCAAGTCGGATTGCTTCACGCAGATCCGCATCCTGGAAACTTTAAAGTCATGCCTGATGGCAGACTCGCAATTCTAGATTTTGGAGCAACTGCAGATCTTCCTGATGGATTACCACCTGCAATGGGAACGCTGCTAAAGATTGCGCTGGTTGGAGACTCTGAATCCGTTGTTGCTGGTTTGCGCGAAGAAGGATTTATCCGTCCTGGTATTGAACTGGATCCGCAGTCGCTACTTGATTACCTAGGTCCGTTCACTGAACCTGCTCAAGTACCAGTGTTCAAGCACAGTCGTGACTGGATTCGGGAACAGTTCGAACGTACAAGTGACCCACGCAATGCGGACTGGTCAATTGGCATGAAGATTAACTTGCCGCCGAACTACGTAATGATTCATCGAGTTTGGCTTGGCAGTATTGGCGTGCTGTGTCAGCTGGAATCTGAGTTCTCGGTTCGCGATGAGTTCGCGCAGTGGGTTCCAGGTTTTGCTGAGGAAGTTAAGAGTTAGAACTTTAAGTCGCGCAACAGCGTTGATTGTTCGCGATATCCCTTGCCATCTGTGTGGCGAGATTTAGCCCACGAGATATTCAAGTGTGTCTTTGCTCGGGTCATTGCAACGTACAACAACCTGCGTTCTTCATTGAATTCAGCAGCCGTAGAAGCGTGCGATATTGGAAGTAGTCCCTCACTGACACCCACAACGAAAACTGCATCCCATTCCAAGCCTTTAGCCGCGTGAATCGACGCCAGGGTCACGGCATTGGCACTTGGCGCGAATTCCATTTCACTTCTCAAATCCAGAGACTTCACAAAGTCTGGAAGTTGGGCCGCTGGATCTTTAACTTGTAGTTCATCAGCTAGATCAACGATGGTGTTCAAGGATTCCCAAGTTTCTCGAGCTGCTCGGCCACTGTCTGGAGCCTGCGCTCGCCATCCAACCGAGCTCAAGATATCTCGAACCGTTTCAGCCATGGCTTTAGTTCCAGTTACATGTAGGCCGGCACGTAAATTCAATAGCGCATTCTTAACTTCAGCGCGCTCAAAGAAACGTTCCGCACCGCGAAGCGAAATTGGCACACCAAGAGCGCTTAACTCCGCTTCAAAAATTTCGGACTGACTATTGATGCGATACAGAACCGCAATATCGCGTGGCGCAATTCCCTTTGCGATCAGTTCTAAAATTTGGGTGCCGATTATCTTGGCTTCCTCTTCGTCATTGGCATAAGCAGTCAACGAAACATCTGGCCCCTTACCTCGTTGCGAGACAAGTCGAACTGGGCTGGTGGCGTCTTTTGCAAGAACTTGATTTGCTACCGCAACGATTGGTTCAGTGCTTCGGTATGAATGACTTAGTTGAAAATCTTGAGTGCGAGCAAAGTGAGTTTTGAAGTCAATTAAATACTTTGAGGTTGCTCCAGAGAATGAATAAATCGTCTGTGCTGGATCGCCAACGACACAAACATCGTCACGATCGCCTAACCAAAGACTTAGTAATTCAAATTGAACCGGGCTAACGTCCTGAAATTCGTCGACGGTGAAGTGTCGATATTGCTTTCGAACTGCAGTCGCCATTTCTGGGTAGTTTTCCATCATGGCTGTCGTTAACAAAAGCACGTCTTCAAAATCCATCGCATGCGCTTCATCAAGACGAGTTAAGTAAGCCTCAAAAACTTTCGAAACTTTTTCGATAGTCAGATCGCCACTTAAGTCGCGGCGAACTTGAACTGCTTTTTCGCGATATGCATCTGGGGAAAGGATATTTACTTTTGCCCATTCGATCTCAGCGGCTAAATCCCGAATTGAATCCTTGTCGTTGGCAACTCGACAAAGAGTCGCAGCATCTGCGACAAAGCGGAACTTACTTGGCATTAAATCCGGCAGGCTCGAATTAAAAAATTGCGGATAGAAAAATCTAAGTTGTCGCAATGCGGCGCTGTGAAAAGTGCGCACCTGAACACCTGAGACTCCAAGTTGACCGAGACGGTTTCTGAGTTCTCCAGCAGCTCGAGTGGTGAACGTAACTGCCAATGTTTGGCTTGGATCATGTACGCCACTTGCTACGGCATGAGCAATTCTGTGTGTAATTGTTCGAGTTTTACCTGTACCAGCACCCGCAAAAATTGCTACCGGCCCAGACACGCATTCGGCCGCAGCGCGCTGCTGGTCATCGAGAGCATCAAGAATGTCGGGCACTGCCCTATTGTGCCAAGCCCCTACGACAGTCTCGGCAGGGACATCGCAGATATCTTCAGGTTTACAGTCCTAGTAAGGATTTAACTTCGCCAATGCTTGGATTGGTTCGAGTTTCGCCACCTGGGAAAACCAAGGTTGGAACCACTGCATTGCCACCGTTAACGCTCATTACGAAATCTGCAGCGCTTGGATCCTGCTCAATGTCTACTTCGTTGTACTCAATACCTTCACGGCCCATTTGAGCTTTCAAACGTTGGCAGTAGCCGCACCATGGGGTGCTGTACATGGTTACTTTGTCACTCATGATTTCTCCGAACTCGTTAACTGAGAATTGAATACTAACTACGACACCACTGCATTGGTATGTCTTCACCGTACCAAGACTGAATAAGTCTAAATGCGATTGACACTGGACTTGGAAGCTTTAAAGTTTGGGCGGTGCAGGCAGCCACAAATTCATCTCTGGAAAACCATTGCACTTCTGTCATTTCCTCATCATGCATTTCAACTTCAGTGCTGGTCGCAACTGCGCGATAGGCCAGCATTAACGAAGCCGGAAATGGCCACGGCTGCGAACCCATGTATTTAAGCGACTGCAGGTCAACATGAATTCCAGATTCTTCATAAACTTCGCGAATCACTGCTGCTTCACAAGACTCACCTGCTTCAACAAACCCAGCAAGCGTTGAAAGCCAACCTTCTGGCCATTCGCGACGTCGACCTAACAAGATGCGCCCCGCAAGATCTTCAACAGCAACGATCATTGCTGGTTCAGTCCTTGGGTAATGCTCAGAATCATGAACGTTGCATTTACGAGACCAGCCAGCCATAGCGACTTCAGTTTTCGCTCCGCACTTAGGACAAAATTGATGACCTTCATGCCAAGCCGAAAGTGCGATAGCTGCTGTGGCCAATCCGACATCTTTAGCTGAAAGCGCTGCACCAACATCGCGAAGGCTTGCCCAGTTAACGTCAGTTAATCCGACTTCGTCTTCCATGATTGCAATGTAAGTGTGATCTTCATCAGCGCCAAGGAACAAGGCAACTTCCTGCGCTTCGGACTGCGACATCTTTAGCGACCAAGGCTTCACCCAAACAATTGAAAGTTCATCGGTCACTGGAATGCTTCGTTCATGCAGAACTAAAACCCTGGTGTTATCTGCGGCCCAGGCTTGCTCAAACCATTGTGGATTCGAACGTAATTCAGCCAAGCGATCAACAGTAAATCGCGCCAGCGGTAAATCGTTCATTAATGTGTCCACAAATAGCGATCTTACGCTCCTGCGCATAGTCTGCAGATATGAGAGTTGCTACCTGGAACCTGCTGCATGGAATCGCGCTCGTTGATCCAAGTGAGGCACCAGATCTTGCTCAAGTTGCCAGTTCCATTTCGGCAGACCTGATTGGTTTGCAAGAAGTTGATAGGCAGCAAGAGCGCAGCAACCTTGAACATCAAACAAAAACAATTGCTGACGCAATGGGACTTCCCTATTGGGTTTACGCTCCTGCAATCACCGGTACCCCAGGTGAATCCTGGGAAGGAGCAACTGACTCGCACATTCACTCGCATGAGCATTCAGAACAAGAGCAAGATCAACCTCACTATGGAGTTGGCTTAGCTTCGCGATATCCAATGAGCAACATCGAAGTCATGAGATTTAAAGCAGCACCGTTATCTTTGCCATTGCTAGTTCCCAGTAATCCTCGCCCGCGAGTAATCAAAGTTGCAGATGAGCCGCGAGTAGCAATCATTGCCGATGTCGAAACTCCGCTTGGTTTGTTTACCGTGGCTACAGCGCACTTGAGTTTCGTTCCAGGCTTCAACGTTAAGCAGTTACGCAAACTAACGAAACACCTAAGTGCGCGTTCAAATCCGGTAATTATTTTTGGCGACTTTAATCTTCCTGGAAAAACGGCAAAGCTGGTTTCTCGATGGGACTCGCTAGCCGAGCTACCTACATACCCAACCTTTAAGCCACGGATTCAGTTTGATCACGTAATTTCCCGCGGACTAACTGAAGAAACAATTCAGCGCGCTAAAGCATCTGCTGAAGTTATGGCATTAGCAATTAGTGATCACTGCGCACTTGTAGTTGAAATTACGAAATAAGTTCACTTAACTCATCAAGTGAAAGCAATGTATCCGGTGAGGTTATTACCTGATCAGCCACGTAATAGAAAACCGCTTGAACCTGATCTGGATTAACACCAAGTGTTAGCGCTGCAGCCTGGCGATAAATGCTCAACTGTAGATCATTGGCCGATCCTGGCTTTCCGGTTTTCCAGTCAACTACTAACCAGTTATCGCTTGCTGTTGGGTCTTCAAGTGTTCCCGTGAACAATGCATCTAAGCGGCCGCGCAAAGTTCTTCCACCCAATACCAAAGCAAATGGTAATTCCAGCGATGCCGGCGTTCTATCTACAAATGGTCCGGATTCAAACGCTGTCTTAAGTGCCTGAAGCTGTTCGTCTGTGTAGATTTCATCGTCCATTGCGCCCGGCAATGTCTCAGCGTCAATCAAAGTTCTTCTGCCATAGAAAGTTTCTACCCACGAGTGGAAGGTGGTTCCACGATCTGCGGCACTTGATGGTTTTCTTGGCATTGGCCGAACTAAGGATTTTAAGAATTCGTCTTCGTTGGTGTTTAACGCAATCAACTGACTTGCAGACAACGAACTTGGTAACCGAACCAATCTGTCGAGCGATTCATATTGAGTTGCTTGGCTGACCAGCGCTTCTATATCTTGATCCCACGAATCAACAAGCGCAGATTCTTCTTGCGTCAATCCAGATTCATCATGCAACGTCTTTGCAGCGGACTTTACAAGTTCGGCTTCCTGCTGGATTTGCACCCGCTTATCCGCCTCCATCTGGGCTGGCCAAGATAAATATTGAATATCTGCCAGCAATGGATTTGTAGCGTCATCGTCTGGAGTAGCGGTCCACACATCCGGATTGGTTGCACCATTATGTAAATCGATTAGGAAGTCGCTCGGCCCACGTCGCTTAGATTGGGTTGGACCCCACCAAGATCCACTCGCAATGACTTTTTGTTCCGCTCGCGTAATGGCTACATAAGCAAGTCGTCGCTCATCAATCGTGGCAAGTTCACCAGCTGCGGTTGTGAAGGCCTTGAAATCAACACCACGTGGACCAGTTGCACTTGGAAATTCAGGGAGTAGCGGATTGATTGGAGCGCCAAGCGCATCGGGCGGAATGCGGAAGGCATTCTTTGGCCAATGACGATCCTTAGGAGTTGATGGGAAAACGCCAACCGTTAAATCAGGCACTACAACTATTGGGAATTCAAGGCCTTTAGATTTATGCACTGACATCACAATTACGGCATTGTCGCTAAGCGTTACATCCGCTTCAACGAGTGAGTTAAACCTTTGACCGGTTCGTAGGTATTCCAAGAAAGCGGCAACACTTGAGTCGCCATCAAGATTTCGGAAATTTCCAGCCAAGTCGATCAAGGCAGCAAGGCGATCAAAATGAGTGGAACCTTCGGGTGAATTGATAATCATCGATTCAATTCCGATGCCAGTGACGCGAATGATTCGGGAAATCAAATCGATTGCCGACTCATTGCAAAACTTTCTTAAGGTGCGCAGCTGGGCAGCTAATTCAATTAGGCGCACTCGTGCCTCAGGTGAGTATGGAAGTGACTCTTCTTCGGCCACAAGTTCAAGCGCATCGAGCAAACTCACGCGCTGAGATTTATCTACTGCGGAAACTATGTGATCGAGCTGAACATCGATAGGCATTTCCGGGGTGACATCAACGCGAACTAGTTCAGCGGCATGCCTTCCAAGAATGGCCAGATCACGGGAGCCGATTTGCCAACGAGGGCTTAGCAAAATTCGAGCCAATGCTGAATTTGCAGTCGGATCGTAGATTGCTTCGAGATAGCTAACTACTTCGCGAACTTCAGGAAGATTGACCAGCGCACCTGGGTCAACAACCTGCACTGGAATCCCCCGAGCTTCCAACGCTTCAACGTAGTACTGAGCATTCTTTTTCTCGCGCAATAAGACCGCAACTTCATTCCAGCTCTTGACTGGCTTAACTTTAGAAATTTGATCGGCAACCCACTCAACTTCATCAGCAAAGGTTTGAAGTAGTGCAGTGTGGATTTCGCCCTTTGGTTTTGCATCATCCGCAGTTACCAGTTCAACAATCTCTGGGTGAATCTCACGCAATTTATTACTAAGTGAATTAGCGGCAGTCAAGATGTTGTTTCCTGAACGTCGGTTCGCCGTTAACTTATAAATCTGGGCCGGCTCCCAATTCCCAGCAACATTTCGTTCAAATTCAGTTTTGAAGTTTTCCATGTTGGTGATTTCGGCCCCACGCCAACCATAAATCGCTTGGCAAGGATCTCCAACAGCCATTACTGGATGTCCGTGACCAAAAAGTTCTTGTAGCAAAACTTTTTGCGACAACGAAGTGTCCTGATACTCATCCAGCAAAACAACGTGGAACTGTTCTTTCAGGATGTCTCGCATTGGTTGTGAACTCTGTGCCGCTTGAGCAGCTAGACGAATTTGATCAGCGTAATCAATTACATCGTTTGAAATCTTCGCTTGCCTAAAATCAATGACTAACTTGGCAAGGGCAATTCGCTTTTGGCAAGTCTTGATCATGTCATGTGTTAGTTCTTGCTTCTTTTCGATTTGCTCAAGACCTACTAGGCGCTGTGAATCCTTTTCAACGATTTGATTTGGATCAACTAAATAGTTAGAACATTGTTCGTCTAGTTTTAACATTTCTGTGACGGCTGTTGTTGGGCTGTAGCCAAGTCCGCCAAGGTCATAATTCGATTCACAAACAACCCGCATCGCCAGTTGATATCGAGTTGCATCAACAACTACTCGAGCATCCGGCTCTAGACCCAGTCGAAGTGCATGTTCTTTTAGCAAGCGGGAACCAAAAGCGTTGTAGGTCGAAATCACTGGCTCGCCTAAGTCTGCGAAGGCAGATTCATCTGGCAAGTATTTAAGTGCAGCTGGCAAGAAACTTCGAACTCGCGTCAGCAATTCGTTTGCAGCCTTGGTTGTGAAGGTAAGGCCAAGAATTCGATCCGGCGCGACTTGTTGCGTCATGATTAACCAGGCAATTCGCCCAGCCATAACCGTAGTTTTTCCAGTTCCGGCACCTGCAACAATCATGCTTGGCTCTAAGGGCGAAACGATTGCGGCTAACTGTTCAGCACTTGGATTGAATCCTAAAACTTTTGTTAAATCCGTTGTTGTAATTTCTTTCACGAGAACACCTGCTTTCCTTCAGGTGTTGCCGGACAAAGTGTTCGAACTTTACAAAGTTTGCATTTTTGTTCCTCATAACGCGCTTCGTACTGTTCGTCTAGAACTACTAGTGCAGCTTGCCCAATTCTTTGGTCAAGTGGCGTAGCCGAATTTTCATCATGAGTTTCAGGCGAAACTTGTTGAACTAAAGCAAGATCTGAGTTGTCCTTTTCGCCAACGCGCAATTGAACTAAAGCAGCACCTTGCACTGATTGATTTGGTTCCCGCTTTGTAACCACGTCTTCTTGCGTGAAGTTTCCGTGCTCTAACAAAAACGCATAAAGGGCTAGCTGGACATCCTTAAACAAGTCCTTGTTCTTCTTGGCCTCTTTACTTGTTTTGAAATCAAAAATCATGATTCCGTCTTCAGTAAATTCAATTCGATCTGCTCGACCCGTAATTGCAATATCTACTTCACGTAAGCCACCATCTGGCGATTCAACGTCAATTTTGGTCTTCCAAGAAAGTTCCGACTCAGTGATGCTGGTCTGATCTTTATGACTCAGCATCCAAGTTAAGAGACGTACTGAAGCATCATGAGCGGCAGTTCGTTCACGTGAACTCTCCCATTCCGCTTCGTATCCCATTCCTGGCCAGAGTCGATCCAACTGCTCATCAATTACTGAGATGTCATACTCGAGTTCGCCTGAAGATAAGCCTTGTGCGATGGCGTGCAAAGCGTTTCCAAAAATCATTGGAGTTGCCGATTGCGAAAGTGCATTTAGCTTTCGCTCCAAGAACCACTGAGCTGGACAATGTTCAATCGCAGTAATTCCGGAAGCTGAAATTGATACTTGCGAATTAGCGGGTCGCAAATTCTGAGTCGGCTCTAAGACTCCCCACCATTTATCTGGGTCAGCATGGAAGAACAACGCCCCATGAGTTTCGCGTAGTTTCGCAAGACGATTTGCGGCGGCAAGTTTGAGTGCTTCGGAGGTGTCAGGCGAACTAATCATCCTTCGCAAATTTGCGATTACACCTTCAGGGCTAAGTGGTCTCTTAGGGCGACCAGAAGTGTGCTCCACAACAACCTGTGGCATTGTCTCAACGATGTCTGTAATGAATCTGGTTGGTACTACGCCATCGTCACGAACTGAAGTGTCAGTGGCTGTAATGATTAGGGTTTGCATTGCGCGGGTGAGGGCCACATAAAACAGTCTTCGTTCTTGGGCAAGTAACTCACGCATAGTCAGTGGCATCAACTCCGAATTTGGACCGATGCGATCTGACTGGAGCAAAGTCTGATGTTGGCGAAGATCTGGCCAAAGTTCTTCTTGTGCCCCAGCGACCACTACATACTTCCACTGCAAGCCTTTAGATCGGTGCGCAGTTAATAACCGAACCGAATCATTGCGAACATCGTTCTCGGCTAACGCTTCAGCTGGAATCTCTTGGGCTTCAATTTCGTCCAGGAAATTAGTTAAATCTTTGCCTCTACCTCGGGCAACGAATCGATTCGCTAAATCAAACAGTGAACATATTGCATCAAGATCTCGATGCGCACGAGTGCTTTGGGTACCAAATCCCAATGCTTGCTCTTGCAGTCGCGTTGGCCATGAAGTTCCCTGCCATATGCTCCAAAGAACTTCATGCGGACTGGCTCCTGATTGCATTTGCTTGCGAGCGTCAATTAGGACAGTTCCGATTTTTTGAATCGCAGCGACGACTGAATCGTGTCTGCCAGGTGGCACATCAAGTAACAGCTTTGGGTCAAGCAGTGCTTCGCCGATTAGCACTAAAGCTGGCCGCGGTGCATGATCCGCGGTTCGATCGGCCATACGCAGGTAACTGCCAAATCGCCTTAGGTCAACTGGATCGATTGTGGCCAATGGTCCACTAAGTAAATCTGCAACGACTTCAACGGTGGCATGCCTTTGGTTATCGATAATGCGAAGTGCAGTGACTAATGGTGAGACAGCTGGGTCTTGATGAAGTGGAATTTCATCAGCAGCAACTTCAACCGGAATTCCGGCGGCAACGAATGCTCGGTAAATGGTTGGGATGGAAACGACCGCAGATCGAACAATCACTGCGAAATCCGACCATTGCAAGTTTTCATTTGCATGAGCTCGGGCAATCAGGTCTGCAATATGCGATGCCTCGGCACCAGGTGAATCAAATGTTTTGATCTTAAGTTCGCCAATATTTTCAGAAATGCATTTTGGATTGCGGTGCTTATTTATATCAACTGAATTGAAGCCGGCTGGAATTCGATCACCAATCACTGCACTTGCAGCGGATCGGATCTCTGCGCCGAAGCGGCGACAAGTTGAAAGTACAACGTTTTCAACCGGCTTAGCAAATACCGATTCAAATTCTGTTTCAAAGTTTCTGATGCCGGCTTCATCCGCGCCACGGAATCCATAGATGGCTTGATCAACATCGCCGACAATAACTAATGCGCTATCAACGTTGACCATTGCCTTAAGTAGCGCAACTTGGCCTGGGTCGGTGTCTTGATATTCATCAACATAAATTGCACTAAATGTTTTGTGTAAATATTCCTGGACGTCTGGGCGATGACTTAATAGAACGGCGCGATGAATTAACTCTGAGTAATCTAAAACGCCTTCCGCATCCAAGACATCTAAATACTCATCCATGAAGACACCAATTGATGCCCAAGTTTGTCTTCCAGTTTCGTTGCCAAGTCTTACTAAATCTTCGGGATCCATGATGTGCGATCGAGTGCGCGACATAACTGCGCGAATTTCTTCAGCTAATCCCCTGGTGCCAACTGCTGGCATTAAATCTTCTGGCCAATTAAGTCTTTGGTCAGTAATTGCATCCGCAAAAAGTTGTCGGGATCTAACTTGTTGTTCAGGGCCGGACAATAGTCGAGTTGCCGAAACATAGGCTTCATCAGATTGGAACTGTCTGACTAAGGCGTAACAAAAGGAATGGAACGTGCTCACAAGTGGCACTACGCCACCGCCAACAGCCGCAGTAACTTGATCGCGCCAATCAATTGCCGCGCGACGGCCAAACGTTAAACCAAGCACTTGATTTGGATGCAACGCATCTGGTCCTGAAAGTCGAGCCGCCATTGCCGCGACCAAAGTGGTGGTTTTGCCCGTACCTGGACCCGCGAGAACACGCATTGCCCCATGTCGATGATTCACAACGCGAAGTTGGTCCTCATCAAGGATCGGCGCAACATAAGGCAATGCCGGGGTGCGATCAAGGATTAAGCGAGTCATTGCTCCTTATTCCACCATGTACCAGTGACAAATCTGCGGCAGGCTTTCGCATTCCCCGATTATTAAGGCAAGATTATTGGAGTAAGTACTTTTAATTGGCCTTTTGATTGGGGGATGTCCGTGGCACCAACGGCATCTAACTCAACATTGGTCATCGAAGACGCAGTCATAGATCGTCGATTGCGTCGACCAGCCGACCTAGCTCGCTTTGCCTTCACGGTTATCGCGATTGTTGTTGTCGGCCTTTTAGCGTTTCTGGCTCAAAGTACAACGACTGGAATCGATCAAGACATTTCACAAGGCGCTAATCGATTGCCGGGACCAATCATTCTGATCACAAACTTGGTCAGTGGTTTCGGTGCACTGATTTTTCCAGCCGCTGCTGCGCTTGATCTATTGATTCGAAAGCGCACCCGCCAACTCGTTGAATCAATTGCTGCTCTGTTGGTGACCGTTGTAATTCTTTCAACTTCTTCGTGGGCGTTGATTCAGTCGGGATCTGAGAGATTGCTTCTCACGTTCGCTGGCACTACCGATCCCGCAACTGCGGTTCCATTCAGCATTGTTGTTGGTGGTTTAGCTGCCTTCACAACCGTGGCTCGAATCATGTCTCGCCCACGATGGAATGTAGTTGCCGGAATTGTTATCGGCTCGATTGCTTTGGCAAACATTGTCAGTGGTGGTGTGACCGCTGCTGGTCTTGGTATTTCATTACTTGCTGGTTGGGCAACTGGTTTATTGATTCGCTACTTACTTGGAACTGACACCACTCGCCCATCAGGTAATGAAATTGCAAAGGCAATGACAGCACTTGGTTTACCGTTAACTTTGCTTCGCGCTGCGGAAGTTTTAGAGTCTGGTCGAAAATACGATGCCAGCACAACTGATGGCCAGCGCATTGATTTGATTGTGTTAGATCGCGACCTCGAAGGCGCTGGTTTAGCTCAAGCAATTTATCGTTCCGTACGACTACGCGATGATTCCGCAGGTTCTGGAACTTCAATGCGCCGGCGCCTTGAAAGAATCGCACTTAACAGCTGGGCAATCTCTACTGCTGGAATTCCAACGCAACACTTAATTGCAGTTGCCGAAGTTGGACCAGATGCTGCAGTACTTGCATTTCAACATGTTCCAGGTCGTACCTTTGATTCAGTTGGGCACACGCTGGGCGATGCCGAGCTTGCTGGGGCCTGGGAAATCGTGCGCGATTTACAGTCCGCTCGAATCGCACATCGCGCTTTGATCGCAGAAAACTTCTTGCAGGCAAACGACGGCAAGGTTTACATTCAAGGTCTTGAAGACGGAACGATTGCTGCTTCTGAAGTTTTACTACGAATTGATCTTGCGGAAGCACTCGTAACACTTTCCCTTGCTGCTGATCCAGTTCGCGCAATTCAAGCCGGTCGGGTTGTGTTAGGAGATGCTGGCCTGGCCCGCGCTTTGCCTGCCTTGCAACCGGTTGCACTTTCACCAAACACTCGTGCCCAGCTAAAAGAAAATCGCGAATTGCTTACAACGCTTCGCGCCACAATTTTGCAGAACCTTCCCGAAACTGATGTCGAAGAAATTGAAATTGAGCGAGTAAAGCCAAGAACTTTAGTAACCATCTTTGCTGGAACCATTGCGGCTTACCTTCTATTAACGCAACTCGGTCAGGTCAATTTCGCTGAGGTATTCCGAGTTGCCAACACAAGCTGGCTATTAATTGGTTTAGGTTTTTCTGCGCTCACTTACGTTGCGGCGACGTTAGCTCTTTCTGGTGTTGTTCCCGAGCGACTTTCCTTTTGGAAAACTTTCCAGGCTCAATGGGCTGCATCGTTTGCAACTTTGGTAGCCCCGCCAACCTTGGGGTCTGTTGCAATCAATGTTAGGTACCTTTCAAAGCAAGGTATGCACACCGCATTAGCTGGGGCCAGCGTTGCAGTTGCCCAAGCAATGGCCTTTTTTAGTCACATTTTTTTGCTCTTTATTGCGGTAATTGTGGCTGGAACTTCAAGCGACTTTTCCTTCCGCCCACCGCGCACCGCAATCATCGTGTTCTTGGTGGTTGCGCTTTCAGCTTCGGCTCTGTTCACGATTCCTAATGTGCGGCGTTGGGCAACTGAAAAGATTCAGCCGATTTTTTCCCAGGTACTGCCCCGGCTTTCCTCGCTGGCTAATCAACCAGCAAAGCTGGTAACCGGAGTATTTGGCGTATTGCTCCTAAACATCGCTTACTGCGCATGCTTAGTCGCCTCGGTTCGCGCCTTCACTACAGATGCATCCGTAGCTGCGATTGCATTGG
Organism: Candidatus Nanopelagicales bacterium; assembly: GCA_030157865.1. Taxonomy (GTDB): domain Bacteria; phylum Actinomycetota; class Actinomycetes; order S36-B12; family UBA5976; genus UBA5976. The sequence continues at coordinate 41,330 of JAOATY010000015.1, read as the reverse complement.
TCTATTTGGCAGGTTCGGTTGTCGGTCAAGCCGCGCCAACTCCTGGTGGTTTGGGAGCCGTTGAAGCCGCCCTTGCTGCCGGTCTTACTGCAGCTGGAATCGATCCAGGCATCGCAATTTCCGCAACCTTGGTATTCCGCTTAATGACGTTCTGGATTCCAACCATTCCTGGTTGGTTTGCTTTCCAGAATCTGCAGCGAACTGGTGATCTCTAGTTCGAATTAGTAAGAAGGTTTGTCAGGTTCGATCTGGCTGACCCAAGCAAGAATTCCGCCACCAACGTGGATGGCATCTTTAAAGCCCGCACCCTTAACCGCCGCTAATACTTCAGCTGATCGGCCACCAACTTTGCAATGCAAAACGATTTGCTTGTCGGTTGGCATCTTGGTTAAAGCATCGCCCATCAAGAATTCATTCTTTGGAATCAATACAGCGCCAGGAATGCTAACAATGTCATATTCATTTGGTTCGCGAACATCGATGAGTAAGAAGTCTTTCTCGCCACGTTCCCGAGCCTTCAACATTTCATCGAGCTGCTTGACGTTGATTGTTGAATCAACAATTGCTTCAGCTGCCTCTGTCGATACTGCGCCACAGAATGCTTCGTAATCAATCAATTCGGTAACAGTTGGGTTTTCGCCACAGACTGCACAGTTTGGATCTTTGCGCATCTTGATTTTGCGGTAAGTCATTTCTAATGCGTCGTACACAATTAGCGAGCCAACAAGTGGATCGCCAACTCCAGTTAACACCTTGATTGCTTCAGTAACTTGAATTGAACCAATTGATGCACAAAGCACACCAAGTACGCCACCTTCAGAACAGGATGGCACCATTCCTGGAGGCGGTGGTTCTGGGTAAAGGCATCGGTAGCACGGACCATGTTCGGACCAGAAGACGCTTGCTTGACCATCGAAACGATAAATCGAACCCCACACGTATGGCTTGTTCAGCAATACGCATGCATCGTTTACTAAGTAACGTGTTGCGAAATTATCTGTGCCGTCAACGATCAAGTCATACTGCGCAAATAATTCCATTACGTTCGTTGAATCAAGTCGAGTTTCATGCTTGATCACATTTACATAAGGGTTGATTCCCTTAACCGTGTCAGCGGCGCTATCAACCTTTGGACGATCAATGTCACTTTGGCTGTGAATGATTTGACGCTGCAAGTTTGATTCATCAACGGTGTCGAATTCGACAATGCCTAAAGTGCCAACACCAGCAGCAGCTAAATACATAAGCGCTGGGCTTCCAAGTCCACCTGCGCCAACACACAAGACTTTTGCATTCTTCAGGCGCTTCTGCCCTGCCATGCCGACATCAGGAATGATCAAGTGGCGGCTGTAGCGACGCACTTCATCAACGGTCAGCTCTGCGGCTGGTTCAACTAATGGGGGTAAAGACATTTTGACTCCTGTGAACGTTATGTCTCTATCCAACCCTGTTTTTCGGTTTCATGTTTAATCGCGATAAATCGTGGACAGTTATCGCAAGGTTTTTGCGGAAATGTAACAGTCGGTCGGACAGGTGAAGCCCCAACCCCTAACGTAAGAGCCATGGATGAAGTCCCGTTTTTCGGCCAGGCCCTTAAATCTCAAGATGGAGATTTGGGTGGAGTCCCGGTCTCCACGAACTCGACTCGGCGAACCCAGATCATGGTTTCTGGTCTAGAGGTATTCACCGAAAAAGGGTTCCATCTGGCATCAATGGATGACATCGCTAAGCGAGCCGGTGTAAGTAAGCCCATTTTGTACCAGCATTTTTCTTCAAAAGAAGATTTTTACCTTGGAATTCTGGATGAACGTGTTGAAGTGATTGTCCAACAAATCTCCGATGCCATCGATTCCGCTGAAGGAAATCGCAACCGTCTTGAAGCGGCCGTTTCCTGTTACTTCAAATTAGTCGACGATGCTGATCATGGGTTTAGATTAATTTTTGAATCTGACTTCACTATGAATCATGCAGTTCGTGCTCGGGTAGAAGACGTAGTCGCCCAAGTTTCCCGCGTTGTTGGAACTGAAGTTGCAAACCAAACCGGCAAATCAATTGGTGAAGCTAACATTTTGGCCGGTGGACTTTGCGGCATGGCTCAAGCGGCAGCCTGGCGCTGGCTTCGACTTGGCCGACCAATCTCCATGGAGCTTGCGATTTCCCAAACTCTTGATTTGGCTTGGAACGGATTAAGCGCAATTAATGCAAAAGCTAGTTCGCCCGAGGCTGACGTACTTCACCTAGAAAATCGCATCAGTTAACGTAGACTCATTGCTAACCGCATAAAACTTTTGGAGAAGCCGGCATGGAAATTCGAATTGGTATTCAGCACGTAAATCGTGAAGTTGTTCTTGAAAGCAACGAAACTTTAGCTGCAGTTCAGAAGTCTGTTGATGCCGCTCTTGCAAATGGTTCACTTTTGACGCTTACTGACGAAAAAGGCCGAACCGTAATTGTGCCTGGTGACAAAATCGCTTTCATCGAAATCGGCGCGCAAGCTGCTGGTCGTGTGGGATTCGCAACTACTTCTTAATTTTTTAGGACGCAAGTCCTAACACATCCATTCGCTTTGCATGGCCGACAGTCAGTCGATTAACCATTGCCGTTAACTCATTAGCTGTTACTGATGTTTCGCCATTAGGTGAGCGTAAGAAAAGTTCTTGTAATGCCGGACGTGATCCCGCAACCAAAGTTGCTTGGCTAATCATTTCGCCCATCAGGCGTCTGCCCCATAGCGCTAACCGGCCCGCAACCTTAGGGTCTTGTTCGATAGCAGCTTTAATTCGATCCACTGCAAATTCAGCATGGCCAACATCAGACAAAACTTCTGTAACTAACTTTGCAGTTTCCGCATCCATGTGCGAAGAAATCTCACGATAGAAATCGTTTGCGATTCCATCACCTACATAGGCCTTAAGTAATCCTTCTAGCCAATCACGCGGGGTAAGCGTGTTATGAAATTGATTGAGTGGAGTAACAAACGGTTGCATGGCTGCAATTGGATCGGAGCCGAGCGCAGTTAAATGAGCAGAAATCTGTTCAAAGTGTGCGAACTCTTTAGCCGCCATCTGTGCAAGTGCAGCTTTATCTTCCAATGTAGGAGCCAGGCTCGCATCGGCAGCAGTGCGCTCAAAGGCTACTAACTCGCCATATGCGAGGACACCCAGAAGGTCAATAACGGCAGGAGTAGTCACAACGCTTAAGGGTAGGCGATAAACGGGTACAATTGAAGTCGGCCACGAAAATGTACGTGTTTGCCGTATATCTACCAGGAGTTTTCTCATCGCTAGTTTTGCCGATCTCGGCGTTCCCCAAGACATCTGCTCGGCATTAGCCAGCAAGGGCATTGTTGATGCCTTCCCAATTCAAGAAATGACTTTGCCTTTAGCCATGTCTGGCCAAGATCTAATTGGTCAAGCAAAGACTGGAACTGGAAAAACCTTAGGGTTTGGAATTCCGCTTCTCACTCAGGTAATTACACCGAAAAATCCAGAATGGGCCGAGTTCAAGCATGCCGGCAAGCCGCAAGGTCTGGTAATTGTTCCTACTCGCGAACTTGCAATCCAGGTAGCTGACGATTTAGAAACTGCTGGTAAGAACATGGGCGCTCGCGTTCTAAGTCTTTACGGTGGCAAGGCCTACGAACCACAAGTTGAAGCACTTAAGAATGGTGTTGAAGTTATTGCTGGAACTCCAGGTCGTTTGATCGACATGATCAAGCAAGGTCACTTGGACTTAAGCGCAATCAAAGTTTTAGTTCTAGATGAAGCTGACGAAATGTTAGACATGGGCTTCTTGCCTGATGTTGAAACTCTGGTTAGCAAGACTCCAGCTAGTCGCCAGACCATGTTGTTCTCGGCAACTATGCCAGGACAAATTGTTGCGCTAGCTCGTCGCTACATGACACAGCCAACACACATTCGTGCATCTGATCCAACCAGTGACTCTTCAACTGTCGATGCGATCGAACAGCACGTTTGGCGCTGTCATCAAATGGATAAACCAGAACTTGTGGCTCGCGTACTTCAGGCCGAAGGTCGCGGCCTAACCATGATTTTCTGTCGCACTAAGCGCGTGGCCGGAAATCTTGCCGAAGATTTAGCTAATCGTGGTTTCGCTTCTGCTGCCGTGCACGGCGACCTAGGTCAAGGTGCCCGCGAACAAGCACTTCGCGCATTCCGCAGCGGAAAGATCGACGTGTTAGTTGCAACTGACGTTGCAGCACGAGGCATTGACGTTGCTGACGTCACCCACGTAATCAACTACGAATGTCCAGACGATGAAAAGACTTACTTGCACCGTGTTGGCCGAACTGGTCGCGCAGGTGCATCAGGTGTTGCGATCACACTTGTTGACTGGCAAGACATTAATCGTTGGCAAATGATTAATCGCATGCTTGGTATGGACTTCAATGATCCAATCGAAACTTACTCATCAAGCGACCATGTTTATGAAGGCCTAGGTATCCCAAAGGGTACAACCGGTGAACTTCCAGGCTCAGCGCGAACTCGTGAAGGTTTGTCGAGTGAAAAACTTGAAGACTTGGGCGAAACCGGAGCTAATAAAGGTCGTCGCGGCGGTTCCGGAAAACCACAAACTGGAAAATCTGGATCAAGCAATCGATCAAGCGGCGGAAATAAGGGTTCTTCATCAAAGCCACGTTCAGCTACTCCCGGTTCTGATACAAAGAGTTCTGCCGAAAAGGCCCCTACTAAAGAACGTGCACCGCGGCAGCGTAATCGCACTCGCGGCACGCAAAAGGACGCTTAACTCAAGGCTTTTACTTGCAGCCAAGTTTGATTCAACTTGGCTTCTAAGTAATCGTTCGCTTCCTGCATGCTCAGTTCGGCAATCTCATTAGCTACAACTGGCCTACCAATCAATAATTGAATTTTTGGTCTGCGGAAAACTTTTGATAGCGCCTGCAGAATACTTCTTTCAACCGAACCAGAGCCAAGCTTTCTAGTGTCATGATGCGCAATCGGCACGATTGGCATTGATACAGATTTAGCTAAAGCTGCAGCGCCCGGTCGCCAAGGTCTTGGGGATGCTTCCGCATTGATCTGTACATCACCTTCGGGATACATCAATACACATTCATTGTTTTTCAGTGCAGTTCGAGCTGCACGATATGCACTGCGTCCATCGTGTTGATCGGTTGCGATGATTCCGCTACCCGTCACAATCTGTTTGGCGAGCGGGAAGTTCCACATATCTGAAGTTCCGACTGGACGCAGATGTCGGTGATGTGAACAAGTTCCCTTACATGGACCATCAACTGTGTAACCGAGTTTGTGCAATGTGCCTACGACCACAACAACATCAACGACTGTGGTGTGGTTGATTACGATCATGGCTGGCCCAGGTATATCTAATGCGCGCAGATTTTCGGCACCGTGAACTTGAATTTTTGTAAGTCTGCGCGACAGGAAATACAAAAAGGATCCAGGTTGACCGCGCATTTCTTAATTCTACTTCAAGGTGTTGAAAGACAAATTAAGCAACAGGTTGGGCGCCAGTGATCTCCACAAGTGAGCCACACATGAATGCAGCTTCTTCGGAAGCTAAGAAAGCAACCAACGCAGCAACTTCATCCGGGCGACCAACTCGTCCAAATGGAACTAATGCGTCAAGATCTGCAATGGTTCGTCCCGATCGCTTTGCACCTGCTTCAAGCATCGGTGTGTGAATTTCACCTGGACATACAGCATTCACTCGAACGTTGTGTGGTGCGTAATCGCGAGCTAAATTCTGTGAGAAGGATGCAACGGCTGCCTTAGTTACGTTGTAGCCGATGCAGTTAGGTGCTGGATGCAATCCCCATTGCGATGCAGTGTTAACAATTGCGCCACCTCCGCCAGCAATCATGTGTGGAAGCGCAGCGCGACATAAATGGAACATCGCAGTTATGTTCACTGCAAACAAGTCATTCCAATCATCAACACTGATGTCTAAGATATTTCCACGACGCATGATTCCAGCGTTGTTCACAAGTACATCGATCTGGCCGCGAAGTTCAAATGCTTGCGCAATTAAATTTTTGCACTCCGACTCGTTTGAAATATCAGCCGGGATTGCAATCGCAGATCCACCGCCTGCTGTGATGTCTGCGGCAACTTTATGTGCATTGTCAGCGTTGGTATCAGTGACAACTACAAATGCACCTTCGCTAGCTAAGCGCTGACAAATAGCTGTTCCAATTCCACCGGCACCGCCAGTGACAATCGCTGTTTTTCCAGTGAATCGAGTTGTCGGGTTCATTAAATTCTCATTTCCAGTGCCAGTAATGCGGTATCCCGCAGCCAAACCTGCTTTGAAGATTGACCTTAGATGAATATCCCCTGAATTCAATAGGAAATCAGCCATTTGGGCAAACTTAGGATTCTTTAGATATAGGCCTTAACGGGTAATCTCGACACGTGAGCACAACACAGACCCGCATCTACCTAGCCAGACTGGCTGGGACTGCCGTATTTGACTCCGTGGGAGATCAAGTAGGCAAGATTCGTGATGTCGTCGTTACCTCGCGCTCAACTGGCAGAGCTCCTTCTGTTTTGGGTTTTGTTGTTGAAGTTGCGCCTCGCCGTCGGATTTTCGTGCCAATGGCGCGCATTACCTCAATTGAGCCAGGGTCTGTTGTAACAAGTGGTGTCGTTAACCTTCGCAGATTTGAAGGTCGCGCCGAAGAAACTCTAGTTATTGCTGAACTACTTGATCGTCGAGTCACATTAATTGAAACCAGTGAAGCGGTAACCGTTCAAGACATTGGTATGACGCAAGAGCGTACTCAAGACTGGACTATTAGTCGCCTATTCATTCGCAAGGCTGGTTCAGGTTTTGGCCGTCGCGGCGAAACCGTTGCGGTTGAATGGAGCGCAGTAACTGGTTTGTTTACCGAAAGTGAACAACAGCCGGTTGACCACCTTTTGGCTACCATCGAAACAATGCGACCAGCTGACTTAGCAAACTTGCTACAAGAGTTGCCACAAAAGCGTCGTCTAGAACTTATTCAAGGTCTTGACGTTGAAAAGCTTGCAGACGTTTTCGAAGAACTTCCAGAAGATGATCGCGTCGAGATCATGTCTGAACTTGGTTTAGAGCGCGCAACTGACGTTTTGGAAGAAATGGATCCAGACGACGCTGCTGACTTGCTTTCTGAATTACCACCAGAGCAGGCTGAAGAGTATTTGGAAGCAATGGAGCCAGATGAAGCTGAGGACCTACGAAGGCTCTTAACTTACGATGACTTCAGCGCCGGTGGCATGATGACCACCGAACCAATCGTGCTTTCGGCGGATGCAACCGTTGCGGAGGCCTTAGCTCGAGTACGCGAGGAACAACTGTCTCCCGCACTTGCATCTCAGGTTTATGTAACTCGGCAACCACTTGAGACACCAACTGGAAAATACTTAGGCGTTGCTCACGTTCAAAGATTGCTTCGGGAACCACCTTCAAGTTTGGTTTCAGGAGTTTTGGACACTTCGCTGGTTCCAATCGGACCAGCTGCGCCGCTTGGACAAGTAGCAAGATATTTTGCGACTTACAACCTGGTTGCGTTACCGGTAGTTGATTCAGATGGCCATTTGCTTGGCGCCGTAACTATTGATGACGTAATCGACCACATGCTGCCTGATGACTGGCGGGAAAACGAGATAGACGAGGAGGGCTGATCATGGCACGTAACGAACGTATAGAACGTAGAGGACCACGTTTGGATCAGCCATTAGAAAGAGGTCGCTCCATACGTCCAACCGTTGATTCTGAAGTTGCCGGTCGCGTCAGCGAACGAGTTGCTCGATTCATTGGCTCGTGGCGCTTCTTGGGCTACATGTCATTTGTGGTTTTTAGTTGGATTGCGTGGAATGTTTTTGCCCCAAGCAACCTTCGGGTAGACGCCTTCCCCTTCCTATTTCTAACTTTGTGTTTGTCGCTGCAGGCTTCTTACGCTGCACCGCTTATTTTGTTGGCGCAAAACCGACAGGCTGACCGCGAGCGTGCAATTTTGCAGGATGATCGCGATCGCACTGCGCGACTAATGGCTGATTCAGATTTCTTAACCCGTGAGATTGCTTCACTGCGACTTGCACTGGGTGAAGTTGTCACACGCGATTACCTACGTGGCGAGATCCGTGACTTACTGGAAGAATTCAAAGACATACAAAATGCTGACAAAAAGGATGACCCAGAAACTTCATGAGTGTTAACCAAGAAGCCGTTCAAGCCGCTCTCGCAACCGTAATTGATCCTGAAATCCGTCGACCTATAACTGAAATTGGAATGGTTAAAGACGTTGCAATCGATGGCGGCAAAGTAACTGTCGGTGTTTATTTGACGATTTCTGCCTGCCCAATGCAGGACACAATTGTTAACAACGTTAAAGATGCAGTTTCTAAAGTCCGCGACGTAACCAGCGTTGAAGTTGAACTAGATGTCATGAGCCCAGAACAAAGAACTGCGCTTCGGGAAAAGCTGCAAGGCCCAACAAAAGAGATTCGATTCAACATGCCTGGATCTCTAACTCGAATTTATGCAATTGCTTCGGGCAAGGGTGGCGTTGGAAAATCCTCAGTTACAACTAACCTTGCTGCTGCGATGGCTGCACAAGGTTTAGCCGTTGGAATTGTTGACGCAGACATTTATGGTCACTCAATTCCCGACATGATGGGCGTTACTCAAGCCCCGCTCAAGGTCGAGAACATGATCATGCCACCGCAGGGTCATGATGTGCGCGTTATGTCGATGCTGCCGCTTAAGCCAAAGGGTCGTCACGAACCAGTTGCGATGCGTGGCCCGATGCTGCATCGCTACCTTGAGTCATTCTTAAGTGAAGTTTGGTGGGGCGACCTAGACGTATTACTTCTTGACTTGCCACCAGGCACTGGTGATATTGCAATTAGCACTGCGCACCTTTTGCCACAGAGTGAATTGATTATTGTTACGACACCTCAACCAGCCGCAGCTGATGTTGCAATCCGTGCTGGCATGTTGGCACCACAGGTTAATCAACGAGTCAGTGGCGTAATTGAAAACATGTCAGCATTTGCTTGCCCACATTGCGGCGAGCCAATCGACATGTTTGGTTCCGGTGGCGGAAAGATGGTTGCCGAAACTTTGAGCCAAAATGTTGGACAAGAAGTTCCACTATTGGGTCGAATTCCATTTGATCCAGGTCTTCGCGAAGGCGGAGATGCTGGCATGCCATTCGTACTTTCTCACCCAGATGCACCAGCGTCTAAGGCGATAATTGAAATGGCTACAAAGCTGGGAACTCGTCCACGTGGGTTGGTTGGTATGAACTTAGGCGTTACGCCTAATCGCGATTAAGTAGCGTCTGGGTCAAAAACTGGATTTACTTTTGCGGATCCGGACGGATTATTTGTTCGTCCGGACTTTCCGTTTAATCCCGCTACTGAAGTTACGGCTGTAGTTGTTAATCCACGAGGCGTCAGACCACGCAGGTCTTTAGCCAAATCAGTTACGGCTTTGGTATCGACAGAGCCAGTGAGTTCAGCAGTTGCTTCACTTGCCTTGGTGCGCATGGCCTTAATGAATTTTGCGAATTGTGCGCTCATTTCTGGCAAGCGCTCTGGTCCAAAAACAATCAGGCCAATCATCGCAATGACCAAAAATTCTGTCCAGCCGATGTTCATGTTCTGACTTTACTCCCCCAGTGAAACCTAGTTCTGATCAGAACCCAAAGTTACTTCGATTACAGTGCCATCCTCAAGTGTTAACTCAACAACATCACCTGGGTTTTTTGCTCTAATTCGAACTACAAGTTCTGTACCATCACTAACTTTGACGCCATCGATTTCAGTGATCACATCGCCAGCTGCAAGTTCAGTTTCAGAAGCCGGTCCACCTTCAACGACAGACTGAACCAATGCGCCTTGACCTGAGTAAGTCATATCCAGCTGCACACCGATTACTGGGTAACTCGAAGATCCAGTTTCGATAAGTTCAGTTGCAACTCTTCGAGCCTGGTTAATTGGGATTGCAAAACCTAGGCCAATGCTGCCGCTTTGTCCTGAGACTGAACTTCCAGTTGTCGCAATCGCAGAGTTAACTCCGATAACTTCGCCACGGGAATTAACAAGTGGGCCACCAGAGTTACCTGGATTGATAGCTGCATCAGTTTGAATGGCACTGATGAAGGAAACATCAGTTGCATCACCTGCTGTTACGGGACGGTTTAATGCCGAAACGATTCCACTGGTAACAGTTCCAGTTAAACCAAGCGGTGAACCGATCGCAATTGTGGCATCTCCAACAACAACAGCATCCGAATCACCTAGAGCGGCAACTGGCAAGTTGCCGCGATCTAAACGCAATACCGCTAAGTCATACGATGCATCAGTGCCAACGATTGTTGCTGTTGCTTGAGTTTGATCTTGGAACGTAACCGTTATGTCTTGCTCGCCACCGGCACCTGCTACAACGTGATTATTTGTTAAGACAAATGATTCTTTCGCTGTGCTTCGGATTACAAAACCGGAACCGGTTCCTGAACCTTGATTTGATGAGACATCGATTGAAACAACAACCGGAAGAACTGCCTGCGCGATGCCGGCAATTGAATCATCGGCGCGTGGTGAAGTGTCACCGCTAGATGCAGGCAAGGAAATCGATGGTGCTGGGGTATTTCCAATCATGGAAGCACCCATAAATCCAAGCATGCCGGCAAGTAATCCACTGATTACGCCAGCAACAATCGCCTTCTTCACTGCAGGTGACGCGCTACCTGCTGATTGCTCGGAGAACGTCATAGGGGGTGCATAGACATAAGTTGGAGTCGGAATTGGAGCAATCACAGCTGGTACAACTTCAGTTACTTCAGCAGCTGGGCTTGTCTCTGGAGAATTTTCAGATTCGACCGGAGCAACGTTGGAATCGCTGACAGGTGATTCGACAGGTGCAGGGGTCTCGGGCAAGTTCTGCGGATCTTCCGGTGTCTGAGTCATGACCTATCTTTCTTGCTAAAGCTTGGGATTTTGTTCTACCCCTATTCTCTCTGATCAATCCACGGCCTTGCCATTTGAATTGCCCTTCATTACATGATCCAGATTTAGACTTAACCAAAAATTGGCAGGACCTTCGCAAAATTCCAGCCAGGGCCGTACGCTTGCCTTATGGCACCAACTGATCCACGAATTCTGGCAATCCACCGCGCTTCTACTGACTACGCCGAAAGCTGGGCTGGCGAGGATGGAATCCGCTCTCATGCGCGAGCAAAGGCTGCGGAAATTGGTTGCGTAGCAATGGGTCCAGGCGCTGGCAGCATTGTTCGCACGCTGGCGGCAGCTGTTGATGCCAAGAATGTAGTTGAAATCGGAACCGGTGCGGGCGTATCAGCCCTTTGGTTGTTGGATGGCATGAATCCTGAAGGGGTCCTAACCAGCGTTGACGTTGAAGCTGAACATCAACTAATTGCCAAAGATGCAATTGCACAGGCCGGAATTGCAGCAAACCGAGTTCGCCTGATTAATGGACGAGCTGATGAAGTTTTAGATCGCCTAACCGAATCCGCGTATGACATTGTTTTGATCGCTGGAAAGCCAGTTGATTTGGCAGACCACATTATTCGGGCACAGAAGTTGCTGCGTAGTGGTGGATTGCTAATTATTGATCGCGCTCTTTGGAACGATAAATTAGCTGATCCAGCTCAGCGTGATCCAGATACCGTTGCAATGCGCGGCGCGATTGAAGCGCTAGCTAGCAATGAGGATTTTGTTGGATCGTTGCTACCAGTTGGTGGCGGATTGCTCGTGGCTGTTAAGAAATAAGCCGTGCCGGTTTAGGCAGTGTTTATTGATGCAATATCTTTTAATGCCAAAGAAGTAACGGAGTTACTTCTAATCAAGAATCTGCGCTGCAGATTCTTGCCATAGGCAGTGTTTATTGATGCCGAAGAAGTTTTACTTCTTCGGCATTGCACTTACTGTGTCTTTTAGAACTGCTCCAAGGTCTTTTACTTCCTGAGCATTAAGTTCAACAACTAAGCGTCCGCCGCCTTCAAGAGGTACTCGAAGGACATAGCCGCGACCTTCTTTAGGGCATTCCATTGGGCCGTCGCCAGTGCGTGGCTTCATAGCTGCCATTTTGGTCACCTTCCGATAAGTTCCGTGAATTACGCTTTAGTACCTCTATTATCCCTTAAAAACAGGCGGTTACGAAATCCGGATATTTGCTAAAAACCCCACTAAATAATGGGTATTTTAAAGGCAATTCTGCCCAAAGATTGAAGACTTTTTAAAGCTTGCCTTGCTCGACTTGGCGGGCAAACTTCTCCAGTGACTTACGGACGCCATAGACAAATCCAGGCTTAACGAAAACGAATCCAACTTTGCCCAGAAGGCCAAGTGGCAAGTCCAAATCTTCGCTCCAAACGAACTTTGAAGTCACATCACTAGTTGCAACGACCTCAAATGTGCCAGTGCCCTTTACGACTCGACCGGTGTGGAGAACGTCGCATCGGTTTGGTGGCTGCCACGAAGTGATCTCCATAGTGTCCAAGAATCCAATACGCCAAACTCCAGTAAAGGCTTCGATCTTTCCGCCAACTCCCGTGCCATCGCCATCAACTGGCCAAACTTTCGTTCCCAGCATCCACTGGCTTTGGGCTTCCCAGTTTGTGATTGCGTCCCAAACTTTTTGTGCTGGAGCTTGAATCGATACTTCTAGTTCAATGTGTTCCATTAACCCTTTAGCCAATCAAATACGGTTTCTTCACACTGCTTGAGCTGAGAGACAGAAACATGTTCATTGCGCGAATGCGCTAAGCCTGGATCACCAGGTCCAAGGTTTACGGCTGGAACTCCCATTGCAGAAAATCTTGCAACGTCAGTCCAACCAAACTTAGGTGCTACTTTTCCACCAACACGTGAAACCAAATCAGCTAGCGCTGGGCGATCGAGTCCTGGCATTGCACCTGGTGCGTTATCGACAAACTCAACCAAGAAGCCATCGAAAACTTCTCGAATGTGTGCTTCAGCATCAGATCCGCTCTTGCTCGGTGCATATCGATAGTTCACTTCAACAGTTGCCGTATCAGGAATCACGTTCCCAGCGATGCCTCCAGTTACCTGGACGGCATTCAAGCCTTCGCGATATTCAAGACCATCAATTAAAACTTTTGCTGGGACATAGGAATTCAGCCTTGCCAAAATTTCACCAAGATTATGAATTGCGTTATCCCCGAGCCAGGAACGAGCGCTGTGAGCCCGAGTGCCAACGGTAGAAACTTTTGCCCGCAACGTACCTTGGCAACCAGCTTCGATGTTTGCATTAGACGGCTCCAACAAGACTGCAATGTCGGCGGCCAGCCATTCTGGATGTTCGGCAGAAATCAATGTCAAGCCATTTCGCTCACTATCAACTTCTTCGCATTCATAAAAAATGTAGGTAACGTCAAACTGCGGATTCTCGATAGTCACTGCTGCCCGGAGAGCAACGGCAACGCCACCCTTCATGTCGCAGGACCCAAGGCCAAAAACCACATCTTCAGGAACGATCGTTCCATCACTTGGTAGCTCTTGCCCACTTGCCACAAACACGGCACTGCCATTGTCGGCAACTGGAACAGTATCGATATGGCCAGCCACAATAACTCGCGATGCTTTGCCCATGTTTGTTTTGGCTACAACGGAATTCTTGAAACGATGAACTTCTAACCAGCCGCACTTACTTAATTCCTGAAAAATGGCATCGGCCAAGGCAGCTTCATTGCCAGAAACACTTGGAATATTGACCAGATCTGTCGTCAACGCAACGATGTCGGCGTGCGGGTTTAACGCAACTATGTCCACACGACTACGGTAGTCCTGTAACGCTTTTTTCACTACTTAAGACCCCTAAATTCAAGGAATGACATGAGCCAGAGTCAAATTGCAACAGCAACCGGATTAGCCACCTACTCGGCTGATGTGCTTCTGGATGTTTGGTATCCGCAACCGGCTCTCGGCGACAAGGCTGCTCATGTAACTGGACTTGAGCGCGGAATTGATACCGATTCACTTCGCGGTGTCCGCGTTGAAGTAATTACAACCACTTCAGATTTGAACTCTGCCCCAACGGATGCAGCTGACGCCTATTTGCGCCTGCATCTGCTTTCCCATCGTTTGATGGCACCTCGAACCATAAATCTCGATGGTCTATTTGGGCTATTAACAAATGTTGCCTGGACTTCACTTGGTCCAGTAGCCGTAGAAAACGTAACTGAAGTAGCAATTAAGGCGCGAGCAAAAGGCATCAACCTAAATGTTTTTGGTTTAGATAAGTTTCCGCGCATGCTGGATTACGTGGTTCCAACTGGCGTTCGAATTGCAGATGCAGATCGTGTCCGCCTTGGTGCGCATCTAGCTTCTGGCACAACTGTCATGCATGAAGGCTTTGTTAACTTCAACGCTGGCACTCTCGGTGCCAGCATGGTTGAAGGCCGAATCTCGGCTGGCGTAGTTGTTGGTAACGGTTCTGACATTGGTGGCGGCGCCAGCATCATGGGCACCCTTTCCGGTGGCGGTAAAGAAGTAATCACAATTGGTGAGAACTGCTTAGTCGGCGCAAATGCAGGTGTTGGCATTTCCCTTGGTGATAGCTGCGTAGTTGAAGCGGGCTGCTACATCACAGGCGGATCAAAAATTACTTTGCCAGATAACACAGTGATTAAGGCAAAAGAGTTATCGGGCGCAAATGGTTTGCTGTTCCGCCGTAACTCAGTTTCCGGTGCACTTGAAGCGGTAACCCGAGAAGGCACATGGGGCGGACTAAACGAAGCCCTTCATAAAAACTAAGTGTTAATTAGCGCTTAGCTAGATCGACGTAGCCACGCTCAGCTTCACCGATGTAAACCTGACGCGGACGACCAATCTTGGTGTCTGGATCAGTAATCATTTCCTGCCACTGTGCAATCCATCCCGGTACGCGACCAATTGCGAATAGCACGGTAAACATGCGAGTTGGGAAACCAATCGCACGGTAGATCAAACCGGTGTAGAAGTCGACGTTCGGGTAAAGCTTGCGCTCAATAAAGAACTCATCATTTAGAGCAGCGTCTTCGAGTTCGCGAGCGATATCGAATAGTGGATCCTGAACGCCAAGCATGGTCAAAATGTCATGTGCATGTTTGCGAACAATTGCCGCACGTGGATCGTAACTCTTGTAAACGCGGTGACCAAAGCCCATAAGCTTTACGCCTTCTTCACGGTTCTTAACGCGCTCAATGAACTGCTGAACTGTGTCACCAGATGCTTGAATCTCTTCAAGCATTTCAAGAACTGCTTGGTTAGCCCCACCATGAAGTGGTCCGAACAATGCATTGATACCTGCGGAAACGGAAGCGAACAAGTTTGCGTGTGATGAACCAACCATACGAACCGTAGAAGTTGAGCAGTTCTGTTCGTGATCTGCGTGCAAAATGAAAAGCATGTCTAGTGCTTTAACGATTGCTGGATTAACTTCGTAAGGTTCAGCTGGAACACCAAATGTCATGTTCATGAAGTTTGAAACATAGTCAAGAGAATTATCTGGGTAGCGCGAAGGCTGACCGATTGTCTTCTTGTATGCGTACGCAGCAAGAGTTGGAATCTTTGCCATCAAGCGAATTGTTGAGATCTCAACTTGGCGTTCGTTGAACGGGTCAAGTGAATCTTGGTAGAAAGTTGAAAGCGCGCTAACTGCACTACTCAAAACTGGCATTGGATGTGCATCGCGTGGGAAACCATCAAAGAATCGACGAAGGTCTTCGTGCACCATAGTGTGCATGCTGATGTCTTCGGTGAATTTGCTTAGCTCGCTTGCGCTTGGCAAGTGACCGTAAATCAAAAGGTATGAGGTTTCTAGAAATGTGCTTTTCTCTGCAAGCTGTTCAATTGGGTAACCGCGGTAACGCAAAATTCCATTGTCGCCATCGATGTATGTGATTGCAGATTCACATGAAGCAGTGTTCATGAAGCCGTGGTCAAGTGTTATGTGACCGGTCTCTTTAAGAAGTGCGGACACGTCATAACCCGAAGCGCCAACCGTAGCTGGGACCTCACCAAGAAGTAGTTCGCCATTTGGGTGGACAAGTTTTGCTTGGGACATAGGTCAAACTTACTATTTTCCGCGTCGCAAGGACTAATCAGGTTATGTACTAATTGCCCGTTAATCGGGCTGCGGCGCTTGCGATTCGTTCATCTGTGGCCGTCAGTGCAAGGCGTACATGCTGTTGTCCTGCTGGGCCATAGAAATCTCCCGGGGCTGCCAAAATGCCCCTCTCGGCCAGCCAGTTCACCGTTTCAAGGCAGTCAGTTCCATTGGTTGCCCATAGGTATAGACCTGCCTGAGAGTGTTCGATTTTGAACCCAGCGGAAATAAGAGCTGTGTGAAGTACATCACGTCGCTTGGCGTAACGAGCTTTTTGAACTGCTACGTGTGCGTCGTCGCCAAGAGCTGCCACGGTTGCTAGTTGCACTGGGGTTGAGACCAACATGCCTGCATGCTTTCGAAGCGAAACGATATCTGCAATCAACTTAGGGTCACCTAGAACTGCGCCGGATCGATAGCCCGCAAGATTTGATCGCTTTGAGAGTGAATGGACTGCCAAAATGCCGCGGTGATCAGTGCCGCATACTCGTGGATCCAGAATTGAAATTGGCTCAGCTTCCCAACCAAGTTCGATGTAGCACTCATCGCTTACAACTGGTGCAGATAATTCACGACCCCGCGCAACCACTTCTTTTAACTGATCTGCAGTTAGGACTTCTCCAGTTGGATTACTTGGAGAATTAACCCAAATCAGGTCTGCGTTGTCAGGGATATCTGAAGCTTGCTTGTAAGTTACAAATTTTGCATGCGCCATCAATGCGCCAACTGCATAAGTTGGGTAAGCAAGTTCTGGAATCGCAACTGTGCTGTTTTCATTCAATCCAAAAACAATTGGAAGCCAAGCAACGATTTCTTTAGATCCGATCGAAGGTACAACTTGATCGACACTTAAATCCGCGGACAGAATTCGCGAAGCCCAAGACACCCAGGCTTGTCGTAATTCAATGAGTCCGGCAGCTGTCGGGTAGCCCGGTGCATTTGCTGCAGTAGCGAGCGCAGCTGTAATTATTTCAGGGGTGTCATCGACAGGTGTACCTATCGAAAGGTCAACAATTCCGTCCGGGTGTTTTCTGGCGAAGTCACCCGCAGCTGCAATTCGATCCCAGGGAAAATCTGGCAACCCATTTGCAAGTGGTGAAATCAGTTAACTCACCTGTGGTGGAAGCGACTTAATTTCTTCTGGGTCATTGCTGGTCTTGCCAGTCTTTGAAGCGCCACCTGGTGAACCAAGAGTTTCAAAGAATGCAGTGTTAACGCCCTTGAAGTTTTCCCACTTTTCTGGGACATCATCTTCGTAGTAGATAGCTTCAGTTGGGCACACTGGTTCGCAGGCGCCACAGTCAACGCATTCGTCGGCCTGGATGTACATCATGCGATCGCCTTCGTAGATGCAATCTACTGGGCATTCTTCAATACAAGCCTTGTCTTTAACGTCTACACAAGGCAGTGCAATCACATAAGTCATTTCGACCTCCATACAAATCCCGCGAGAAAAGTAACTTTCTCAGCAGTACAAACCTACCTGCCTATTGGGAATTTTGTCGCATCAGGCTTGGGATTGCGGGTCTATCTGCTGAGCAAGTTCTGGCCCATTGATTTCTGGCTTGTGGGTTTCTGGCTGGCGCATTGCTGGAAGAACTGCAGCCATGGAAAGCAAAACTGCGCCGGCAATTATGTAAGCCGTCGAATACCAGGTAACCGTAAAGATTAGATCTCCAGTTGGTGACTCGATTGCCATCCGAAGGGTTACCAATACCCAGGAAACTACAAATACGGTTCCCGCTAACCGAGTCTGAAATTGTCGATTCAGCCACAAATTAGTCAGCACACAAATACTCAAGGCAAGAATCAAGCCATATGGAATTCTCATCCCAAGGATCACAATTCGATCGGCGTGAGCAAAGCCAGCGATGATGCTTACGAACGTGCCAACAATTGCACTGAATAAAACGATCCGAAGCTTTGTCATTTGACTAATCTATTGGCCGCTGACAATGCCATTGAACAAATCAGTTTCTCTACCAAGTTCATCAAACGGTCCCGCAGGTGTACCAGCCACTAAGCGGTAGTACTCAGTTCCCATAACCTGCGAACCGAGGTTGTTCGAAAGTGCAAAGAATCCTTCTTCAGTACTGATCTGAGTTGCATGCGCTCGCAAAGCCCGCATTTTCTGGTCTGCAAAATCTCCACCATCAATCGCAGTGGTTACGTACTCATCCGGGCAAGCAAATGGAATTTCATCTGGATCTTGCGCAGCAAATCCGGTGTCTTCGCCTGCGGCTTTTAACATTTCAATTCCAGCGCGCATCACACTTACTGGGAAAGCAGTCCAATAAACCTTTTCGATTAACCAGGGTTCGCCCAGCTCTGGAGCAAATGTTGCAATGGACGCTAAATCCCGCGCGTAAGTTGCAACGCGATGCGCTTGGATGTGGTCTGGATGACCGTACCCGCCGAAGTCGTCATAAGTAACTAAAACCTGTGGGCGAGTTTCGCGAATGATCTTCACCAAATGCTTTGCTGCATCCAATAGATCAGATCGCCAAAAACAATCAACGCGATCATTTGGTGGGGTGCCGATCATTCCACTGTCTCGGTACGCGCCAGGTCCACCCAAAAGTCGCCAGTCAGTCACGCCAAGTTCCGCCATAGCTGCTGCTAATTCCGTAATGCGATGTTTACCCAGTTCATCTGATTGGTCAGCAGCCAGATGAGCAAGTTCTGGAACTAAGATTTCGCCTTCTTCGCCCAGGGTGCAGGTAACTAAAGTGACTTGCGCCCCAGCCGATACATACCTGGCCATGGTGGCGCCACTTCCGATGGTTTCATCGTCGGGATGCGCATGCACCAACAACAAGCGTTGATTTGGTTGGGCGACTGAACTCAATGTCATGTACCAACTGTACGAGACACTCACGAGTTAAACATGGCAGGATCAAGGGGTGACCGAATCCTTTCCTCGCCAAAGTGCTGCCACTCGCAATTTTCAATTGGGTGCGCCGCGAAGTTTCGCAGTATCTGAATCTGGTGATCAGGTCCTGTTTTTACGCAGCGACAGCGGGCGGGATTCCGTAAATTCGCTTTGGATATACGACGTTGCAAAGCGAATCGAAACTAAATTTGCTGACCCACGAGTTCTGCTTGCTGATGATGCCGAAGTTCCCGCAGCGGAACGGGCTCGACGTGAGCGCATGCGAGAAACCACCTCTGGCATAACTTCTTATTCAACTGATAGCTCAGGCACCAAAGTTGCATTTGCGTTGTCGGGGCAACTATTTGTTGGCGAGGTCGCCACTGCGGAGTTAAAGAATTTAGATGTAGCTGGCCCTGTTATTGATCCGCGCCTATCCCCTGATGGAAAATTTGTAGCTTGGTCTGACGGCAAAGATTTATTCATTGTTGATTTTTCAGGCAGTAGCATTCGTAATTTAACGAATGAAGAATCAACAAGTATTTCTTGGGGCTTAGCGGACTTTATTGCATCGGAGGAATTTAATCGGATGCATGGTTACTGGTGGTCGCCAGAGAGCGATCACTTGATTGTTGAATCCGTCGATGACTCAGCCGTTCAAACTTGGTGGATTTCAGATCCCGCAACGCCAGCGAAAGCGCCACAAGAAATTCGATATCCAGCTGCCGGAACTAAAAATGCAACTGTTGGTTTACAGAAAATTTCAGTCATCGGTGAACGCGAGTCTCTTCGCTGGGATAACGACGCATTCGAATACTTGATTTCCGTTTCCTGGCAAAAGGATTGCAATGCGTTAATTACGGTTGCTGATCGCGCGCAACAAAATTTCGTAACTTACGCTGCAACTGACTCTGGCTTAGAGAAGGTCCATGAAGTGACTGACCACGAATTTGTTGAAGTGATTTCAGGTCAACCACGTTGGCATAACGGGCAAATCGTTTCAGTAATCGATAACCGCCAAACGGATACCCGCGAATTGCAGATTGCCGGAAAGGCTTTGTCCCCTGTTGGACTTCAAGTCATGTCAATCGTTGATATCAAGGATGACTACATTGATGTGATTGCAACGCAAGATGCGTTATCTCGCGACTTGCTTCGAATTGGATTTGATGGATCGATCACCGAGATTTCCCAAGGCGGTATTGCCTCAGCAACTTCGACTACCTCTGACTTACAGGTAGTGATCGAATCTCGTCTGGATACCCACACCCGCAGCTACCAACTTCGTCGCGGGGTAAAGACTGAGCATTACTTCGATTCCTTGGCTGAATCGCCAAACTTCACATCACAGGTTCATGTACTTCAAACCGGAACCCACAAAGTAAACACTGCGGTGCTTTTCCCTCGGGATCACGTATACGGCAGCAAGAAACTTCCGATCATGATGCGTCCGTACGGCGGTCCGCATGGACCACAGGTACTTAACGGTGCACTCAGCTACGCAATCGATCAGTGGTTTGCGGACCAAGGATTCGTAGTTGTTGTAGCTGACAATCGTGGAACTGGTGGCAGAGGCCCGGCATGGGATCATGCGATTTACCAAGACTTTGTAGCTCCAGTAATTGAAGATCAAGTGAACGCGATCGCTGATGTGGCTAAGCATTTCCCAGACGATGTGGATGCCAGTCGAGTTGGCATTACTGGCTGGTCATTTGGTGGTTACCTTTCAGCACTAGCCGTTATGAAGCGACCAGATGTATTCCATGCTGCCGTTGCTGGCGCTCCGGTGACTGAGTGGCTTTGGTACGACACTGCTTACACCGAGCGCTACCTGGGACATCCAGAAAAGTTTCCAGAGATCTATGAAGATCATTCTCTGATGCCAATGGCAAACCAGCTGGAACGACCATTGATGTTGGTTCATGGACTAGCCGATGACAATGTCGTAGCGGCCCATTCGCTTTCGCTAAGTGGTGCACTCTTGGCAAATAAGAAGCCACATACTGTGCTGCCACTTTCAGGGGTAACTCACATGACTCCGCAAGAAATAATTTCGGAAAACTTAATGCTGTTAACAGTCGAGTACTTGAAAGAGCAACTAGGCGTTGAGTAGTCCTTGCGACTGCAATTAACTTATAAAGTCATTTCCAGAAGCTGAAGCACCACCAGTTACATCCATTGGGTAATGGCAAGCAACCTTGTGACCTGTTGTTAGTTCACGTAATTCTGGAACCTCAGACTCGCAACGTGCCTGCGCCTTGAAGCAACGGGTTCTGAACACACAACCACTTGGTGGATTACTTGGACTCGGGAGATCGCCAGAAAGAATGATCCGCTCTCGGGATCGCTCTAAGTCCGGGTCTGCGATAGGAACTGCTGAAAGCAATGCGTGTGTGTAAGGATGCAATGGCGCTTGATACAAAACGTCTTGTGGTGCTTGTTCCATAATCTTGCCAAGGTACATAACGGCAACGCGATCTGAAATATGTCGAACCACTGACAAGTCATGCGCGATGAAAATGTAGGCAAGTCCGAAATCTTTTTGAATGTCATCCAGCAAATTAAGAACCTGAGCTTGAATTGAAACGTCAAGCGCCGAAACCGGTTCGTCACAAACGATTAGCTTTGGTTTCAACGCGATGGCACGTGCAATACCAATACGTTGGCGCTGACCGCCAGAAAATTCATTTGGGTAACGGTTGAAGTGCTCAGGATTTAATCCAACGCGATCCATAAGGCCTTGAACAGCCTTCGTAAGGCCGCCTTCAGGCTTTACCCCTTGAACTCGAAATGGTGCACCGATGATGTCGCCGATTGTGTGTCGAGGGTTCAGGGATGAAAACGGATCTTGGAAAATCATTTGCATTTCTCGGCGAAGCGGAACTATGTCCTTCTTCTTCAAGTTTGTGATGTCTTGCCCGTTGAACTCAATGGATCCACCAGTTGGCTCAATTAATCGAAGCATGGCTCGGCCAGCGGTTGATTTGCCACAACCACTTTCGCCTACAAGGCCTAAGGTTTCGCCTGGGAAAACTTCAAGATTCAAACCATCGACAGCGCGAACATTTCCAACGACTCGGTTAAAAAGTCCGCCACCTTGAATTGGGAAAAACTTCTGAAGGTCTTTTACTTTCAGAATTGGTTCGGTCATGACTAAACCCTGCCGATCTTGCGTTCAGTCCGAATCGCAGTTCGCTGAGATTCGGTTAAATGGCAACGTGCTTCATGATCTTTTGAAACTGCCAATAGATCTGGGAACTCATTAGCGCAAGCATCGCCAGGCACTTGATCCTTAAATGTGCAACGAGGAGCAAACACGCAACCCTTTGGCATATTCAGTAGCGAAGGCGGAGATCCTGGAATTGGATCAAGCTGCGCCTTCTTAGCCGAAATCTGTGGGATCGAAGCAAGCAGTCCCCAGGTGTACGGCATTTGTGGTTCATAGAAAATTTCTCGAACTGGTGCATGTTCAACAGCGCTTCCGCCGTACATAACAAGAACTTCATCAGCTAAGTCGGCCACGACACCTAAATCATGTGTGATCAAAACAATTGCAGTGCCAAATTCTTTTTGCAGTTCACGCAATAGGTCAAGAATCTGGGCTTGAACTGTTACGTCTAGAGCGGTAGTCGGTTCGTCAGCAATTAACAGTTCAGGGCCGTTAATCAATGCCATCGCGATCATTACACGTTGGCGCATGCCACCTGAGAGCTGATGCGGATATTCATCCATGCGCTGTTCAACCGATGGAATGCCAACTTTAGTCAACATTTCAGCAGCACGGGAGCGAGCTTCAGCTTCCTTAACATTGTGGTGAACCTGAACTGCTTCGGCTAGCTGGTCGCCGATTGTGTAATAAGGATGCAATGCGCTTAATGGATCCTGGAAGATCATTGCCATCTCGTCGCCACGAAGTTTACGAACTTCTTCGGGATCGGCTCCAACTAATTCGCGACCGTTGAAGAACACTTCGCCTGTGATCTTTGAATTAGATCCCGTTACTAGTCCCATAACTGCCAGGCTCGAAACACTCTTGCCAGAACCCGATTCGCCAACGATAGCTAGCGTCTTGCCACGTTCAACTTTGTAAGAAACGTTGTTTACGGCGTGAACAATTCCATCATCAGTGGTGAATTCAACATTTAAGTTCTTAACTTCTAAAATCACGTTTGCCTCGTTGGTCATGTCAGACGCACCCGTGGGTCAATTGCGGCATAAAGAATGTCGACAACAAGATTAGAAACAATTACGAAAACCGCTGCTACCAAAACTGTTGCGGTGATTGTCGGTAAGTCATATTCAGTTACAGCGCCAATTGCAAGGCGACCAAGTCCTGGCAGGCTGAAAATGTATTCAGTAATTACTGCGCCACCAAGTAGACCAGCAAGGTCAAGTCCGGCTGAAGTAACAATTGGAGTTAATCCAGCGCGGAATGCGTGCTTACGGAAAACCACCCGCTCGGAAAGACCTTTAGCTCTTGCGGTACGGATGTAGTCCTCGCCCATTGTCTCGAGCATTTGAGAACGAGTAAGTCGGGCGTAATAGGCCGCGTAAAGAATCGCCAAAGTAATCCATGGCAAAAGCATGGTTTGGAAGAACGCAACCGGATCATCAAAAGGTGATTCATAATCCGGATAAGGCAATAGATTCCAGCGCACAACTACGAAAACCAGAAGCAAAAGACCAACAAAGAAAACCGGTAGCGAGTAACCAATCAAGGAAACACCCATAATGGTTCGGTCTTGCCACTTGCCGTGGTTCTTCGCGGCAACAATGCCTGCAGAAATTCCGATTAGCATCCATAAAATGAATGCGCCAAGGGCTAAGTAAAGAGTTACTGGAAGTGCATCAACAATCATGGTTGTGACTTCTTCACCATTTCGGAATGAGTATCCCAAGCAAGGTGTGGAGCATTCAAAAGTTGCTGAGCCGCTGCCATAGGTGCGTCCAACAAATATTCCTTTGATCCATTCCGCGTACTGAACGTAAAGCGGTTGATCAAGGCCAAGTCTGATTCGATTAGCTGCGACGATGTCCGGAGTACACGTCTTGCCACAAGTCAACATCGCTGGGTCAGTTGGAACGGCATTAAACAACAAGAAAGTAATGATGCTCAAGATTGTCAACATGAATGCCATGACAAAAACTCGTCGCACGATGTAAGGGAACATCATTTACCTTTCTGGGTTGGAATTAGATTTACGAGGGCTGTCTGCGGACGAACCTAAGTTCGCCCGCAGACGCCAACGTTAGTTAACTAGTTAACTGATAGTGCTGCGTATGGCCAAGAGCCGTACGGTCCCCAAATGTAGGCACCGCTAACCTTTGAGCCATGAATGCGCTGTTCCTTACCAAAGCGGGTAGGTAAAGCAAGTGCCAATTCCATTGACTTCTTGCTTAGTGCCTGCCAAGCCTTAGCTTGTTCTGCGCGATCGGTGATTACCTTTGCAGCGTCTGATTCAGCCAAGAAGGCTTCGTCATCCCACTGTGAAAGGTTGAATCCACCATTAGCAGCAAACAGTTCTGGAATAACTGTTGATGCATTTGACCAGTCCGGAGCCCAGCCAGCAGCAGACATTGAGCCCTGCTTTTCTGGATCAAGAACTACGCCGTAGTAGGCGCCGGCTTCTAGTGCATTCAGAGTCACAGTAATGCCAGCCTTTTCCAAGGAAGCAACAAGTGATGCTGCAGCCTTGTCATTGGTCTCGCTCTTTGCGTAATCGAATACGAATGGCTGAGGGAATGGTTCGCCTGATTCAGCAATCAACTTGATTGCCAATTCTGGGTTACCTTCAGCTGGAACTGCTTCACCTAGAAGACCGTCCCACAAGCCAGTTGGAGCATAGTCTGCACCAATGTTTGGCTTTACAACGCCATCTGCGTAATCGCCTGCGTACTCGCCACCAGCAATTGTGCGAAGTTCGTCACGGTTTACAGCGGCAAGGATTGCTTGGCGGTGCTTAACGTTTGGAACCTTCTTGGTGTTGATTGCGTAGTAACGAACGTATGGATCTAATTCGTCGTAACGACGCTTTTCATACTTAGCATCAGAGAAAACAACAGCAAGCTTTGCTGAGTCAACTGAATCTGGTGATATCGCAGTCTGATCGTCGCCTGCATCAGCCATCAAACGTTCTGTGATAACTGCAGCTGGTTGTGAGAATACATATTCGATGCGATCTGGGAATGCGCCACGGAATGTATCCGTTGCTGGATCCCAGTTTTCGTTACGTACCAATACCAGCTTGTCCTTCTTTACGTAGGACTCGATCTTGTATGGGCCGTTTGACAATACGTTGTCATCGTAAGTTTCGCCAGTGTCAGCGTCTTCACGAACAGCAGCGAATGCACTTAGGGTAACTGCGTAGTTGAAGTCAGATGCAGGCTTTGCAAGATTGAAAGTAATCTTGTTGCCTTCACAAACAACAGCTGCATCATATGATGCTTGGCCGGCAGCGTCATCAACGTATGGACCCTTGTAGTCAGTGACGTTAAGCATTGTCATTGCATATGCAGGACCATCAGTGATGATGTCAGTTGCGAAGGTGCGGGAGATGCCGTACTTGAAGTCTTCACAAGTTACATCCTTGCCGTCTTCCCACTTCATGCCGTCCTTAAGAGTGAACTCCCAAGTTAGACCGCCATCAGGTGTGGTACCAGTGTCAGTAGCTGCATCTGCAACTAGCTGGCTGGCTTCATTGTTGTCCTTGCTCACTGTGTACTGAGTAAGGGTGCGGTTTAGGTAAGCACTAGCAAAAGCTAGATCTTCACCTGTGTAGTTACGTTGTGGATCTAAGTGAAGAATCTGCTCTGCTTCCGTAAGGATTGTTAGCGTTCCACCTTTCGAACCTTCTCCTGTCGCTGAGTCACTTCCGCCACCGCATGCGGTTAGCAAAAGAGCTAGCGACACTGCACCAACGCCGAAGCGGATGCCTGTCGACTTCTTCATATTTCCTCCATTGAGATGCGACTTCGCATCTTTAGGTCGTGATTCGGGTGAATCACTTTTTTCACTCCCCCGGTTGAGGTTGTGATTTTTTCGGTTCTCGAGAAACCGAAAAACTTAGTTTCGATCTGCCTTAGGGTCTAGGGCATCTCGCAATGAATCGCCCAACAGATTAAAAGACAGAACTGCCGCTAACAACATGGTCAACGGTACGAAGAAATAGAACGGATCTACCGTGAAGTAACCAACTGATTCCTGCAGCATGGATCCCCACGTTGGCGTTGGCGGCACTACTGAAATACCTAAGTAAGCAAGTGCGGCTTCAGCACCAATTAGTCCAGGCATTGCGATTGTTGCGTAAACCAAAATTGGCGCCCACAAGTTAGGTAGCAATTCGCGAAACAATATTCTTCGCTTGCTAGAACCAATTGACACTGCCGCTTCCACGAATTCACGCTCGCGCAATGAAAGTACTTGTCCTCTAATTAAGCGAGCTAAGTACGGCCATCCAAAAACGCTTAGAACCAGAATTAATGTTGTAATGCGGGATGGATTTCCTGCCGGTAATCCCCAGGCTTGAAGTCGCTGTTCCAGCACAGGTGACATCGCGATAATCACAAGAAGGAGCGGGAAGGCCAAAGTAATGTCCATGAACCGACTCAAAACTGTGTCAGTTCGGCCGCGGGAATATCCGGCAACAATTCCGACTATGGTTCCCACGACAACCGTAATAACTGTTGCGGATAGCGCAATGAAAAGCGAGATTCGAGAACCATAAAGTAGTCGAGCCAAAATATCTCGGCCAGTAAGTGGTTCTACGCCAAGTGGGTGATCGAGTGAAACGCCACCAAATGGTCCAAGCGGAAGACTCCCAGCGTCGCTTAACAAGTCTGTATTGAAGTCATATGGATTAACCCCAAGCCACTTGGAAATGAGTGGTCCAAAGATGGCAATGAAAACAATGAAAGCCAAAACAAACATGCTGGCAACAGCAACGCGGTCTTTTCGCAGTCGAGCCCAAGCCAGCTGTCGCAGGGTACGCCCAACGACTGCTTCAGATTTAGTGGCTTCGACCATAGACATTTAAGAATTACCTTTCGCGTCTGTTACCGGTTCGTGACCTATGAAGTCTATTTGGGTTGATACCTGCACTGGTACCCGATTAACCGCTTTGTGATACTTGTTACCCGGGAAATCCCCGTATTTACGGGGTTATATCCCGTTTTCCGATGTTGACCAAGTCATATTGGTTGCCTAGAGCAATTTGAACATAAACGTCCGTTAATGCCTCTGGCCGGTACAAAACAATGCGATCTACTGCATAGGGCAAATAAACGGCTTCTTGCATGATTATCTTTTCAATTTCGCGATTGATCGCAGCAGCTTCGACCAATGTCTCGGCTGCTTCTAATGAGTCCAAAAGAGCGTTTACCTCATCGAGATTAAGTTCAGCAAAGTTTTGATTGGATGAAGGCTTTATTTTTCGACCGTCAACAAGTGGTGCCCAAAAAGAATATGCGGACGAATAATCTGGGCCCCAACCAGTGGACGCCATTCCAATTTCCTGTGCAGCCATGGTTTCTGGAGATCCAAGTCCTGTGGTGAAGTACTCAGCAAAGTTTGCGTACTCAACTGGATCGACAACAATTCCTACGCGAGCCAAACTCTTTTGGACTGAAATAAAAATTTCTTTTCCAATACCAATTGCAACGTATGCCATCTTTAACTGAAAACCGTCTGGGTAGCCACACTGAGCAAGACTCGCTCTCGCCTTACGGATGTTTCCAGTTTCGTCACTGCCACTTGGATATGGGTTGTAAGAATTATCGTGCCCAAGAATTGTCGAAGGACTTAGCGAATGTGCAATAGCTGCAGTTGCACTTCCACCTCTAACATTTTGTAAGTCGACTTTGTCTAGTGCATAAAAAATTGCATCTCTACATGGCGCTCTATCTAGCGGAGGAACGCTTGGATTAACAACTAAGAAATTTACAAAACTCATTTCTGGGTTGTCGATTAGGGAGCGCTGGGAAGATTCGGCAAGCGTTGCATCACGTGCTGTTGGTGAAAGTCCATAGTTCAACTTCACATCAATCTCGCCATTTAAAAGTGCTTGATCGGTGCTTTCAGCATCTGGAAAAACCTTCCAAGACATTGCGTCAACTTTAGGAATTCGAATTCCGTCAGATGTCTGAGTCCAGCGCTCATTCTTAGTAAACGAATACTGCAAGTCCGCTTGATCGATGGTGATTACAAATGGACCATTTGATGCTGGGTTAGATGCATATGTAGCTCCCGATGCACGCAACGAGATATCTCGCGCCATTTGAATTGGAGCAAATTGCGGTGTGGCCAGTAGGCGCGGGAATTCAAAGAATGATCGATTTAGATTAAAAATAATTGTTGATTCGTCAGGGGTCACAATCGCAGGCAGGTCTTCAGTTGGTGCAGCGTATGGACCTTTGTAATCAGGTTTGCCCGCAGTGCAAGCGCTCATCAAGCAAAGTGTGTCGAGTGCTATCGGGCTTTGAAGTGAATCGTCATAGAGTCGCTGAATCGAATACTTAACATCGCTGGATGTAACTGCTGCCCCATCATTCCAAAGCGCATCCGGACTCAACTTGAAAGTCCAAGAAGTTTTCTCTTTATTGGAAACCGGCACATCAATTGCTAAGTCTGGAACAACCATCAAGCCTTGTTCGCCAGGTTTGCCAGCAAACGCCATTAGGTTTCGTGAAAAAGTTCGATGCACCACAGCACACCAAGGATCAAATGTTTGAGCTGGGTCTAATGAATCGCATGGCGCGGACGAACCTAGTCTCAGTAATCCACCAGGTGAATCGCCACTTCCGACGCTTCTGGTAAGTCCGGCATTAAATCCGCCTGGCGAATTTGTGACAATAATCGAACCGCCCAAAAGTGCGACGCTTGCAACCACTACGGCTACAAGAGTCCCAAACTTTTTCAGTGGGTTCGACTTCATCTTGCCAACCTAGTTATTGCGCGCTTTCGTTCGATTGCGATCGCGGTCAACCTTTGCCAAATGAACCTTACGAATACGAACTGCAGTCGGTGTTACTTCTACACATTCGTCTTCGCGACAGAATTCAAGAGCTTGTTCAAGACTTAGCTGCTTCGCTGGAATAAGGCGTTCTAGTTCATCACCAGTTGCCGAACGGACGTTAGTAAGTTTCTTTTCACGAACTACGTTTACGTCCATGTCTTCAGCGCGAGCATTCTCGCCCACAATCATGCCTTCGTAAACTTCAGTCGTTGGAGAAACGAACAATGTTCCACGCTCTTGCAAACCAAAGCAAGCGTAGGAAGTTACTGCGCCGCGTCGATCGGAAACAAGTGAACCGGATGGACGAGTACGTAACTCGCCAAACCATGGCTCATACTTTTCAAAGATGTGGTGCATAAGGCCAGTTCCTCGAGTTTCAGTTAAGAACTCGGTGCGGAAACCAATCAAACCACGAGCCGGCACGATGTATTCCATACGTACCCAACCAGTTCCGTGGTTAACCATTTGTTCTAGGCGCCCTTTACGCAAACCCAGAAGCTGGGTAACAACGCCAACATAATCTTCTGGCACGTCGATAGTTAGACGCTCCATTGGCTCATGGATTTTGCCACCAATTTCCTTGGTAACAACCTGTGGCTTACCAACAGTCATTTCAAACTTTTCACGACGCATTAGCTCTACAAGCACAGCAAGTTGAAGTTCACCACGTCCTTGTACTTCCCAAGTATCTGGACGTTCGGTATCGACTACGCGAATCGATACGTTACCTACAAGTTCTGCTTCCAAACGAGTCTTAAGCAGACGAGCCGTAACCTTGCTACCAGTTTCACCAGCAAGGGGTGAGCTGTTAATTCCGATCGTCATAGAGATCGATGGTTCATCAATTACAAATAATGGAAGTGCAACTGGATTTTCTGGATCAGCCAGAGTTTCACCAATCGTGATGGTTTCAAAACCTGCAACCGCAATGATGTCGCCAGGACCAGCAGAATCAACTGGCACGCGATCAAGAGCTTCAGTCATCAAGAGTTCGACAACCTTTGCGCGCTCGGTGCTGCCATCGGCCTTCATCCAAGCAACTTGCTGTCCCTTGTTGATGTTGCCGTTGATTACGCGACATAGTGCCAAGCGACCCAAGTATGGCGACGAGTCAAGGTTTGTAACGTGAGCTTGTAGTGGAGCTTCAGGATCGTAAGTCGGAGCTGGAATGCTTCCGATCAAAGTTGCAAACAATGGCTCAAGATCTTCTTCGTCTGGCATGCCGCCATCAACTGGACGGGTAAGTGAAGCGCGTCCGGCTTTAGCTGAGGCATAAACGATTGGAAATTGGATTTGCTCTTCGTCTGCATCTAGATCGAAGAACAATTCATATGTTTCATCGACAACTTCTGCGATACGAGCATCAGGTCGGTCAACCTTATTAATGAGAAGAATTACTGGAAGGCGCTTTTGCAAAGCTTTGCGCAATACGAATCGGGTCTGAGGCAATGGGCCTTCACTGGCATCCACCAACAGAACAACGCCATCAACCATTTCGAGACCGCGCTCTACTTCGCCACCAAAGTCAGCGTGACCTGGAGTGTCGATAATGTTCAGCGTGACGCCACCTTCAGGTGCGGCTGGGCCAACATAACGAACGGCAGTGTTCTTGGCCAGGATGGTAATTCCCTTTTCGCGCTCAAGATCCATCGAGTCCATGACTCGGTCATTAACGTCTTGGTTTGCGCGGAATGCACCTGATTGCCAAAGCATGGCATCTACAAGTGTGGTTTTTCCATGGTCAACGTGGGCGATGATTGCAACATTTCGAAGGTCGTTGCGGACAGCAGATTGGGTCACTGTCCTTATTCTAGTTGAGAAATATTGGGCTAAAGAACCACGTAAGACCAGCCTTTAAGCGCAACGGCTCTAAAGTGGACATGAGGCCAAATCATGACACAACACCTGAATCCCCCACCTGCATCCATAAATTTTGTTTGGCAGCATCATCGAAATTATGCCTACATTCAAGAGCAAATTTTTGGCCTAATCGAGGACTGTTTACCCAAGGGAACTGTGGTTCACACAGTCGGTGATGCAGTTGAAGGCGCTTTAAGCCTTTCCTTGTTCATTAGACAGAGTCGGGAAGAAATTGCTGCCACACCAGCAGACATCGTGATGGCTCATGGCATTGCCGACAAACGATACTTCTTTATTGTGGGCAGCGATGGCCTGCCGCTTGTAAACAAATGTAAGTATGTTTTTGTTCCTGGCAATTGGCACGTAAATCGATTAGTTGAAGGCCGATTTAGGCGTAACCCAAAATACCAACTAACTCTTCAAGATAGTCAGATTCGAAAAGTTGGTTGGTTAAGACTTGATCCGATGATTTCGGCAACTAAGGCAGCCTTGCCAAGCGCGCATCGCAGACTAAAGGTTTTGTGGGCGCCAACGCATAACACCATTTCAAGCAATAAATCTGATTCCGAATTATCGCCTTCTAGTTTTCCGGCATTCAAAAAACATTTGCCATGGATTTATCTGAAACATTCTGCTGAGGTTTCGCTTCATCCTCGCAATCGCGGAACTAAAACTCCAACTACTGAAAAGCTAATTGACTCTGACGTAGTCATTTCCGACTTCGGCACGATGGTGTTTGAAAGTTGGGCACTAGGTAAACCTGTGATTTTTCCGCGCTGGTGTATTGACGTTAAAACATTAATGGAACGGAACCCACTAAGCGCTGAAGCATTTATCTACCGCAATCGCATTGGGCTTCATCCCGAGACACCAAAAGAGATGCATCAGATGTTGCGTGAAATAAACCGCAAACGAATTCAAGAGCCAAGCTTTGATTCTCGTGGACCTGGGGTTGCGAATTTCATTGATCATTACATTGACCCGTCCGAACGCGGTTTTGATGCGCAGCGCACCGCGAATGAATTGGTTTCAATCTTGAGTGAGATTTCATGACGGAATTAAGCATGCATGACTTGCGACCAGGTGCAATAAATTTCTGTTGGAGTTTCAGTAAGACTTACGCAAATGTGCAGGAGCAGATTTTCAATCTAATTGAATCTCAGTTGCCGCCTGGGACAGTTAGCCATTCAATCGAGGATGCTGTTGCAGGTGCAGTGAACTTATCTCTGTTTATTCGACAAGGTCGGGAGCAGGAAGACGCACATCGAGTTCCAGCAGATGTAATTCTGGCTCACGGAATTGCAGATAAGCGCTACTTCTTTACCCAAGATTCCACGACTTCACTCCCGCTCGCAAATGAATACGACTTCTTGTTGGTTCCTGGTGCCTGGCATGTGAACCGATTGATTGAAGGCACGTATCGCAAGAATCCTCACTACCAAATTAAAGTTTTGGAATCGCAGATTAAAAAAGTTGGTTGGTTGCGGCTAGATCCGTTGATTGAAGAGGCAAAAACTCGAGATAAGGAACCACATCATCGCCTGCGATTACTTTGGGCTCCTACTCACAACGTAATTCCACGGACGAATGAACAAACTGTGGACGCTTTGGCACCTTCGAGCCTGCCAGGATTTAAACCGCACGTTAAGCAAATGGCAGCAAGGTACATATTCCGAGTTTCCTTACATCCAAGAAACCGTTCCGACAGAAAACCAACTGGCAGTCAATTGGTTTGGTCCGATGTAGTTATCAGCGACTTTGGCACCATGGTCTATGAAGCTTGGGCGTTGGGAAAGCCAGTTATATTTCCGCGCTGGGCAATGGATGTCGAGACATTGATAAATAGGAATCCCCTGAGCGCTGAGTCTTATATCTATCGCAATCGAATTGGCTTACATCCTGAATCTTTAGAAGAGATGCAAATGATGTTGGATCAAATCCAATTGAAGCTAGTTGGCAATCGAATCACTCGCCTCTTCAAACGTGTTACTCGAATAAAGACTCGACGTAAGGATTCTGGCGATTTGCGAGGACCAGGCGTAACGGAATTCATATCGCACTATGTAGATCCTGAACATCGAGGAAACGATGCGAGAAGAACTGCTGAAGTTTTAACAGAAATTGCATTGCTTGATCGATACCGGAATTCAAAATAGGACCAATCCCACTTGTTTCTTGGCTGATTCTTGACTGTGTGGCATTTACCATGAAACTATGCGCCTTCGCCGACTAGTTCCAATCATTGCGACCTTGGTCGTTACTCTGATCGCTTCTTCACTGCAGCCAGCGCAAGCTAATTCGACTGTGACGATAGTTGCAGTTGGAGATGTGGCAATGTCTAAGGGCGGTCAAGCAAAGACAGCCGCACTGACAAAGAATCTAAAGCCACAACAAATACTTTTACTCGGCGACTTGGTTTACAAGAGTGGGACTGACAAAGAATTCACTAAATACTTTTTGCCAAAATGGAAGAGTCTGTTACCAAAGACCTGGGCAGTGCCAGGAAATCACGAATACCGAACTCCAAATGCCCAAGGTTACCGAAATTTAATTTCGCAGAATTCAATGCCAGCAACAGGTGAAAATCTCTGGTGGGTTAAGCAAACTGGTGCCTGGTCGGTTATCGGTTTAGATAGCGAATCTCTCACCGGTGCTACTGGCGAGAAGCAACTTGAATTTGTGCAGCAAGCACTAGCAAGTAATGACGGCCGGCCAACGATTGTTACTTGGCATCGTCCAACTTTTTCTCGTGGGTATCACGGAGATCAAACTGACACTTCATCACTTTGGAATTTAGTTAGCGCTGATAAAGATGTGAAGTTAGTTCTGTGGGGCCATGACCACAACTATGAACAAGTTGAGCGAGTAGTTCAGGCTGGAACCGCTAACGAACGCAAATTAAACACAATCTTGGTTGGCACGGGTGGTGCTGATTTGCGAAAGTGCAGCACGCCAAATATTCCAGGTGAGTTGATTTGTGGAAAGAAGAACAACTTTGGAGTCCTCCAGCTAAAGCTTG
The DNA here is from genome assembly GCA_030157865.1 of Candidatus Nanopelagicales bacterium. Lineage (GTDB taxonomy): Bacteria > Actinomycetota > Actinomycetes > S36-B12 > UBA5976 > UBA5976. The sequence goes on along the minus strand of JAOATY010000015.1, from coordinate 7,450 downwards.
AAGATAACGGATACTCCTGGTCTTACCGAAATGCCAATGGCAAAAAACTTGGTCGGCAGTTAGATAGCGGACGCGTTACTTTCTAAGAAGATTGCTAGCGAATCGAAATAACTTTCCATTCCGGCTTTTGTAAGTTCAATTTGCTCAGCTGGCATTTCACCGAACTGACTGAATTTAACCCACGAGCTTTGGCCTCGATCTTCAAAATTTAGAACAACATCGTGGTGCGGTGCTGACATATCGCGCGTCTCCCATTCCGTTCTGGACTGGGTGTAACTCATGGTGTGAGTCATCAATTCATACTTCTTTACTTCGTTGTAAACGCCGTAGAAATAAGCTACGAAACCATGTTCTGGGACGTCAACTGAAACTGACCAAATGCCACCAACTTCTGATTTGTTCTCCACGCTGTTAGGCAGGCACAACAAATCAACTGGGTGATACCAATCCTGAAGAGAATCTTGATTTGCCCAGGCATCCCAAAGGGTTTCGATGGAAACTGGATATTCGCGCTCTACTGCGTAAAGAAATTCAGACATTTTTAATTCCTGTAACTAAACGTT
>JAOATY010000015.1:0-6787 GCA_030157865.1 Candidatus Nanopelagicales bacterium | reverse complement strand
TCTTTGCCTTCCATGCGGACTTTACCCTTGGACTTAGCATCAGCTACCGAACCCGCTGAAACTAAATCTTCGAAGGCAACAATTTCTGCCTTAATGAATCCTTTTTGGAAGTCCGTGTGAATGACGCCTGCTGCTTCTGGAGCCGTAGCGCCAACTGGAATTGTCCAAGCACGCGATTCTTTAGGTCCAGCAGTTAAATACGTTTGCAAGCCTAAAGTCTTGAATCCAACACGGGACAAAATTGCAATGCCGCTTTCTTCTTGACCAACCGATTGCAAAAGCTCTAGTGCTTCTTCTTCTGGAAGCTCCCCAAGTTCAGCTTCGAGTTTCGCATTCATAAAGACTGCTTCAACTGGTGCAACTAATGCGCTTAATTCTTTCTTCAGTGCATCATCAGTTAGTTCATCTTCATCTAAGTTGAATACATACAAGAATGGTTTTGCAGTTAGTAAGAAGAGTTCTCGAATCGGCTCGTAATCTAAACCAGATTCAAAAATTGTCTTTCCGGAATTCAAAATCTCAACGGCCTTTTCGGCAGTTGCCAGGGATTCAGCTTTTGACTTATCCAGGCGCGATTCTTTCAAAAGTCTTGGCATTGCTTTTTCAAGAGTCTGCATATCTGCCAAAATCAATTCGGTGTTGATGGTTTCGATATCGTCTTTAGGTGAGATCGCGCCATCAACGTGAACCACGTCAGGATCTTTGAATGCTCTAATAACTTGGCAAATCGCTTCGGATTCACGAATGTTAGCCAAGAACTTATTTCCTAAGCCTTCACCTTCACTTGCGCCACGGACAATTCCGGCAATGTCAACGAAAGTTACGGTAGCGGGCAAGATTCGTTCGGAACCAAAGATCTTTGCCAACACTGGAAGTCGAGCATCCGGCACTTCAACCACACCTGTATTAGGTTCAATCGTGGCAAACGGGTAATTAGCCGCAAGCACATTGTTTTTGGTTAATGCATTAAATAGCGTCGATTTTCCGACGTTGGGTAATCCGACGATTCCGATAGTTAGGGCCACGGCACATAAGCGTAGCCGTATATCGACCTTTCGACGGACTCGCCCTTGACCCGATACGTTTAAACCATGGCAAATACAACAATCGAGCCACTTGAGACTTCGCCAGCCCAACAAGGTTGGACGTATCCAGGCGTCATTATTTTGACGAGCGCCGCCATGATGGTTGTGATGGCTTTAGACATCATTTTTACCGGCGACATCGGAATCATCTCGAATCTCGGTCTTGTTGTAGTTGGACTTGTTGGCGCAGTGAATGTTCGAACTGCTGATTACCAAGCAGCAATTTGGGTTGCTCCAATCGCTTGGGTCATTGCCCTGTTAACAACTGGCCAGCTTGCGCCGATGCGCGGTGGCTCTTTCTTGCGGGAACAAGTGCTGCACTTGGCATACGGATTAGCCATGCATGCCTGGTGGATCTTGGGTGCAACTGCGTTAAGCGCAAGTGTTGCAATCTTTAGGCGCGGCCGGCAGCCTTAATGTCGCGTCGCAACTCTGGCGGCAAAGCAAAAATTAAGTGCTCTTCGATTGTTTCGACTTCTTCAACATCGCTATAGCCACGTTCGGCTAGCCAAGCTAAAACACTATTTACCAAAATTTCTGGAACTGAAGCGCCACTTGTTAGTCCAACAGTTGTAGCACCTTCAAGCCAGGTTTCATCAATTTCACCGGCAAAGTCAACACGGTATGCAGCGCCAGCGCCTGCTTCAAGAGCAACATCAACAAGTCGAACAGTATTTGAAGAGTTAGCAGACCCAACAACAAGCATGACGTCGCACGCCTGAGAAATTTCTTTCACAGCCTTCTGGCGATTTTGCGTTGCATAACAAATGTCATCACTTGGTGGATCTAGCAAGTTTGGAAATTTTGCGCGAAGCATGTCGACGGTTTCTAAAGTTTCATCGACTGAAAGTGTGGTTTGAGAAAGCCAGGCCACGGGGCGACTTGGATCGATTTCAATGTCTTGGACATGTGCTGGACCATCGACAAGCGTCATGTTATCTGGTGCCTCGCCCATGGTGCCTTCAACTTCTTCATGGCCCTCGTGGCCAATGAAAAGAATCTGGTAATCATCGGATGCAAAACGTCGAGCTTCCGAGTGAACTTTTGTAACCAACGGACACGTAGCATCGATTGTTTTTAAATTTCGCTGGGCAGCTTCATCGTGAACTGCAGGTGATACGCCGTGAGCACTGAATACAACAGTTGCACCCTCAGGTACTTCATCGGTTTCGTTTACAAAGATTGCGCCCTTGGCTTCGAGCTCTGTGACTACGTACTTGTTGTGGACAATTTCCTTACGCACATAAATTGGTGCGCCATGAACGGCCAAAGCCTTTTCAACTGTGACAACGGCGCGATCAACACCAGCACAATAGCCACGAGGCTTCGCTAACAGGACTTTTTTCTTTGTTTCGCTCACTGTCCTATCGTAAGCCCGCGCCTACCCTTTGCGCTTTCTGGCATTAGGCACAATAGGTGTATGGACCAAACAGATTCAGCGAAACCCGGACTTGATCCAGAGTCCCCGCTGGCGGTCCATTCGGTAAGCACCATGATTGGCGAATATATCGGCCGATTGGGAACTATCTGGATCGAAGGCCAACTCGCAGAGGTCAACCCTAGAAAAGGTTTAACCTACCTTTCCTTGCGAGATACCGATCGCGATGTTTCCTTATCGCTATATGTCGCATCGGGTGTAATGGATTCACTTGCCACCACGGTAGAGCAAGGCAGCCGCGTACTAGTTCAAGTAAAGGCAGACTGGTGGGCTAAACGAGGCTCACTGCAGTTCAAGGTTTTACAAATGCGCGCCGTTGGAATCGGCGAACTCATGGCACGCCTGGAAGCTCTGCGAAATCTCTTAGCTGCAGAAGGTCTTTTCAACGAGGACCGAAAGAAGCCGTTGCCATTTTTGCCACGACGTATTGGTTTGATCTGTGGCCAAGCTAGCGATGCCATGCATGATGTGATTGAAAATGCCAAGCGTCGCTGGCCTGATGTTCAGTTTGAAGTGCGCGAAGTAGCGGTGCAAGGCGTTAATTGCGTAAAGCAAGTAAGCGGAGCACTGACTGAACTTGATGCAATTCCAGATATAGATGTGATTGTGATTGCCCGTGGTGGTGGCGCCTTTGAAGATCTACTTCCCTTCAGCGATGAATCCCTTATTCGAGTTGTTGCCGGAATCAATACGCCGGTAGTTGCTGCAATTGGTCACGAAGAAGACCGACCACTTATTGATTACGTTGCTGATTACCGGGCATCAACCCCAACGGATGCGGCGCGCAAAATCGTTCCAGATGTCTTGCAAGAAATTTCGGATTTGCGAAATGCTCGAGCCAGACTTCAAGTGCTAATTACCGCGGGAGTAACACGACTTGAACAGCAACTTGCCCTTACTCGGAGTCGACCCGCTTTAGCTTCACCTGCGACTTTAATTACGCAGCGACTTTCGGAAAATTCTGTTTTGCGCTCAGCAATGCAGCTAAAGGTCAAGAATCACATTGCACTTGAAAGTGCACATTTAAATGGAGCCAGAGCAACGCTGCGCGCCCTATCTCCACAAGGAACTTTAGAACGTGGTTTTTCAATTGTTCGTGATGCAAACAATTCAATTGTAAAAAGTGTTTCGGGAATTAATACCGGAGATGAACTGCGAATCAAGTTTGCCGATGGCGAGCGCACCACGCAGGTTAAAGAGAATTAATCCTCTTCGGATTGGCTAGGACGCAAGGCTTCAAGTCTTGCTTTTGCACCAGCAAGGCGTTCTTCACAAATCGCTGCTAACTTTTCGCCTTGTTCCCAAAGTGTGACCATGTCATCAAGTGGCAGATCTTTATCTTCCAGACGAGTAACAATTTCGTCCAGCTGCGATTTTGCAGCTTCGTATGAAAGTTCTGAAGATTGATCTTTAGCCATGTAAAGATTCTATGGTTTGGCTACGACCAATGATTCGGCAAACCGCTGAAGTTCATCCCATTGCGCAGTTCCGGCCACGATTGAAGTAACTTCACCTTCGGTTTTAACAAAAGCTCGAGTCAATGGCTTATCGATTTCGCATTTGCTCCAGGCCTGACCGTTGATGGTCACTGAGCCTTCACAAGGTGCGTTGTTGGTAGCAGCAGACACAACTGGTCCCACCGGTCCATCGCTTTGCCAAAGCGAGACATATTGATTGTCTTGCGTTTGGAATCCTAAAATCCAGCGAATGTCCCCCATGTCGCCGTACGACTCTGGTTCAAGGCGAGCGCTCGTGGCTTCGTATCCAGTGGGGACCGTTTCTGGTATTGAAATCGGCCAGGTTTGAGCAATTACCGCGCCAGCAACCGCAGTGTCGTAATCGACTTGCTGCTTCACTTCTTCTTGCGGCCGCCATGCCAACAACATGATTACACCGACGGTCGCAATCACTGCACTCATAGATAGCACCATGTCCCAAGCGGTTTCTCGCCCTCTTGGTTTTTTGTTAGCCATACCTCTATTTTGCCTGCTTTATCCAAAGTCCGCTCTTGCAAGGTCCCACAAGTAGGAGTTCATAAAACGGATTAGGCTAACCATATGAGCTCGTTTAACTACACCGAAATCCTTCCACTTTCGCAAAATGAACCTGAGTACCGTTTGGTTACTACTGAGGGAATTTCAACTACCACAGTTGGCGATCGGACATTTCTGAACATTGACGCCAGCGTGCTGGAAAAAGTTGCCTACGAAGCCATCCATGACATTTCGCACTATTTGAGAACTGCTCATCTTGAGCAACTACAAAAAATCATCAATGATCCACAAGCCTCACCAAATGATCGATTTGTTGCCATTGACTTAATGAAGAATGCCAACATTGCTGCCGGTGGCATTTTGCCAATGTGCCAAGACACTGGAACTGCAATCGTTTCCGGCAAGCGCGGCTCCCAGATTTTGACTGACGGTCCAGATGAAGTTGCAATCAGTCGCGGTATCTACGATGCCTACCAGAAACTAAACCTTCGCTACTCTCAACTTTCACCACTGAATATGTGGGATGAGAAAAACACTGGCGATAACTTGCCAGCCCAAATTGAGATTTATTCAGACACCAAGCCGGGCCACGAAAATTCTTACGAAATGTTGTTCATCGCAAAAGGTGGCGGCAGCGCTAACAAGAGCTACCTATACCAAGAAACTAAGGCTGTTCTGAATCAAGAAAGTTTCTTGCGATTCATGGATGAAAAATTACGCCTAATTGGAACTTCTGCTTGCCCGCCGTATCACTTGGCAATCGTGGTTGGTGGCACAAGCGCGGAATATGCATTAAAGGTTTCCAAGTTAGCCAGCACTAAATATCTAGATTCACTTCCAACTGAAGGTGGGCCAGGCGGAAACGGCTACCGCGATCTTGAAATGGAAGCGGAGATTCTAAAGCTCACTCAGAACTTTGGAATTGGCGCACAATTCGGCGGCAAGTATTTCTGTCACGACGTTCGAGTGATTCGCTTACCTCGACATGGTGCTTCTTGCCCAATAGCAATTGCCGTATCTTGCTCGGCAGACCGACAGGCCTTGGTAAAGATTGACGCTACTGGTGCTTACATCGAAAAGCTAGAAACGGATCCAGCGCGTTTCTTGCCAGAAATTACTGATGAACATCTTGACGACAATGTTGTGAGTATCGACTTGAATCGTCCAATGTCAGAAATCCGCGAAACGCTTTCCAAGCTCTCAGTTAAGACTCGCGTTTCATTAAACGGTCCACTGATTGTTGCTCGGGATTTAGCGCATGCAAAGATTTTGGAAATGATCGATCGCGGCGAAGAAATGCCTCAGTACTTTAAGGATCATGCGGTTTACTACGCAGGTCCGGCAAAGACTCCAGAAGGTTATGCTTCCGGTTCATTTGGACCTACGACTGCGGGACGCATGGACGCCTACGTTGATCGTTTTCAAAAAGCTGGTGGATCTTTTGTCATGCTCGCTAAAGGAAACCGAAGTGATGCGGTTACCAAAGCTTGCCAAGCAAACGGCGGTTTTTACTTAGGCTCAATCGGTGGCCCAGCAGCCAGACTTGCTAAAGACAACATCAAAAAGGTGGAAGTTCTCGACTTCCCAGAAATGGGAATGGAAGCAGTTTGGAAAATCGAAGTCGAAGATTTCCCAGCGTTCGTTGTTGTTGACGACAAAGGAAATGATTTCTTTGCCGAAACTTTGCGACCTATTGCGCTGAACATTCCAATTGGTCCGCCTAAATAACAACTAAGGCTTGAAGTTCTTGGCCGGTGGCCACGGACTCCAGCCTCTAGCAAGCCAACCTTTGTAGGCAACTAAATCTTGTTCGTGACAAGTTGCTTTGCTTGCTTTTGAGGCATACTTCTTACCGCCGTAAGTTTTCCAAAATCCAGCATTGACTTGCCAGGTTCCTTGATACTTACCTTTTCCACCCGTGGATTTGCAGTTGTTATTTGATTCAACTTTTTTCAAGTACTTGGCAGTTGGCGAATTAACCCAAACTTCGAAGGAAATTTTCTTGCGCTCCTCTTTCGAAAGATTTCTTGTTGGATCTTCCGCGACTTGAATAACCGATGCGTTTGCAGCGACAATCGATGACTGGATTGGCATCAAGACGCAGAACGCGAATGCAGTTGACTTCCATAAGTGCTTTTTCATAACACTTTCAGGCTAACAAACGATATTTTGGTTTAAGCAGGCAGGTCTTCGAGCATATCGGTAACAAGTGCTGCGATCGGCGAACGTTCGGAGCGATTCAGAGTTACGTGAGCAAACAATGGATGTCC
>JAOATY010000014.1 GCA_030157865.1 Candidatus Nanopelagicales bacterium | reverse complement strand
GGATATGCCTATCGAATACTCAGCGGGTACCGTCGCTGAGCACACAGCCGTTCGAAATGCCGTTGGTCTCTTTGATGTGTCTCACATGGGCAAAGTTCGCATCCTTGGTAGCGGAGCCTATGCATTTGCAAACAGCGTGTTTACGAATGACCTAGACCGAATCAAGCCAGGTCAAGCGCAGTACTCAATGCTTTGCAATGAAGCGGGCGGAGTAATCGATGATTTGATCGTCTATTTAGTTAGCGATGAAGAAGTTCGCTTTATTCCTAATGCTGGAAACGCTAGCACCGTCGTTGCGCATTTAGAGAAAGTTGCACCTAGCGGAATTGTTATCGAGAACAATCATTTGAAGCAGGGAATCATTGCAGTCCAAGGGCCAAATGCGAGCAAGGTTGTGAGCGCACTTGGATTGCCAACTGATCATGACTACATGGCGTTTGCAGATGCAAAATGGAATGACTTCGAAGTAAGTATTTGTCGCACGGGTTATACCGGCGAACCAGGTTATGAATTAGTAATTGAAAATGCTGGCCTAGTTCCAATTTGGAACGCACTGCTAGCTGCCGGTGCTGAGTTTGGAGTTTTGCCTTGTGGTCTTGGCGCACGTGACACACTTCGAACCGAAATGGGATACGTATTGCACGGACAGGACATCACCCCTGAAATCAGTCCAGTCCAGGCAAAAACAGGCTGGGCCGTTGGCTGGAACAAGGAAACTTTTGGCGGAAAAGATGCATTGGTGGCTGAAAAGGCAGCGGGCGCAAAGCGAGTTGCTTGGGGACTGCTAGCAACTGGTCGCGGCATCCCGCGCAGTCACATGCAGGTAAAAACAGCATCTGGTGAAGTAGTTGGGGAAACTACAAGTGGAACATTTTCACCGACACTTCAAAAGGGAATTGCGCTGGCTTTATTGTCGCCTACGGTTGCACTCGGAGACACGCTAGTAATTGATGTTCGAGGTCGCGACCTTGAAGTAGTTGTCACGAAACCACCGTTCGTTGATGCAACAACGAAGTAGCTTTACAAATATTTCTTTTGAGAATTTAAGAATTGCGCTCTGGAATAACTACTGGTCCAGATTCGTGAGCAATAACAGTAACTTTTGCTCCGTAATGTGTAGCTATGTTTTCCGGAGTTAAAACAAACTCAGCCGATCCTGATACAACCACATTTCCAGCAGCTAAAAGCATTAAGTGATCTGGGTAAAGTCCGGAAACTGTTAAGTCATGCATTGTCGAGATAACTGCAATTTTCTTTTCTTTACGCAGCCGATCGATTAATTCCAAAACTTCCTGCTGGTAGCCAACATCAAGTGCAGTTGTTGGCTCATCCAGAAGAATGATCGGACTTGCCTGAGTTAAAGCTCTGGCAATTGCTACGCGCTGACGTTCGCCACCTGAGAGGGTTGCAACATCGCGATCAATGAACTTATCTAAATCCAATTCGGAAATCACGTAATGTGCGATTTCTAAATCCTTCGGAGATTCAGTTGCGAGCATCTTTAAATGAGCAGTTCGACCCAAGAGCACGTAATCAAAAACTCGCATACCTGCGGGCATGATTGGTTCCTGTGCCACGTAGGCAATCCAGCATGCCCGGTCGCGCTCGGAAAGATCGCGCATGTTTGCGTCATCAATTCGAATTTCTCCGGTTGAAGGAATGATTCCAGCGAGAGCCTTTAACAACGAGGACTTACCAGCACCGTTAGGACCAATAATGCAGATCCATTGTCCAACGCCGAGTTCTAAATCAATGTTGCTAACAATTGTTTTGCGATCAAGCTCAACTTGTAGGCCACGCACACTTAAAGTCGTCATGTCACAGATCCGTTCTTACTTGAGCCAAGTACAAATAGAAAGAATGGCGCACCAAGTAGGGCAGTGACGACGCCAATAGAAATTTCTTGCGGAGCCAAAATTGTTCGCGCCAAGATATCGGCAAGCACCAGAAATACGCCACCGTAAATTACGGAAAGCGGCAACAAGATTCGATAAGAGTTTCCAACAATTAACCTGAGGATGTGCGGAACGATGATTCCAACAAATCCAATCAATCCAGTAACAGCGACTGCAGCAGCCGTGCCCAGCGAAGCGGCGACAATGATGGCGCCACGTGCCCGGGCTACTGGAAGCCCCATAGTTAGCGCCTCTTCATCGCCAACAGCAAATACATCTAAAACTCTTCGGTATCTCAATAGAACAACGATGCAAATCAAAATGTAGGGAGTAATGATTGCCAAATCGTTCCAACCTGAAGTTGAAAGACGACCAAGAACCCAAGCGTAAATTTCTCGAATCTTGTCAGTGTTTTGTTGTTGCAACAAAGTTTGGATTGCGGTCAACAGACTTGCAACGGCCACACCTGCCAAGATCAGCGCGGTTGAGGAACGACCAGCGATTGCAGATCTTCCCAATGAGTACGTCAATAGCACTGCGCCGAGTGCGCCAGCGAATGCAGCAAGTGGCAATAAGAACCGAGTAGTTCCAGATCCATTAAAGATTGCAATAGTTGCACCTAGACCTGCCCCAGCCGAAACTCCCAATAGGTATGGATCAGCTAGCGGATTGCGAAAGGTTCCTTGATATGCACAACCAGCACTGGCAAGCATGGCACCAACAACAAAAGCTAGAAGTACGCGAGGCAATCTAAGTTGCCAAATGATTGTTGCCTCAGAGCTTGACGAGTTAGAAGCAGTGCCAAAAAGATTGCTTGAAATTTCTGACCAAACAGTTAATGGCGCCAGAGAAACCGCACCGATTGAAACTCCAAGTGTCAATGTAACAAGGACAGCGACAGCACTAATTGCCCACACAAATGGTGTAATTCGTCGTGCTGTCGCTGTTCTCATTTTGAATCGACTATTTCGCGGTAACCGTTAAGACGCCGTCAACAATTGCTTTAACAAAGTCAACGGTGCGAGGACCCCAACGTGATGCAACATCGTCATCAAGTTCGACAACGCTGTTATTTGCGATTGCAGATAGACCTTCAAAGCCAGGGCGCTGAGCCAAGGTATCTGCAGTCTGACCACAGCACTTGGTGTCTGCTAAAAACACAATCGCTGGGTCGGCATCAACAATGAACTCAGGGGATAGCTGAGGGTAGCCACTGGCTGCATCTGCGGCTGCATCTGCAATGTTTGTTAAGCCTGCAAGTGCATAGATAGAGCCAATGAAGGTTGCAGAAGTTACTGTGTACAAAGTGTTGTCTAACTCGTGGAAGTAAGTCAGTCCTGCTGCTTCTGCTGGGATCTGTGCGATCGCGGCATCAATTTCTGACTTCATTTGTGAAGTTAGCTCTTCGGCTTTTGCGGTTTGTCCAGTTGCCGTTCCGAGTTCAGCAATTTGCAGGTAGGTGTCATCCAGTGTTGCGGCAGCGTATTGAACAAGTACCGGAATCTCGGCTGCAGTTAATGCGGCAACGATTCCGTCAACGTCAAAGCTAACCACTACAAGATCAGGGGATAGCGCGACAATGGATTCAAGATTCGGCGTGAAGCCAGAAAGATCGGAAATAGGTGCTTCAGCCGGGAAGTTTGATTGATCATCAACTGCGATAACTTGATCGCCTGCATCAATTGCAAACAAGATTTCCGTCGCAGTTGGAGAAAGCGAAATAATCGCATCTGGCTGCTCTGGAATGACAACAGATGTTCCGTTGTTTTCGATAGTTACTGGAAAGCTTGCAGCAGTTGTAGGTGCAGCGCTTTCGCTTGAGGTTGAATTTGATTGGCCACAAGCAGTTAGAAACAGAGCACTAACTGCGACGACCACATGGATTTTCTTGAACATATATCTCCTTGTGTGGTCGAAGAAATATCCGACGCAACACACACAAGGTGTGATTCGGCGAACTCTTCCTCGAGAGTTTTTACGAAAACCGAGTTCCCAGGCGACCTGACTTGTGATCTCTCAATCACTTCACAGTTGCGGGACAGCGCCGGAATCTCACCGGACTTCGCTGGTAACGCGGTAACAGGAGGTTAGCACAGAGCAAACTTGAAATAGCAGGCCCTTGCCAAGAACGGGCTGAGTAATTATTCAGCCGGCTTAAGTGACATTGGACCGTAAACTTCGCGGTCTTCTTCATAAAGAGTTACAGCCTGAACTCCACCGTTAAGCAATTCTTCCCAGGTCTGACCAATGAAAGCTTCAGCATCAGCCTGCGTTGGGAAAGGCGTTACAACAGCCTCTGCTGGAAGAGATGGCGACGGAGTTCCATCTTCGTTTTGGTAAATCCAAGTCCAGGCCATGATTAACTCACTTCCACTTCGGTGTTAGTTGCTAAGTACTACTTCTTCTTAATCTTAGGTGTTACTGGCTTTCCGCCTGCTTTAATGCGCGGAGGTGGAATTCGGAAACGTCGAAGTTGCAACGCGCGGAGTACGCCATAAGAAACGGCGCCTTTTCGCTCAGACTTATCTGGGAAATCTTTACGAAGTGCGCGACCCAAAAGAATGCCAACTAAAATTGTGTCGAGGACAACTAGCAACAAGACGCTAGTCCAGACATAAACAACCGTTGTTTGAACAGTCGGATTATTAACAAGACCCAACAGCAAAACTACGAATGCAAACGGGACAAAGAATTCACCGACGGTGCGACGACGATCAATGTAGTCACGAACGTGAGCCTTGACTGGGCCAGCATCGCGACGAGGGAAATATGCAGGATCGCCTGCCATTAATCCAGCACGAGATTTGGCACGCGCTTCACGATCGCGATCGCGAGCAGCGCGGCGGGCAGCCTTTGGATCTTTCGGAACACTGATGCCTTGCTTACGTGCGGATTCGGCTTCTTTGCGCTTTGGAGTTGGTCGGCCTTTTCCAGAATCGTTATTGCCGATATCGCCCGTGGTCTCGTCACTACTCATACTCGTAATGCTAACTTACGAAGATGCGCGTTTTAGTAAGCCCAGACTGTTTCACGGGCACTCTGACCTCAGTTGAAGCAGCTACAGCAATACGTGATGGGTGGCTTGAAGTGCACCCAGACGATGAAGTTGTAATCGCTCCGCTATCTGATGGTGGGCCAGGTTTTGTTGGTGGACTGCATGCAGTGTTGGGCGGCGAACTAGTAACGGCAATTGTTACTGGTCCGCTCGGTGAAAAAACACCGGCACAATTCTTGCTCAAGGAAAGCGAAGCTTGGATTGAGTCAGCCCAAGCATGTGGCTTACATCTTGTTGAATTGGAAAAACGTGATCCAAGATTTACTTCAACTTACGGAGTAGGCGAGTTGATCGCGGAAGCGATCGAACGTGGCGCTAAAACTATTACCGTCGGCTTGGGTGGTAGCGGAACCAATGATGCAGGAGCAGGGATGCTATCTGCACTTGGCGCAACAGCAGATGGAGACTTGAGTTCTGGTGGGGCAGCACTTAAGGCGCTTTCAAAAGTTGATTTGTCTGCGGCGCTTGAAAAGGTTTCCGGCATTGAGTTGATTGTTGCAAGCGACGTAGATAATCCTTTGCTCGGACTTAGAGGCGCAACGGCAGTTTTTGGTCCACAAAAAGGCGCAGATGATTTTGCAGTAATGGAACTTGAAGGCGCACTCGAAAACTTCAGCGCACTTTGTGGTCGACGCAGTGACGGCAAAGATCCAGCAGTTGCTCTTGGAGCAGGTGCTGCAGGTGGCCTTGGCTATGGACTGATTCTGTTGGGTGGAACTCGCGTTGCAGGTATCGAAACAGTGCTTGAAATTGTGAAGCTAGATGACGAGATCAATAAAGCTGACTTGGTAGTTACAGGTGAAGGTTGCCTGGATGATCAGAGTCTTCACGGCAAGGTCATTGCTGGCGTTGCAAGTCACGCAGCCGCTCTTGGAAAGCCATGCGTTGCCTTGGCCGGGGAAGTCCGACTAGGTAAGCGGGAATGCGCTACTGCTGGAATTGATTCCGCATATTCAATGAGTGAGTTTGCTGGACGGGAAAGGTCCATGGCTAAACCCGCCGAGGTCCTAGCTGAGGTTTCTGCCCGGATGTCCCAAACCTGGGGACGCAGGTAGTTTTAATTGCAAATATCGCTATTTCATCAAGAGTGACGTAGCCTATAGATAGCAACGGTGACACCGAGCGTTGAGCAGGTCTTAGTTTCAAACTAAGACGACAAAGGAGAATCATGACAACTGAAACTGCACAAGAGAGCAGCGTAGTAATTACTGAAACGGCTGCCGTAAAGGTTAGAACTTTGCTTGACCAAGAAGGTCGCGATGACTTAAACCTTCGAATTGCAGTTCAGCCTGGCGGTTGCTCTGGTCTGCGCTACCAGCTTTTCTTTGATGATCGCAGCCTTGATGGCGACGTTCGCCAGGAAATCAATGGCGTTGGCGTTGTTGTTGACCGCATGAGTGTTCCTTACCTAGGTGGAGCGGTAATTGACTTCGTAGACACCATTGAAAAGCAAGGGTTCACAATCGATAACCCGAATGCTTCAGGATCTTGCGCATGTGGAGATTCCTTTAACTAGATCTTTTCAAAAACCACCCCTGCCTCGGTAGGGGTGGTTTTTTTTGTTAGGCTCTCCGATTGTGCGCATAGCGATTACTGGATCAGTTGCAACTGACCACTTGATGACCTTTCCGGGCCTATTTAATGATTCATTAATGGCGGATCAGTTACACAATGTGTCACTGTCATTCCTAGTTGATGATTTGCAGATTCGCCGTGGTGGTGTTGCGGCAAACATTGGTTTCGGAATGGGAGTCCTGGGCGGCAATCCAATTCTTGTAGCTGCCGTGGGAACAGATTTTGCCGATTACCAATCGTGGCTCGAAGAACATGGAGTCGAATGTGGTCACGTGCACATTTCTAAGACAGCTCATACCGCGCGATTCATGTGCACAACTGATCAAGAGCAGAATCAAATCGCTTCGTTTTATCCCGGAGCAATGAGCGAGTCGATCGAACTTGAGCTAGCAGAAATTTCCGAAAATGTTGGTGGAATTGATCTTGTATTGATCGGCGCCGATGATCCAGCTGCAATGATCAAACACACAGTTGCCTGCAAGAAGTTAGGAATCCCGTTCGTAGCCGATCCATCTCAGCAACTTCCACGCCTGGACGGACAGCAAACTATTGACGTTGTAGATGGCGCTAAGTACTTGTTTAACAACGAATATGAAGCAACTTTGATCGAACAGCGAACTGGCTGGTCAACAGACGAAGTGCTTGAACATGTTGGAATTCGCGTTACAACTATGGGCAACAAGGGTGCTCGAATAACTTCGCGTGATGGTTTAGACATCTCCGTTCCAGTGGCTCAAGAAAAATCGATCAAGGACCCAACAGGTGTTGGCGATGCCTTCCGCGCAGGATTCCTGACGGGTCTTGGATGGGGACTGTCGCCACAAAGATGTGCTGAAGTTGGTTCGCTGCTAGCTACCTATGTCATCGAAACAATTGGCACTCAGGAATACATTCTCGATAAGTCAGAATTCCTTGCCCGGCTTGAAGAAGCGTATGGGACTGAATGCTCGCAAGATGTGGCAAGTCATTTAGGTAAGTAAGTATGCAAGGCGACCAGGCGAACGATTTTCCTGATCCGACGCACGCGCCCGAAGACCTCGACTTAATTGCCATCAGCGCATTTGATGCAACTGGTATTCCACTTGAAATAAATCCTGAACTCGTTTGGCCAAAGCTTACAAAGTTTGGTTCAACTTGGGATCCGGAAGTTTTGTTGACGGCATATCGAACTGGTTTGTTTCCAATGCCATATGAGATTGATGGGCAAGAGTCAGCAATCGGCTGGTGGTCGCCAGAACCAAGAGCGGTTTTTTGTCCGGACGAAATACACATTTCAAACTCAATGCAATCTGCCCTGAAGAAATTCACAGCCACTGTTGATGCAGACTTTGAAGCTGTTATTCGTGCCTGCGGAAATCCAGATCGGGCGAGTGGCTGGATAAATGAAGATGTAGTTTCTGCTTTTACTTCGTTACATCGAATTGGCGTTGCGCATTCCATTGAAGTCTGGGATCTAGATGGCAAGCTTGCCGGAGGGCTCTACGGCCTGGAATTGGGCGGACTTTTCGCCGGTGAATCCATGTTTCATTCGACGACTAACGCATCCAAGGTTGCGCTTATCCACTTGGCCGGGCTCTTGAATGACGGCTCAGGGCGAGTAATTGATACGCAGTGGATGACGGAACACTTGAAATCTATGGGCGCAAAACCCATTAATCGCAGGGAATATTGCCAGAATCTGCCGAAATTGCTGGAAATTGCGCCGATTTTGTCGGTACCTCGGTAATTCGAAAGTGTCGGAATTGCACATCGAAACGAGTCGAAAATGTGACCCTGGCAAGTGCGGCCAGGGCGCTTTTGGCCAATGTGATTTTGGTCCCTTGACCCGTCCCGAACCTCATTAATTCCATGGCGTGAGGTAGTCTTTGAGAGATAAAACCTTGTATTGGCGCGCCTAATGTGCCTTACTGGATTAACTACGAAGGGCAATTCACACGTGAAAAGCACAGTGCGCCGTAAGCAGATTAGAACCTTATCTGCGCTTTTACTTGGATCCGTATTGCTCTCGGGCTGCTCATTCGACAATGAGTACGGCCGCCTTGGTATGCCTGAACCAGTAACCGAAGAAGGCAATCGAATCCTTTCGTTATGGCAGGGCTCTTGGCTTGCTGCCTTAATCGTTGGCGTACTTGTTTGGGGTCTTTTGATCTGGGCAATTGTTGCTTACCGTCGCAAAGAAGGCGATGGACTTCCAGAGCAGACTCGTTACAACGTGCCTCTAGAAATTCTTTACACCGTTGCACCACTGTTAATGATCTTGGCCCTGTTCTACTTCTCACAGCGTGACCAAACAATTTTGACCAAGGTTGATGACAGTCACTCACACAGCGTGAATGTTGTTGGCTGGCGTTGGTCTTGGGCTTTCAATTACTTAGATGAAGGTGTCTATGAAGTTGGAACGCCAGGGGAGCCACCAGTCCTGTGGTTGCCGGTTGATGAAAAAGTTCGCTTCGAACTAACTTCGCCAGATGTTATTCACTCGTTCTGGGTGCCAGCATTCTTGATGAAGATGGACTTAGTTCCAGGCCGCGTCAACGAATTTGCACTAACTCCAAACACTGAAGGTGTTTTCATGGGTAAATGTGCTGAGCTATGCGGCGTGGATCATTCCCGAATGTTGTTCGACGTAAAGGTTGTTACTCGCGCTGAATACGATGCGCACATTGCAGATCTAAAAGAACGTGGACAAATAGGCAAGATTGACTCGGGTCGAACAGACATAGCAGGAGTTTCCTAATGGCAATTATGGATAAGCCGATATCAACATCTACTCAGGCGCCACTACGTCCACCAGCTAGAAAAGGCAACAAAGTTGTCGGCTGGATGACTTCAACTGACCACAAGGTAATCGGCAACCTTTACATGGTTACCTCGTTTGCCTTCTTTGCAATTGCTGGCTTGATGGCTTTGGTAATTCGCGCTGAATTGGCTCGTCCAGGTTTACAGTTCGTAAGCAACGAGCAGTACAACCAGCTGTTCACAATGCACGGCACCTTGATGCTTTTCTTGTTTGCTACTTCTCTTTTCGCAGGTTTCGCAAATGCGATCATGCCATTGCAGATCGGTGCACCAGACGTATCGTTCCCACGCCTAAACATGATCAGTTACTGGCTATACCTGTTCGGTGGCATCGTCGTAATGCTTGGTTTCTTAACTCCAGGTGGCGCAGCTGGCTTCGGTTGGTTTGCTTATGCACCACTTTCAAATGTAATTAACTCACCAAACGTAGGTTCTGATCTTTGGATCATGGGTCTGACGATGTCGGGTATGGCAAGCATCTTGGGTTCGGTTAACTTCATTACAACGATCTTCACTATGCGTGCTCCAGGTATGACTATGTTCCGCATGCCGATCTTCACCTGGAACGTTTTGCTAACTAGCGTTCTTGTTCTTATGGCTTTCCCAGTTCTAGCCGCAGCAATGTTGATGCTTGAAGCTGATCGAAAGTTCGGTGCGACGGTATTCGATGCTGCAAATGGTGGAGCTATTTTGTGGCAACACTTGTTCTGGTTCTTCGGTCACCCCGAGGTTTACATTTTGGCTTTGCCGTTCTTCGGTATCGCTACAGAAATTTTGCCAGTGTTTAGTCGCAAGCCACTCTTTGGTTACAAGGGCCTAGTCTTTGCAACCATCGCTATTGCAGGCTTGTCAGTTGCCGTTTGGGCGCACCACATGTACGTGACAGGCGCAGTAAATCTGCCGTTCTTCTCGTTTATGACAATGCTTATCGCGGTACCTACTGGCGTTAAGTTCTTTAACTGGATCGGAACTATGTGGGGTGGATCAGTTAGCTTTGAAACCCCAATGCTTTGGACCATCGGCTTCCTAACCACTTTCTTGTTTGGTGGACTAACTGGAATCATCCTGGCGGCACCACCGCTTGATTTCCATGTCAGTGATTCCTACTTCGTGGTTGCACACTTCCACTACGTGGTTTTCGGAACCGTTGTGTTCGCAATGTTTGCCGGCTTCTACTTCTGGTGGCCAAAGTTCACCGGCAAGATGCTGGACGAAAGATTAGGCAAACTGCATTTCTGGTTAGTGTTCTTCGGCTTCCACATCACATTCTTGGTTCAGCACTGGCTTGGTGTTGAAGGTATGCCTCGTAGATACGCGGACTACTTGGCCAGCGATGGGTTTACGACGTTAAACATGGTTTCAACGGTCGGTTCGATTGTCTTAGGCGCATCTACCTTCGTGTTCTTCTGGAACATATACAAGACGCATAAGTACGCACCAATGGTTACCTCTGATGATCCATGGGGCTGGGGCAATTCACTTGAATGGGCAACATCCTGCCCACCACCTCGCCACAACTTCATTGAGATCCCTCGGATTCGTAGCGAGCGACCTGCGTTTGATTTACATCACCCAGAGGTAGCTGCAATGGAGCAAGCAGATCGCAGTAAGGCATTTGATAATGCTGCTAATGGATCAAAGGGCTAGGGGTATCTAAATGAATATCGGTGGCAAGTTATTTGCATACGGAACCGTTCTTTACTTCGGTATTGGTCTTGTCTATTGGTTTATGAGTGGCGATGTCATTGGCACATCACTTCTTGCATTAACTGGCGGACTAGCCTTCTTAGTTGCGTTCTATGTACTTTTCACTTCCAAGCGCGTTGGTCCGCTGCCTGAAGACAATGAATATGCATTGATCTCAGATGCTGACGCCGAATACGGAT
Organism: Candidatus Nanopelagicales bacterium; assembly: GCA_030157865.1. Classification (GTDB taxonomy): domain Bacteria; phylum Actinomycetota; class Actinomycetes; order S36-B12; family UBA5976; genus UBA5976. The sequence continues at coordinate 121 of JAOATY010000014.1, read as the reverse complement.
TCTTTTCACCGCATTCCTGGTGGCCATTTGCTATCGGAGCTTCAACCTTTATCTTTGTCTTGGGATTTGTTTTCGCCCGCTGGATGATGGTTGTTGGTCGATTTGCACTAATGATGGCAAT
>JAOATY010000013.1 GCA_030157865.1 Candidatus Nanopelagicales bacterium | reverse complement strand
AGCGCAAGTACAACTGCGCCGGCACCAACACCGTAATACAACACTTCACTTGGTGATTTGGTGTCGACAAGGACCCCAACGAAGATAACTGCGATGATCGCAACTACCACACCGATCAGCTTTGCCTTCAAGTCATCAAGTGTGTTGATTTCCAACCAGTCTGGAACCTCAAGGTTGGTATCGATGAAGAGTTCATATAAGCCGTAGCCGATAACCAGCAGAACCGTACCCAAAAGAATGGCATCTACCGAGGTAAGGATCGCAACTACGGTTTCTTTTAGAGGAACCTGTTTCACAACTACATCTACAGCGGAGCGAATAATTTCAATGGACCCCAAGATCATTAGGACAATTGCCCCAATAATCGATGCAGCCGAAGGGATGATTACGGCGTATCGGGAAATCTCAAAGAGTCTGCGCATTCGCCAAGTCTACAATCGCCTAAATAGAACTGTCCTCTAGTCAAAAGCCCTTAAACAATGGGTTTTTGCCCATGCGCCCTAATAGGTGTCGTGGTACGTTTATAGGCAACAAGCCATTGTTTTCGGGAGGAATCATATGTCTGAAGAGACCACTCAAGCCGCTGAAGCCATTCGCTCTATTTGGCAGGGAAATCCGGCAACCATGGCTGAACTTGATGACGAGTGCAACCCAAATAAGGTTTGTCGCAACATGAAAGACGTTACTTATGACGGCTTTGGCGACGAAGGCACCGATGTTGCTACCGCATGGAAGGCAAAGCTAGCCCGCGAAGGCAAACTTGCCACCGGTGGCTCAATTGCTGACCTAGTCTTCGGCAATTCCAACTAATACAAAGGAATTCTCGGATACCTCATGACTGCCGCTCGCCCATTTGCTGATTTAACTGTTGAAAAACTAACCGAAGACCTGCGCGAACTTGGCTACATTGCCGATCGTGGTCTTGCTACTTCGATTCTGATCTCGCTAAAGCTAGGTAAGCCACTTCTGCTTGAAGGTGAAGTTGGTGTTGGTAAGACTGAATTAGCCAAGACCCTTGCCATCATGTTCCAACGCGAACTAATTCGCTTGCAGTGCTACGAAGGCATTGATACCAACCATGCGCTGTATGAATGGGATTATGCCCGCCAGATGCTTCACATTCGCTCACTAACCAGTGCCGAACTAAGTGGCAATGCTGATGAGCAGTTGTTTAGCCCAAAGTTCTTACTTGAGCGCCCGCTACTTAAGGCCGTTCGTGCTGGCGATGCTTGCGTGCTTCTAATCGACGAAGTTGACCGCGCTGACGATGAATTCGAAGCATTCTTGCTGGAATTGCTATCTGACTTCCAGGTCACAATTCCTGAAGTTGGAACTGTTGCTGCTACCAGTCGCCCGATCGTAATCCTGACTTCTAACAGAACTCGCGAACTTCACGATGCCCTCAAGCGTCGTTGCCTTTATACCTGGATCGGATTCCCTGATGCAGAACGCGAAATCGAAATTGTTCGAGCTCGCGTACCTGGAATCAGCGAGCGTCTTGCTACTCAGGTAGTTGGCGCCGTGAACCAACTTCGCCAGATGGAACTTGAAAAAGTGCCTGGCGTAGCAGAAACCATTGACTGGGTTGAATCCTTAGATGCCGTTGGTGCCAGCGACTTAAATGAAAAGAGTGCTGCTGACACTCTTGGTGCTGTCATCAAGGATCGCGACGATCTTGATTACACCATGAAGAACCTCAATGACATCGTCCCAAGCTCCTGAGCTAACGGGCTTTGACGAACTCTTTATTGAGTTTGCTCATGACCTGCGCTTTCACGGCATGGTCATCGGGTCAGATGACGTAATCACTTACCTTTCAGCGATCTCAGTTCTAAATGCCAGTGACATCATGGATGTTTATTGGAGTGGACGAATTGCTCTAGTTCGTAAAAAAGACAACATCCCGCTTTACAACAAGCGCTTCCAGGCATTCTTCTTGGACATCAGTGACAACGAACCTGATGCCAGAAAAGTTAAGCTAAAGTCTTCCGCCAACGCTGGCGCCACTCTCGAAGTTCCAAATGTTGAGCAAGGCCTTCCTGGTGAAGTAATTGAAGATGAAACCCGACTGGGTTACATGGCTTCTGCTGCAGACATCTCTCGGCACAAGGCCTTCGCCGATTGCTCAGATGAAGAGATCAACCGCTTCCGTAAATTGATTTCAATGCTCAAGGTTTCTCCCCCAAAGCGTCGCACTTACCGAACTCAAACGACTCCTAAGGGCAAAGTTTTAGACATGCGCCGCATGGCCCGCGAAACTATGCGCTCCCTAGGTGAACCAAAAGATTTGATGTACATCAAGCGAAAAGAAAAGCTGCGCTCAATCGTTTTCATTCTTGATGTTTCCGGGTCTATGGCTGATTACTCACGCAACTTGCTTCAGCTGGCTTACTCAGCTCGTCGCGCTAACACAAAGGTTGAAGTGTTTTGTTTCGGTACTCGGCTTACAAGAATCACTAAATCAATTGATAAGCGAACTCCGGATGAGGCCATGCGCCTAGCTGGCGAATCCGTAATGGACTGGGACGGCGGCACCCGGATTGGCGATGCCATAGCGGCCTTCGTTAAGGAATCTCGCCGCTCCCGTCTGGGTCGTGGCGCCATTGTTGTGATCTGCTCTGATGGCCTGGATCAAGGTGAACCCCAAGCCCTAGATAAGGCCATGCAGACTCTGTCTCGACTTGCGCACAAGGTCATTTGGGTGAACCCTCATAAGGGTGACAACGAGGATTACAAGCCAAACACCATTGGCATGATGATCGCAGATCCATACATCGACCGGATCTTCTCGGGACATAACTACAAAAGTATTGAAGAATTTGCTAGAGAACTATCGAGATTGGGATAACGAGTATGAAGTTCAGTGTTTCATTAGTTGCACACGGTGATCGCGAGATGACCTTAGAGGAAATCGTGGAACTTGCCGATGCAGTAGCCCCGCTTAATGGCATTGCCTCAGGCATGGGAACCACTTCATATGGCGCCCAGATCATGGTTGAGTCAGATAACTCTGCAGACGCCGTTCTTGAGGGACGAAAGCTATTTGAAGCAGCTGTAGCAAAGACAAATCTTCCAAAGTGGGAAGTTACCGACGCTGACACCATGAGCGAAGATGAAGACTTCGTTGACTTGGATCTAATCCCAGAATGATCAGATTAGGCAGTTTGGCCGGCTACCCATTTGAAGGCCCACGTGTGCTTTCCGGATGGACTCCGCCTGCAGTACCAGCGGTTTATGTAATCCTTTCTCGCAATGACATTGAAGGCAAGCCACAGGACTACTCAGTAATCTTTGTAGGTCACTCGGACGATCTGACCACTGTTGGATTCCCGTTCAAGCACCGTCGCTCCCCTAATTGGATTGAGCGAGCTGGGTCCAAATACAACCTGCATGTTGCCTACTTTGAAATCCCAGGCGGCCTGGCATCACATCGCCAACAAATTTGTGAAGAACTAATGGCCATTTATGACCCAAGTTGTAATGAAGAGAAGTTTGAAAAGACCTGGAAAGACGAATGGATTGGCGAATACTCAACCCCAGTTACCGATCCACTAACAACAGATCGCGATCCAAATACTTCGCATTAATTCTTAACACTTAACAAAACAAAAGAGCCGCAGTTTCCTGCGGCTCTTTTGTTATTGGTTTTAAACTTAGATGTCTACGCCTACACCGTGCATCTGGCGGGAGCGACGAACGCCCATTGCAGGTGTGTTGACGTGATTCTCATTTACTTCTTCTGGAACGTAAGTTGCACCAGTAACGATGCCCTCAGCCATTCCGTAAAGAAGCGGCAACGCACCAGCGACGATTCCGCCAGTCTGGTTGATCTGGGTAAGTCCGCTGTGAATTACTTCAGCGTCCTTCTTGATTTCCCAAACTAGATCAGCGGCTTCTTCAAGGTTGCCGGCAACTTTTGTAAGTTGGCGACCAACGATGAACAAGTAAACCGCAAGACCTGCGATGAGTGCTACAACGTCAATTACTGACCATAAAGCTAGTGAACTCATGAACGTACCTTTTCTAGTACACGACCTAGGAACAAGTGATGTTCTAGACCTTCATTTAATACGGCATCTACACCAGCGGCAGTTTCGCCGATTAGTGCAGTGTGCGCGGTGTTGTCTTTGGCTGCTGCCAAGGTTGCCTTGATAGCTGAAACGCGCTTATCGATTGTGCGAACTAGCAATACCAAGATTGTTAGAAGTAGCGCTACTGCAACTACGACCACAATTCCAAGGATGTTTGCAACAGTCCACAATGTCTCTACTGTGCTATCCATTTTCAGCCTCCTAGCTTTGTGCGACCACGATGTAGACCAGCAGTGATGTTCGTTGCTGACTCAATTGTGATGCGGAGTTTCTTCAGTCCGGCAGTGTTTGTTTCTGCAGACTGTAGACCGGAATTAATGCGCTTTGCTTGACCGCCAATGCGACCAGCCAAAAGCAGAATAGGTACAACGAGTGCGACAACGACTAGTACTACTACTAGACCGATGACATAACCAAGTAACCAACCTGTGTGGTCACCGAAGAATTCTGTCATAGCTCCTCCTAGATTGATTCTGCGAAGTTACGCACTGGGGCCAGGCTCTTGTTGACTGAGTCAACAGTGCTTGGAACGGTTGATGTCTGTGCCACGATTACCTGCACGCCACCTTCAAGTGCATCAAGAGTCTTGACGACTGAACGAAGGTGAAGAATTACTCGGATTAATCCAAGTGCAGCTGCAGCGATGATCACAGTGAAAATGATCAGCGATACTACAAATACGGTTTCCATTTAGATTCCCCTATCCCAGTAACTTCGCGACGGAACCGGCGTAGCGAACTGCGCCATTTGCAACGTCCTTGATTGTTGCGTCGGTAGTTTCTAGCAGGCTAGGTGTGGTCTCAAGTTCACCAATCAGTGCAACGCCACCAGCAAGTGCCTCATCTGCAGCTCCACGGATACGTTCCAATGCACTTAGCACTACGTTAAGCAACCAAACCAAAACTGGAATGATTACAACAACTAAGACGATGTTGAAAATTGCCCAAATACTCATCTCTGTACTCCTTTACCGACGTGCCACTGGCTTGTAAGGAAGGAAGAAGCGGGCTAACACGCGACCGGTAGCACGCTTGAATGCGTTGATACCAATCGATAGACCGCTGGCTGCCTTAGCGCCACCAACTGAGTTTGGATCCAAGCCCTTAGAGATTGCATCCATACGAGCTTCCATGTTGATGGTTGCTGTGTTAACCAGAACCGCTGTTACGTCAGCAACTAGGCCACGGCCGTAGTTAGCAGCAGCACCGGAGATGGTTAGGTCCATCGAAAGATCAACTTTGGTTCCACCTGGGATCTGATTCAAGGAAGCGGTTAGAAGTACCGAGGCAGCGCCACGACCCTTCTTATCCGAACCTGAAGCGTCAAGAACCAAGATGCGCTTTGCGTTATCGCGGCTCTTAACTTCAGCAACACCATCGAATTCCAACTTAACTGGACCAGCAGAAACTACTACTCCACCTTCGTACTTGTCCTTGGTTACTTCCTTGGACAGGTTTGCACCTGGAATGGATGCCGCTACCTGTGGAATGTCATCAAAGAACTTCCACACTGCGTCAATTGGTTGCTTCACCTCAAATGATTGTGAGATCAGCATGATGCCTCCTTTAGGCCCGAGTTTGCATTAACTGTTTTCACGATTAGTCGCCCATCTTTACAGGTGGCATACCGCTGATGTCCTTGCCGGTTGTCAATGCTTCGTAGACACGGTTTGGCATCATTGGCATGTCGATGTTACGAACGCCTAGGTGACCAAGTGCATCTACAACTGCGTTAACGAACGCTGCAGGTCCAGCTACTGTGGCACATTCGCCAACTCCCTTGGCACCGATTGGGTGGTGCGGGCAAGGTGTAACTACTTCGTGCAATTCAAAGCCTGGAGTTTCCCAAGCTGTTGGAAGCAAGTAGTCCATGTAGTTAGAGCCGATGCAGTTACCTTCGTCATCGTAAGTCTGGTACTGCATGCTTGCCATTGCGTAAGCCTCAGTTAGACCACCCATGATTTGTCCTTCGACAACCATTGGGTTGATACGAACGCCACAGTCATCAACTGCAACAACCTTTAGAACATCCCAAACGCCAGTTTCTGCGTCTACTTCAACCTTTACGAAGTATGCAGCGAACGGCCAAGTTAGGTTCGGTGGATCGTAGTAAGCGTTGTTTTCAAGACCAGGTTCCATGCCATCTGGCATGTTGCTGTATGCAGCTAGTGCACAGTCTTGAATTGTTACGCCACGTTCCTTGTTTGAGCGAACGTAGAAGCGACCCAACTCCCACTCGATGTCTTCTTCCGAGACCTCAAGTAGGTGTGCTGCAATCTTGCGTGCCTTGGCACGAATCTTGCGAGCAACCATTGCTACTGCAGCGCCGGCAACTGGTGTACTACGTGATGCGTAGGTACCCATACCGAATGGTGCAGTGTCAGTATCGCCTTCTTCGACGGTTACGTCATCAGCTGGAATACCCAGTTCGTGTGCAACGATCTGTGCCCAAGTTGTCTGGTGACCCTGACCTTGGTTCATCGCGCCGGTACGCAAGATTGCCTTACCGGACATGTGAACGCGAAGTTCAGCAGAGTCAAACATCTTGATACCCAAGATGTCGTATTCACGACTGTTGCCTGCGCCCAAAGGCTCAGTCATTGTCGAGATACCAATACCTAGCAACTTGCCACGCTTACGAGCTTCTTCTTGCTCAGCTTTGTAAGTGTCGTAGCCAATTGCCTTCATGCCTATGTCTAGGCACTTGCCGTACTGACCCGAGTCGGTTAGGAAACCGAAGGCAGTGCGGTACGGGAACATGTCGTCCTTTACCAAGTTCATGCGACGGAACTCTGCTTGATCCATTCCTAGATCATTTGCTGCAGCGTGAACCATGCGCTCTTGGAAGAACATTGCTTCAGTTACTCGGAACGAACAACGGTAAGCAACGCCACCTGGAGCCTTGTTGGTGTAGTAACCAACTGATTCAAGGTGTGCAGCTGGAATGTCGTAGCAAGCAAATGTTGAGTGCATCAGACCAATCTTGAACTTACTTGGCTGAGCATCTGCGTAGAAAGCACCGTGATCGGAGATCGTGCGCATGCGCATACCAAGCATCTTGCCGTCCTTGCGAAGCGCCATTTCACCCTGAAGGTAAACGTCGCGACCAAAGCCAGTTGAGATCAAGTTGCCGGTCTTATCTTCAATCCACTTGACCGGACGTTCAGTCAAAATCGAAGCCAAGATCGAAATTACATAACCTGGGTAGATTGGCACCTTGTTACCAAAGCCACCACCTAAGTCAGGTGAAACGATGCGGATCATGTGTTCTGGAAGTTCCGCAACCATGGCCACAGCTGCACGCACAATGTGTGGTGCCTGCGAAGTCATGTAAACGGTTAGCTTGCCAGTTGCACGATTGAAGTCTGCAATCGAACCACAGGTTTCCATTGGAGATGGGTGTGAACGTGGGTAGTGCAATTCCATCTTGGAAATTACATCTGCTTCAGCGAATGCCTTGTCAGTTGCTGCCTTGTCGCCGATTTCCCAATCGAAAACTTTGTTTCCTGGCTGGTTTTCCTTGTCGTCGCGAATTACTTCGGATCCGGATTCCATTGCCTGGAATGGGTTAACGATTACTGGAAGTTGTTCATACTCAACAACGATTGCCTGGCAGGCGTCTTTTGCGATGTATGGATCGTCAGCAATAACTGCTGCAACTTCTTGGCCCTGGAAACGAACCTTGTCTGTTGCTAGAACTGCCTGTGTGTCATAAGACAATGTCGGCATCCATGCAAGGTTACGAGCTGCCATCATTTCGCCGGTTAGAACTAGACGAACGCCTGGAATGTCGTATGCCTTGCTGACGTCGATTGACTTGATGCGAGCGTGAGCTACAGGACTACGAAGGATTTCCATGTGAAGCATGCCTGACAACACGATGTCGTCTACATAGTTACCCTTACCGCGGATGAAGCGGTTGTCTTCGACGCGACGACGGCTTGCGCCTAGTCCGCCAATTTTGATTTCATCTAATGCCATGACTAAATCCCCAACCTATTTTGATTCCGCGCGCATTTTTTCTGCGGCCCAGAGAACTGACTTAACGATATTTTGGTAACCAGTGCAGCGGCAAAGGTTGCCGGAAAGTGCCCAACGAACTTCATCCTCTGTTGGGTTGTCGTTCTTATCAAGTAGTGCCTTTGCAGCAAGCATCATGCCTGGTGTGCAGAAACCACAGTGCAGACCGTGCTCTTCTTTGAAACCTTCTTGAATTGGGTGAAGCTCGCTTGCGCTAGCTAGACCTTCAACAGTTTCAATGCTGTGGCCATCAGCCTGAACAGCAAGCATGGTGCAGGACTTGATTGGACGACCTTCAAACAAGATGGTGCAAGCGCCACAGTTTGTTGTATCGCAACCAGTATGCGTACCGGTGAGCTTCAGACCCTGACGTAGCAAGTGTGCAAGAAGCAAACGTGGCTCAACATCAACAGTGCGATCCTCGCCGTTTACCTTGATGGTTACGCGTCGAGTTGGAACACCTTCGCCAGGTGCTGCTTGTACTTCGTCGTAGAGGCTAGTCATAGTTATGCCGCTTTCTGTGATGAGTTAGCAAGGCCAGTAAGAATTCGTTCTACGAATGTCTTTACGATCTGGCGCTTGTAGTCTGCTGAACCACGGTGATCCGTGCGAGGCTCTGCGGCTGCGGCAACTGCTGCGGCAACAGATGAGATGTTTTCTGCTGTTAGCTTCTTGCCGATTAGGCCAGACGCTGCATCGTTTGCATTGATTGTGCGACCGCCAACACCAGCAAGTGCGATGCCAGCGTTCGCAACAGTGTCGCCAACCATGTCTAGAGCAACAGCAACTGATGCAGTTGCGAAGTCACCGACACGACGCTCAAGCTTTAGGTAGTTACCAACGCGAACACCCTTTGGTGCTGGGATAACTGCTTCAACTGCAATTTCGTTGAATGCAAGAGTGTTTTGGAATGGACCAATTACAAAATCCTTCATCGGAATGTCGCGCTTGCCCTTTGGACCCTGAGCAACAATATGGCCGCCTAATGCAGTCATCGCGGCGGCCCAGTCTCCCTGTGGATCTGCGTGGCAAACAGAGCCAACGAAAGTTCCACGAGTACGAACGATTGGATCAGCAACTAGTGGAGCTGCTGCTGCAATTGTTGGTACTGCCTTTGCTACTGCATCATCTTCTTCAAGATCTTCGTGACGGCACAATGCGCCAATGCGAATAGTTCCATCAGCGTCAACGCGGTGGTAACGCAAGCCTTCGATGCTGTTGATGTCAACAAGCATTTCCGGTGCAGCGAAACGCAACTTCAGCATTGGAACCAAGCTTTGTCCGCCGGCCAATACCTTTGCTTCGCCACCATGTGCGTCGAGAATGGCTACAGCCTCTTCAACAGTCTTTGGTGATTCATATCCAAATCGGGAGGGATACATTTATTTCCTTTCGGTGACTTGAGTTAAGTCAGAGAGTTTTAAATCTAAAAATTATTTGTTGTCGCGAACTGCAACAGGCATGTCGCTTGCATCTGGATCAGGGCGCACATCTTGGTGCGGTGGCCATGGACCTTGAACTGGCTGACTTGCAACCTTGAAGAACTCAGTCATCTGTGGCCAAGCCCAGATAGTTGGGCTCTTACCGGTCTTAGGTGCATTTTCGATCAATGCATAAAAACGTGGATTGCCACGCTCTTGACCTGTGGATTCAACTGCCATTTTTAGGGCTCCCCTATTCATTCCAATGAAGGTGTGGGCACGAACCTAACACCGCCCTTGGGCACCCGCAATAGGAACAGACAAATCGTTACTTGTGTCGAAATTGCCGAAAAATCTCGCCTAATGGGCAATACAGGGATTTCGTTAGTTTTTCTTTAATTCAGAGATCGCCTGGGCAAGTACCGAGATGGCAATTTCCACTGGTGATGAGGCTGAAATATCAACACCCGCTGGGCCGAATACTCGAGAAAGGTCAGTTACGTCCTGGTAGGCAAGCCAGTCAGCACGATCCTGCTGCATCTTCATGGAGCCCAGGGCTCCGATATATCCAGCATCGCCTTCAAGTGCTGCACCGAGGTTTCGGCTCGACATCTCAACCTCATGGCCCATGATGATTGCGGCATCAAGTGGCGAAAGTGAAGCAAGTAGTCCAATTGCCAGGTCATTACGCATTACTACTGAGACATTCCATCCCAGAGTTGTGCCCAAGTCTGCAATTGCATCGGCAATCGGGCCTTGGCCAGCGACCACTAGTCGGGTTACTGGGAATAGAACCGAAATCACTCGATCTGGATGGATTTCGTGGGCCGTGGCACCTTTTGAAAAAAGTTCCGCAGTTTGAGCATCGGCTGTATTAATTGATGACTCGTCAAAAACATCAACTCGAGTCACTTCGTCTTGATCTAAATGGGCAACAATCGCTACCGGGACTCGGTCGATCATGGCTGGCCAGGTGTCAGGGTCGAAGTGCTCTGCTGGGATAACTAGGAATTTTGCATCTGTTCCAGTTGGAATTCCAGAGATTGTGGACTCAAATTCATTTACCTGGATGTTTAGCAATCGCCCTGTTGGAAGTTTGCGATTGGAGTGGTCTGACATTGCACCGTCAAATGCGCCATCAAAGATCTTGCCAATCCGGCCGCCACCTGGAGTTAATGCCAAAGCATGTACGCCATGGTTTGGCGAAACTAGCCACGCGATTTCAGCGCGAGTCTTTGACCGAACACAGGCGTTAACACTTAAGGCGATGTCATACATGGTGAAAGTATAGGTGTCCTTTGAAAGAGTTTGCCTGTTGAAAATTGTCTATGGGCGGTGAGGCATGATCGCATCAACTGGGATGTGACCAAAGCGACCCTTTTGGTAATCCTCCATTGCCTGCATCACTTCTTCTTTAGTGCTCATAACAAACGGTCCATACTGGAAAACCTGTTCGCGTAATGCAATGCCACCAATTAGGAAAATGTCCAAGCCATCAAGACGAGATTCTTGAATCTGGTTCGCCTGGATTGAAATATAATCTCCATTAACCAAAACTGCCATCTGCCCAGTTTGAATTGGATGGTTCGCTGGTCCAACAGTTCCGGCACCATTCAATACATATGCAAGTGCATTGAAGTCACTGCGCCATGGAATCTCAGCGCGAGCACCAGGTGCAATTGTCACGTGAGTAATTGTGATTGGAGTATGAGAAATGCCAGGACCGGAATGATCTTCAATCTGTCCAGCCAGAACGCGAATTAATGCGCCACCGTCTTGAGTAGTGACCATTGCAGAATCTTGACCTTGCAGATCTTGATACGCCGGTTGAATGCGCTTCTTTTCTTTTGGCAAGTTAATCCAAAGCTGCACACCGTGGAAGGTTCCACCGGACATTACTAAGTCTTCTGGTGGAGTTTCGATATGAAGGATGCCATCGCCAGCAGTCATGTACTGCGTGCCACCTTCTTTAATGGTGCCACCGCCGCCATGTGAATCTTGATGCAGGAAGCGGCCGTCCATTAAGTAAGTGAAAGTTTCAAAGCCGCGGTGTGGATGCCAAGGTGTTCCCTTTGGTTCACCCGGCAAGTATTCAACTTCACCCATTTGATCCATGTGAATGAATGGATCTA
>JAOATY010000012.1 GCA_030157865.1 Candidatus Nanopelagicales bacterium | reverse complement strand
GTTATCTCTGCCGGAATCCTTCAAAGCAGTCACGATTCATAAAGATGAAACTGAGATGTTCGCAGGCCTTACATCTAAAGAAAAAGACCCACGTAAGTCATTACATATAGATACAGTCCCATTTCCGGAATTAGCTCCAGGTGAAGCCTTAATTGCGGTTATGGCATCAAGCATTAACTACAACACTGTGTGGACTTCGATTTTTGAACCAGTTTCAACTTTTGGCTTCCTAGAGCGCTATGGCAAGACTCATGAAGACGCTAAGCGCCATGACTTGCCGTATCACATCATCGGAAGCGATGCCTCTGGCGTTGTGCTTCGCGTTGGCCCAGGTGTTAACACTTGGAAGCCAGGGGATCGGATTGTGGCACATTGCCTAAGTGTTGAACTTGAATCACCACTTGGACACAACGACACCATGCTGGATCCAGAACAGCGAATCTGGGGTTTTGAAACTAACTTCGGCGGTCTTGCTGAATTTGCAATTGTTAAAGCCAATCAATTGCTTCCTAAGCCAGAACACTTAACTTGGGAAGAAGCTGCAACTCCAGGATTAGTTAATTCAACTGCGTATCGTCAATTAGTTTCGCGCAATGGCGCTGGAATGAAACAAGGTGATGTGGTTTTGATTTGGGGCGCAACCGGCGGCCTCGGAAGTTACGCGACACAGTATGCATTAAATGGTGGCGCGATTCCGGTTTGCGTAGTTTCCTCTCCGGAAAAAGCTGAGATATGTCGCAAGATGGGCGCTGAATTAGTAATTGATCGCAGCGTTGAAGGTTACAAGTTCTGGAAAGATGATGCCACGCAAGATCCTAAGGAATGGAAGCGTCTTGGTAACAAGATCCGCGAACTAACTGGTGGCGACGATCCTGACATCGTGTTTGAACATCCAGGTCGAGAAACTTTTGGCGCCAGTGTTTACGTGGCTCGTAAGGGTGGCACGATCGTAACTTGCGCATCGACCAGTGGTTTCATGCACGAATACGACAACCGTTACTTATGGATGAACTTAAAGAGCATTGTTGGCTCACACTTTGCTAACTATCGCGAAGCTTATGAAGCCAATCGCTTGATTGCTAAGGGATTAGTGCATCCAACGCTTTCAAAGACCTTCACTTTGGATGAAGCTGGGCAGGCTGCTTACGAAGTTCATCACAACTTGCACCAAGGCAAAGTTGCCGTTTTGGCACTTGCTGAAAGCACCGGACTTGGTGTTACAAATCCTGAACTTCGCGCCAAGCACATCGATGCGATCAATCGGTTCCGCCAGGATTAGTCATGACGGATCAGCAAAAGAAAGATAAGCCATGGGTGATGCGCACCTATGCGGGACATTCGTCCCCAAAGGAATCAAACGCGCTTTACAAAAAGAACTTAACTAAAGGCCAAACCGGTTTATCTATTGCTTTTGATCTGCCAACACAAACGGGTTATGACCCAGATGCCGTGTTGGCCCGGGGCGAAGTAGGCCGCGTTGGTGTGCCAATTGCGCATCTAGGTGACATGCGAACTTTGCTAGATGGCATTCCACTAGCTCAAATGAATACGTCGATGACAATTAACGCTCCAGCTATGTGGTTGCTGGCGCTTTATGCAATTGCTGCCGAAGAACAAGGCGTTGACCAAAGGCTTCTGGCTGGCACCACGCAAAACGACATCATCAAGGAATACCTATCCCGCGGAACATACATCTTCCCGCCAGCTGAATCCATGCGATTGATCTCGGACATGATTTCTTGGAGCGTTGCTAACGCACCAAAGTGGAACCCAATCAACATTTGTTCGTACCACTTGCAAGAAGCCGGTGCTACGCCAGTTCAAGAACTATCCTTTGCGCTTTCAACTGCGATTTCAGTTTTGGATGCGGTGCGCGATTCTGGCCAAGTTAAGCCAGAGGATTTCCCAGACGTAGTTGCGCGAATGTCATTCTTTGTGAACGCTGGAATGCGCTTTGTTGAAGAACTGTGCAAGATGCGGGCTTTCACTCAGCTTTGGGATGAGATCACTCGCGATCGATACGGCGTAACAGATGAAAAGAAGCGCCGTTTCCGTTATGGCGTACAAGTGAACTCTCTTGGCTTAACCGAGAGCCAGCCAGAAAACAACGTTCAGCGCATGATGATCGAAATGTTGGGTGTTACGTTGTCCAAGTCTGCTCGCGCTCGCGCGGTTCAATTGCCCGCTTGGAACGAGGCACTTGGTTTGCCACGTCCATGGGATCAGCAGTGGTCACTTCGTATGCAGCAAGTTTTGGCATTCGAAACTGACTTGCTGGAATACGAAGACATCTTTGATGGCTCTGCCGTAATTGAAGCCAAGGTCGAAGAACT
>JAOATY010000011.1 GCA_030157865.1 Candidatus Nanopelagicales bacterium | reverse complement strand
GTTGAATCATTCAGTTGGCAGGCGGCCTGGACCGTAATGGCTTTATGCTCAGTAATGGCGGCGGTTTCGCTGAAGATGTTCGACACCACACCAGCCCAGACAAAGGAAATGGCATGAGTAAGCAACGCGTTGATACCGATCTTTTAGATGAGATCCAGCGACGAGTCTTATGGCTTGCTGTGCGCATGGTGGACTTCGCAAATCGTGAGCGCGAACTCAAAGACGACGTCAAAGTTGGCGGACACCAGGCATCTAGTGCATCCCTGACATCAATCATGACTGCGCTTTATTTTGATCATCTTGATGGCGCAGATCGCGTAAGTGTGAAGCCGCACGCATCGCCGGTATTTCACGCGATTCAGTACTTGCTCGGAAACTTAGATGAGAGTTACTTAAAGCGCTTGCGCGAATTTGGGGGACTGCAGTCATACCCATCCCGCACTAAAGATCCAGATGCACCTGACTTCTCGACTGGCTCCGTTGGACTTGGCGCAGCAGCTCCGCTTTTTGCCGCAGCCACTCGACGTTACGTTGATTCCCATTTCGGCGAGCGCCCTCACTCACGCTTTATTGCTCTAATTGGTGATGCGGAACTTGATGAAGGAAATGTTTGGGAAGCTGTTGCAGATCCAGCAACTACCGAACTTGGAAATGTGATGTGGGTAGTCGACTTTAATCGACAGTCACTTGATCGAGTTATTCCAGGCATTCGAATCATGCAGTGGCGAGCACAGTTCGAAGCTGCCGGCTGGCATGTCATTGAAGTTAAATACGGAAAGAAATTGCAGGCTAAATTTGCACAGCCATTTGGTAAGGAACTTGAAGCCTGGATAGATGCAATGGCTAACGAGCAATACCAATCCTTGTTTGGATTTAGTGGACAAGAACTACGCACTCGATTCTTGGAAGGTGCTCCAGTTGAAGTTGAAAAGTCTGTAGCCGAACTTTCAAATGAAGAACTGTATGAACTTGTAACTGATTTAGGTGGACACAACCTAGATAGCCTTCGTGATGCCTTCGCAGTTTGCGATAGCGTCACCGATCGCCCAAGTGTGGTGTTCGCGTACACAATTAAGGGCTGGGGACTGCCAATGGCAGGAAACCCGAGAAACCACTCAGCGCTTTTGAGTGGCGATCAAATCGATAACTTCCGTAATGAACTTGGATTAACTGCAGATACTGAGTGGTCTGACTTTGATCCACAAAGTCCAGCCGGAGTGCTTGCCGCCCAACGCCGACATGATTTGCATCGCGCACCAACATCAAAAGGTGTTGAGTTAAACATTCCAGCTCCAGAAGTAGCTACTGGCACAAAGCCATTGAGCACTCAAGAAGCATTTGGTCGCGTTTTAGTTGATCTATCCAGAATTGAAGAGATCAATAAGTATTTAGTCACGACTGCGCCGGACGTTGCCACTTCAACTAACTTGGCAGGCTTCATTAATCGCAATGGGATCTATTCACCAGATGAGCGCCGCGCTTGGAACGAAGATCCAATGCTTAAGTGGGCCGAAGGTCCAACTGGTCAGCACATTGAGCTTGGCATTAGTGAAATGAACCTATTCCTATTGCTCGGTCAGCTTGGTCTTTCGTGGGACTTATCTGATCAACCATTGATTCCAATTGGAACGGTTTACGATCCATTCGTTTGCCGTGGCCTAGACGCATTTATCTATGGAACATATTCAGCTGCTCGCTTCATTATTGCGGGAACCCCAAGTGGTGTTACTTTGGCGCCAGAAGGTGGCGCACACCAGTCGACCATCACGGCATCAATCGGCATGGAATTGCCAGGCGTGACATTTATTGAACCTACATATGGCACTGCACTTAGCTGGATGCTTTCTGATGCCATCTCACGTGTTGCTGCTGGTCCATCAGAACTAAAGACCGCAGCGCCTTATGACGATGGTGCTTTCTATTTCCGACTCACAACCAGACCGCTTGATCAAGCACCGTTTGAAGCAGCACGTAAGCGAATTGGTGATGCGGTATTGAAGCGTCAGGTTCTAAGTGGCGGCTACCGACTCTTTGATGCATTCGAGCAGTTCCCAGAACTACGCGGCGCAGATGATGCTGAGCGAGTTCCAATGGTGCACTTGGTTGCATCAGGTGCAGTTATGCCTGAAGTGTTGGCAGCAGCTCAAGAGCTGTGTAGCGAAGGTGTAGCAGCCCACGTTATTGATGTGACAAGTGCTGATCGTTGGTACGGTGCCTGGCAACGAACCCTGCGCCAAGCAGTTCGCACTGCATCTGCGCCAAGTCTGCCGGGACCACTTTGGTCAGTATTGGGGGATCGCGCTCCAATTGTGACGATCCAAGATGCTTCTAGTCATGCCATGGCGTGGATGGGATCGGCGATCGGCGTTCCTTGTGTTTCCCTTGGCGTTGATTCATTTGGTCAGTCCGGAACTGTCAAGGACCTTTACAACATCAATGATCTTTCATCGGGTGCGATCGTTAACGCAGCTCTCGCTTCGCTAGCGCTAGACAATCGATGACAACTCCGACCAAGTCACATACTGCGCTCTTCATAACAGTCTCAGTACTTTTTGGTGGCAACTACATGTGGGCGCACTTTGCGCTGCAGTCATTCTCTGCACTTGAAGTTGCTTGGGGGCGTACAGTTCTGGCAGCAGCCACGCTGGCAATTGTCCTGCTGGTAACGAAGGATCATTACCCACGCGGAAAAGAAATCTGGATCAAGTTAAACATTGCAGCAATCCTTTTCAATACGGTTTCTTTCGTTGGCATGGCAACTGCGGTTAGCCGAATTACTACTGTGCAAGTGAGTATTTGGAATGCGTTAGTTCCGTTGGTAACCCTTGGTTTTGTGCTGGTTTTTATCCCCGAAGAAAACCCGACTTGGCGTCGAGTAACAGGTCTAAGCATGGGATTCTTGGGAGCTTTATTTATAGCCCACCCTTGGTCAGGCCTAGGAGACTTTGATGCATTTGGCACTCTGGCAATCATGGTTGGAACCACGAGCTACGCAGCTGGCTTGGTTTATGCCAGACGTAACTTTGCAAACGTTAAGGAAACCCCAACATCCATCGCTGCTGGACAGATGCTGTGCGCCTCGATTCATTTCACTTTGATACTTCCATGGTTTGTCACACTTACTACTGACGCTTCAAGTATCTCTCTAATTTCAATGTTGATACTTGGGGTTGTGGGTACTGGAATCACTTACATCATGATTCAAACCTTGATTAAGCAAGCAGGTGCTGGAGTAGCAAGCGACACAACATACGTGATCCTCTTTGTTGCCATCATGCTGGGAATTATTGTGTTGGGTGAGGCGATAAATATTTGGCAGATAATCGGTTCGGCATTAATCCTTGTTGGGTTAGTAATTATCAATACCAAAGAAAGAACCCCAGCCGTCACCCCATAAGAATGAGGTAGCGACTGGGGTTAATTCCTTAAACGGTTCGCTTATGCCATTCAACATATTCAGGAGCCAATGTTGGCTTTTCCTGAATTAGGTCAGCTGCACGCTCTGCAACCATCATGGTTGGAGCGTAAAGATTGGCATTAGTTACGTATGGGAATACCGAGGCATCTACAACGAATAGACCTTCGACACCATGAACCTTCATAGTGTTTGGATCTACAACGCTCATTTCATCGGTACCCATTTTTGCAGTACATGATGGGTGATAAGCAGTCTCTGCGTCTTTTGCTACCCATTCCAAAATCTGTTCTGGAGTCTGAACTTCTGGACCAGGGGATAGTTCGCCATCGCTGTACTGATCGAATGCAGATTGCGCCAAGATTTTACGAGTTACCTGGATTGCTTCAACCCATTCGCGACGATCTTGATCTGTTGAAAGGTAGTTAAAGAGAATCGAAGGCTTGGCCATTGGGTCAGCGCTTTTGATTTCAACTCGGCCACGGGCATCTGAATACATCGGACCAACGTGAACTTGGTAACCATGTCCTTGTTCAATTCCAGTTCCGTCATAGCGAACTGCAATTGGCAAGAAGTGGTACATCAAGTTCGGATACTTAACGATGTCGTTAGAGCAAGCAAAGCCGCCACCTTCGAAGTGGTTTGAAGAGGCTGGACCTTTACGGGCAAATAACCAGGCTGCACCAATAAACGGACGTCGCCAAAGTTTCAGATTTGGATTCATCGTAATTGGCTGCTTGCAAGCATGCTGAATGTAAACCTCAAGGTGGTCCTGCAAGTTCTGTCCAACACCTGGCAGATCCTTTACAACAGGGATGCCATGCTTCTTTAGTAGTTCAGCTGGACCAATTCCGGAAAGCTGCAGAACCTGTGGGGTATTGATTGCGCCGCCACAAAGCACAACATTCTTTGCACGGTACTCAGTGATCTTTTTGCCGCGTTGCGCAACAACGCCAACAGCTTTGTCACCTTCAAAAATCACACGATGCACTTGGTGACGAGTCATAATTGTTAGGTTCTTGCGGTGCATTACCGGGTGAAGGTATGCAGTTGACGAAGACCAACGACGGCCATTCTTGACGTTCTTATCGAATGGACCGAAGCCTTCTTGGCTGTATCCATTGACGTCATCTGTGCGCTTGAATCCAGCGGCTACGGCAGCATCGAAGAATGCCTTGAATAGGGGATTCTTTGCTGGGCCTTTTTCTAGATAAAGCGGACCATCATGACCACGGTACTTGTTGTCATTTGGGACGCCAGTCGCGTTTTCCATTTTCTTGAAGTACGGCAAACAATGAGCAAAGTCCCAGTTCTCCATGCCTTTGTCAGCAGCCCAACGCTCGTAGTCCATTGGGTTACCGCGCTGGAAAATCATGCCATTAATTGAACCTGAGCCACCAAGGATTTTTCCGCGACCTTGGTAAACCTTTCGGCCACCCATGTACGGTTCTGGATCAGTTTCATACATCCAGTCGTAGAACTTACTTCCGATCGGGAAAGTTAGCGCTGCTGGCATTTGGATGTAAAGATCCCACCAAGAGTCCTTGCGTCCAGCTTCGAGAACCAAGACTTCGTTGTCTGGGTTCTCTGAAAGACGATTACCTAAAACAGATCCAGCAGATCCGCCACCAATAATTACGTAGTCGTATTCTTTGATTGTCATTAGAGGTTTCCTTCTGCAGTGTCGACTACGTTGGCTAGCAACATGGCACGAGTCATCGGACCAGTTCCACCAGGCATTGGAGCAATCCAGCCAGCAACTTCCGCGCAAGCTGGGTCTAGGTCACCAAGTAAACCAGCATCAGTGCGAGTGATACCAACATCAAGTAGCGCAGCACCTGGCTTGATCATGTCTGGCTTGATGAAGTGTGGGACACCAGCTGCAGCAACAACGATGTCAGCACGCTTAATGTGCGCAGCCATATCTTTAGTTCCGGTGTGACATAAAGTAACGGTCGCATTCTCACTACGACGAGTTAGTAGAAGACCAAGTGGGCGACCAACGGTAACGCCACGACCAACGATACAAACTTCAGCACCATCGATGTTGACGTCGTATGCACGAAGTAGTTCAACGATGCCGCGTGGTGTGCAAGGAAGTGGCGCTGGTTCGCCAAGAACTAGGCGACCAAGATTTGTCGGGTGTAAGCCATCTGCATCTTTGCGAGGATCAATTGCCTCAAGTGCAGCATTGGAGTCCAAGCCCTTTGGAAGTGGTAGCTGCACAATGTATCCAGTGCAAGCAGGATCAGCGTTAAGTCGCGCAATTGCATCCATAACGTCTTGTTGCGTTGCTGATGCCGGTAGATCTTCGCGGACTGAAGTGATTCCTACTTCGTGACAATCTTTGTGCTTGCCGCCAACGTAAGAATGCGAGCCTGGGTCATCGCCAACCAAGATTGTGCCAAGACCAGGAAAAGTTCCTTTGGCATTTAGGGCAGCAACGCGAGTTGCTAAATCTGCTTTTACTGCAGCAGCAGTAGCTTTTCCATCGAGAATGACCGCAGCCATGGTTCCTACTTTTTAGTTAGAGAGTGTTAACTAATTTTATAGGTACTCAACTGATGCATCAGTCAAAGCGGTCCAAAGATGCTTTGCAAATGATGCACGTGGGAATAGCAGGTAGCAATTTTCGCAACAGTGCCACATTATGAGTGGGGCTTTAGCTAGAACACCTTGGCTGCAAGCATCGATAGGGAAGTGCTCATCCCGAAGATCTTGTTCCCAGTAATGCTCAAGAACGTCTTTGGCATTTGGACCATAAACTTCGATCTTGGTTCGCTGGGAACTAACGTCCACCAATGAAATGTGATGAGCTTCCTGTACTGGTTTCAACAACTCCTGGATGTCAGCAGTTCCAGTTAAGTACCACCAATCTGGACCTAGGCATAGAGCACTGATTCCGCCGGCTGCTGGCAATTCATCGCCAACTATGCACGCAGCATTGTTGCGAACCACAGTGCCAACTTTTGGATTCAAGTTAAGGCCCAGTGCCTGGTTCACCGCTGCAAATCCACTTGAGTCTGGATCTACACGTAAATCAAAACCAGGGGTAAATGGAACTTCCTGAATCAAGACAGCTTTATCAAGGCCACCATGCTTTGCGCCACCAAGTGGGCTCTTTGCAAATTCGAGATTAACCGTCACGACGTGTGTTCTCCTTGTCAACAAATACTGAATCGGTGATTACGCCAGTAACAACGCGATCAGCCATTGGAATTGCAATCTTTTCGCCCTTACGAGCTAGACCATTAGCAACTAATGCAAGTGCAAACGAGCGACCAAGTGCAGCCGAGTCGTAAGAACTCGTGATGTAACCAATGTGCTTGACGGGTGGGGCAGTGTTCGCATCTGCGCCAGCAACAATGTAAGCACCTTCTGGAATCACATAAGAGCCATCGTCTGCCAGAATTCCTACTAGTTGGTGACGACCATCGCGAGCTGTGTCAGCTCGACTAAATGAACGCTTTCCAATGAAGTCATCCTTTTTCTTGGAAACGATCCAACTCATGTCCAAGTCATCTGGAGTTTGAGTTCCATCAGTTTCCTGACCTACGATTACGAATCCCTTTTCAGCGCGAAGTACGTGCATAGTTTCGGTTCCGTAAGGCGTAATGTTTAGATCGGCACCTTGAGACATAACGGCTTCCCAAATGTGGAGTCCATAAATTGCAGGCACGTTGATTTCGTAAGCAAGTTCACCAGAGAACGAGATTCGGGCGATACGTGCTGGAACACCGGCTACATCAGCATGCTTGTTCTCCATGAAAGCAAAAGCCTCATTCGAAACATCAAGTGCTGGAGCTAGACGACTCATCAACTCACGACTCTTAGGTCCAACGATGGCAACTGTGGAAATCTGTTCGGTTACTGATGTGCAGTAAACCTCAAGATGTGGCCACTCAGTTTGTAGCCATTCCTCTAGCCAGTCCAGAACCTTTGCAGCTCCACCAGTTGTGGTTGTCATCAACCAATGGTTTTCGCTGATTCGAGTTGTCACACCGTCGTCAAAGACCATGCCATCAACACCACACATTAAGCCGTAGCGGCTCATGCCGACCTTCAGCGTTGAGAACATGTTTGTATAGATCATGTCTAGGAACTGACCGGCATCTTTACCTTGAATGTCGATCTTGCCAAGGGTTGAGGCATCCATAACGCCGACGCCTTCGCGAACTGCAGCACATTCGCGCAGTACTGCGGCATGCATGTTTTCGCCGGACTTAGGGAAGTACCAAGGTCGCTTCCATTGGCCGACATCTTCCATCGGAGCACCACTAGCAACATGCCATGCATGAATCGGGGTAGTGCGCTCTGGATCTGAGAGCAATCCACGGTCGCGACCAGCTAGGGCGGCGAATGGAATAGTGATGTACGGCGGGCGGAAAGTTAGGGATCCGATTTCATCTGGAGCCTTACCAATTGCCTGACCAATCAGACCCATAGTTACGGTGCCGCTGGTCTTGCCTTGATCGTGAGCAGTACCGATAGCTGTGTAGCGCTTAACGTGTTCGATGCTTCTCATGCCAGCATCAATCGCACGCTTGAAGTCGCGGTAAGTTGCATCACGCTGGTAATCAACGAAGGCAACAAGTGCTTGCTCAGTTGTCAATGTTGGACCAAAGAAGATCTCTGCGTTGTCATCCCCACCAAAGTCACCGGCAAGCATGCCTGCAGTGCTTGTTAGTGAATCAGAATGCTTAACAACAAAAGCCGCAAGCTTGGCATCCCAAGTTGGCTTGATTCCAACAAAGGTTGCTAAGTGCACAACTGGTGTCCAACCACCTGAAACCGCAATCAAGTCTCCATCGATGCATGCTGCATCGGAGCCATCTGGATTTCCAACGGAAACGCACTTAACAGTTCCATCTTCTTTTTCACAGGTATCGATTGCAGTCTTGCCTGTGATGATTTCGATTCCGGCAGCCTTAGCTGCTTCAACGGAAGGACCGCTTGGGTTGTTACGGATGTCAACGATTGCATTAACGGTTACACCCGCTTGACTTAGGCGAACTGCATCGCGGTAACCCTGATTGTCAACGGTTACAACCACTGCTGACTTGAATGGGTTAGCGCCATTTGAAACATAAGTTGCTGCAGAATGCGAAAGCATGATTCCTGGGCGGTCATTGTTAGCAAAAACTAAATGACGCTGGAATGCACCAGTTGCAAGCACTGTGTGATCGGCACGGATATGCCAAGTTCTAATGCGTGACATTTCGGTGTGAACTTTGGAATCAAGGTGATCAGTGCGACGCTCAGTTGCAACTGAGTAACCCTGGTCATACAAACCTTGCACGGTGGTGCGCGGCAAGTAAGTAACGTTTTCGCGATCAAGAACTGACAATAAATCAGCTGGTACAGCCTGACCTAAGTACACAAGGTGTCCACCAGCGGCAGGTTTGTCATCAACAACAATGACGCTCTTACCCTGATCGGAATACTTCTTAGCGGCTTCAAGACCAGCGGTACCAGCGCCAACAACAAGCACATCAACATGACGATTTACTTTGTCGTAGCGAGAATTGTCGCGAGTATCTGGCAGGTCGCCAACACCTTGAGAGCTTCTAGCAACCAGACCATCGACTATTTCGATAGTGGTGGACATAACCATTGGTTCGCCCGCACCAGAATCGATGTTTACCAATGCATTTGGTTCTTCAACCCAAAGTCCCATGACTCCGCGTGGACGATCCTTGTAAGAACTGTCAGTGAAATGCAAGACACCATTACGCAATAGGGCAGAAGCTAGGCTCTCGCCCTTCTGGCCGGAGTACTGCTTACCGTCAAATGTGAAATTTACTGTGCTCATGCTGGGCTCTTTGGCTGTTGGGTGAATGGTTTATAAGACGGACCGAATTCGTGGTTGATGGTGTTGCGCCAAACATTGAACCAGCGGCGGCAACCGGCGCTGTGAACCCAGCGCTCTGCCATCCAACCCTTTGGATTGGAACGAATGAATACAAACTTGGCCCACTCTTCGTCGGTCAAGTTTGCGGAGTTTTCTGGGTAGGCAACATGTGCTTCGGAACCGTAATGAAACTCAGTTTCATCGCGTGGACCGCAGTATGGACAAGGGATATGCAACATAGTTATTCCTTAGTGGGCCACGCCGGCAGCGCCGTGCTCGTCGATTAAGTGACCGGAGATAAAACGATCTAGGGCGTAAGGCTTTGCAAGTGCATCAGGTTCACCATTTGCAATTGTTGCTGCCATGACCCAACCAGATCCTGGTGTGGCCTTGAACCCGCCAGTACCCCAACCTGAGTTAATGTATAGGTTTTCAACTGGAGTTAGTCCGATGATTGGGGATGCATCAGGAGCAATGTCCACAATGCCACCCCAAGTGCGTAGCAAGTGCGCGCGCTCAAAGATTGGGAACAATTCGCAAGCTGCAGCAAGCTGATGCTCAATCACATGGAAACCGCCACGCTGTGCGTATGAGTTGTACGAGTCAGTACCTGCACCCATAACCAATTCACCCTTATGTGCTTGGCTCACATAGACGTGAACTGCGCCAGACATGATTACGGTATCTAGTACCTGCTCAAGTAGCGGTGAAACAAGTGCCTGGAGTGGACGACTCTGTAGCGGAACATCGAAACCAGCCATGTTGGCTAGAACCGATGTGTGACCAGCAGCGACCATGCCTACTTTGTTTGCAGCAATGTCACCTTGAGTTGTCTTAACACCCTTAACTTTGCCGTTAACAATATCGAAGCCAGTTACTTCACAGTTCTGAATAATGTCAACACCAAGATCAGCAGCAGCCTTAGCATAACCCCAGGCAACCCAGTCATGCTTTGCAATGCCACCACGTGGTTGGAAAGTTGCGCCCATAACCGGGTAGCGAATGTCTTCACTGATATTTACGATAGGTGCAATTTCTTTAACTTCTTCTGGAGTTAACCAAACGCTATCGACTGCATTTACATGGTTAGCGTAGAAGTTGCGCTGCTTGGAACGAACATCGCTCACGCTATGCGCAAGTGTCATAACTCCACGCTGGCTAAAGAACATTTCGTAGCCAACTTCTTCTTCAAGGTTTTCCCAAAGCTTTAGCGAATGATCGTAAATGCCAGCAGATTCATCCCAAAGATAGTTAGAACGGATAATGGTTGTATTGCGACCCATGTTTCCGCCGGCTAACCAACCCTTTTCAATAACGGCCACATTGGTAATGCCGTGATTCTTGGCCAAGTAGTAGGCAGTAGCCAGACCATGACCGCCTGCGCCAATGATGATTACGTCATAGGACTTCTTTGGTTTTTGTTCAGCCACCCACAGAAAATCTGGATGATCTGGAAGTTCTACGGTACGTCTACGAGTCATATTCGCCATAAGAGAAACCTTATCTTTGCTGGATTAGGAGCGCAGTCTGGACATCGATGGATCGAACTGTGGGTCATCGCTGACAACAGCTGAATACATCGAGTCGAAGTATTTAACAGTTACTTGGGTACCAAGAGTGGTGTGATCAATTGGCAACCATGCGTAAGCAATCTGCTTGCCAATTGAATGTCCAAAGTAGGAACTGGTTGTGTATCCAACCGGGGAGCCATTAACAAACACCGGTTCCTTACCCATCACAACGTGCTCTGGGTTTTTAAATACGAGACAAACCAACTTCTTTTTGATTGCAGCTGGGTCCAATGCCTCAAACGCATCGGCACCAATGTAGCCACCGCCCTTACGAACCGAGAATGCCAAACCAGCTTCATGTGGATTGTGCTCACTTGTCATGTCGGTTCCGTATGAGCGGTAACCCTTTTCAAGACGCATTGAGTTAAATGCACCACGCCCAGCTGGGATGATTCCGAATTCCTTGCCGGCTTCCATCAAGGTGTCCCAAAGTTTTAGGGCCATGTCAGCATCGGTGTAAATTTCGTAACCAAGTTCACCTACATAGGACAAGCGCCACAGTGTTGCTGGAACCTGGTCTAGGTAGAGTGACTTGGCCTTGAAGTAACCAAAGGCTTCGTTAGAAACATCAACATTAGTTAACTTCTCAACAACCTTGCGGGCATGCGGTCCGAACAAACCAAGTCCAACTGTTCCAGAAGTTACATCCTTGATGTGAACTGTGTCTGGAGCTGCTGACTTTAAGCGAGCTACATCGATTGCACTGTTTGCACCAATCATGAAATGCGTTTCGGCTAAGCGAGTAACGGTTACGTCAGAAAGAATTCCAGCGTCCTTTGTCAGCATTAAGCAGTAAGTAACTGAGCCTGGCGCCTTATCAAGCTTTCCTGTGGTTTGTTCCATTAGGAATTCCATCGAGCCCTTGCCGGTTACTTCAATTCGCTTTAGTGCAGTGATGTCGAACAAGCCAACATTCTCACGAACGTACTGAGCCTCGGCACCAATGATTGGTGACCAGTAACGTGCTGACCATTCATCGCGAGCTGGAGTTGGGTACTTCGCAACAAGATCCTTGTTTGCTTCGTACCACTGTGGTCGCTCAAAGCCAGATGCTTCTAGGAAGTAGCCACCTAGTTCTTGTTGACGATGGTAGAAGCCGGTAGTGCGAAGTGGGCGAGGCTTTTCCATTGGCTGCAATGGATGAATGATGTCGTAAACCTCGATGTAGTTCTGGGCACCACGCATTGAAATGTGGTTTGGGCCAAGTTGATGTTGTTCAAAACGATTTACATCGCATTCATGAACTGCAAGCTTTGGATGACCATCAATGATCCATTCCGCGGTAGCACGAGCAACGCCAACAGCCTGAGTTACCCAAACTGCTTCAGCAACCCAGAATCCCTTTAAGCCATTCCATTCACCCATAAGTGGGAAGGTGTCAACGGTGAATGAAAACATTCCATTCATGCCATCGACGATCTTGGCGTCTTTTAGTTCCGGCAAAATTTGTCCAGCTAAACCTTGAACTGGCTCCCACTCTGGTGCAGTAAACGGCATCTGGCTTGGCATGATTTCTGCCTTGTCGAATGGCAAGATTTCTTCTGACTCAACCATGA
>JAOATY010000010.1 GCA_030157865.1 Candidatus Nanopelagicales bacterium | reverse complement strand
AAGGAGTTTTGGTAGCAGCGCTGTGTGCCTATCGACGTGGCTATGACACTTTGATTGTTCCGCAGACTCAAGTTAATGAAGCGCAATTGGTTCCTGGGCTGAAAGTTGTTGGAGTCAAAAGCCTGTCGGATGCAGTTTCCTACTTACGAGGCGAAGAAATCTATAACGCAGCACCCGAACCAATTGAGTTCACGGCTGAACCAATTCCAGATTTGAGTGAAGTTCGCGGACAATCTAATGCCCGTCGTGCCCTTGAAGTAGCTGCGGCTGGTGGTCACCACTTGGCATTCTTAGGTTCTCCTGGTGTTGGCAAAACTATGTTGGCTCAAAGGTTGCCCGGGCTTTTGCCCAAGCTAACTGACGATCAAGCGGTTGAAGTAACAGCGATCTATTCGGCTGCTGGTGCTTTGGGAGCTGGGCAGGGATTAATCCGAACCCCACCATTTCAAGCACCACATCACACCACTACAAAAGCGGCATTGATTGGCGGCGGCAGTAATGCAGTGCGTGTAGGCATGGTCACGATGGCAAACCATGGCGTGCTTTGTTTAGATGAAGCCGCAGAGTTTGAACGATCCGTTCTAGATGCATTGCGCCAACCACTGGAGTCGGGCGTAGTAACAATTGCGCGTTCAGGATTTCAGACCATCCTGCCGGCAAGGTTTCAATTAGTACTGGCTTCAAACCCTTGCCCATGCGGAAAATTCATCGGAACTGGTGCGCAATGCAGCTGTTCATCTCAAGTTCGTCGGCGATACTTCTCACGTTTGTCCGGACCACTGCTAGACCGTATCGATTTACGCGTAACTCTGGAACGGCCAAGTTTGGCCGAACTTGATCCAAGCTCAGGCGAACTTGAAGGCACGGAAGTTGTGGCTGCGCGAGTTGCTCAAGCCAGAGAACGCGCTGCACATAGATATCGCAATGAACCATGGGAGATAAATTCCCAAGTTCCCGGTCCGATGCTTCGTCGGCGCTATCCCGTTTCCGATAATGCCCGTGAACTTTTGGCAAATGATGCACTGGAAATCTCGGCCCGCGGTGCCGATCGAATCCTTCGAGTTGCTTGGACTATTGCCGACTTACGTGGACATGACATTCCAAATGAAACCGATGTGGCTGCAGCACTTATGTATCGAGATGGGAATGGTTCATGGCAAGCCAGTTAACAGATCGACAGGCCCGACTAATCATTTCGATCGCTGGTGAACCAGGAGATGAGCGAGTGGGTCAGGCGGTTGCTGAGTTTGGCGCATCCGATGCAGTTGAGCGATGGGAGAGTGGCTATGGCGCAGACGCTATGTGTAAATCTATTTATCGAGTTTTGAATTCGCCATTAGTTGAACAAGCCGTTAAGTCTTTGAATTCAGTGCGCGGAAGGTTCATAACTCCAGTAGATGAAGAGTGGCCAGATTCACTCGATGATTTGGATACAGCCGCACCAGTTGGACTTTGGTGTACCGGTAACGGATCACTTGCTGAAATTTCAAATCAAGCTCTGGCTGTCGTTGGGGCTCGTTCAGCAACGGCGTATGGTCAACGAATTGCCTTTGAGATTGGAATGCAAGGAGCGAAGGAAAGCGTCGGAATCATTTCCGGCGCAGCTTATGGAATTGATGCCGCAGCGCATCGCGGGTCATTGGCTGGCCAAGGCAAGACTGTTGCGGTTCTTGCTTGTGGCGTAGATGTTGCCTACCCGGTTTCCCATCGAGGACTGCTTTCCACAATTACAGATTCAGGCGTGGTGGTCAGTGAAGCGCCACCAGGAGCAAAGCCACATAAACATAGGTTCTTGATCAGGAATCGATTGATTGCTGCTTTATCTCAATCCACAGTTGTAGTTGAAGCAGCGCTACGGTCTGGCTCACTTTCTACATCCAATTGGGCCCATGTTTTGAATCGCCAAATCTGGGGGATACCGGGACCAATTACCAGTGCTACTTCTGCGGGAATCCATGCCGGCATTCGCGACAACATGATGAAAATTGCAACAAGCACCGATGAGATTTTTCAAGAATTCAAATCCCCAGAACTTCCTATGCAACTTGGGTTACTTGATGGCGCGATCGTTGGGCTTCTTTCGGGCGGTCCTAAATCAACCCATGAATTGGCATTGCACTTTGGCGCAGAAGTTGATTTCCATGACTTGCAAGCGGCGCTTTCGTTATTGGAGTTACGGAAACTGATCTCGCTTTCAAATCAAGGGTGGAAACTGATTTAGCCAAGGTCTCATAGCGCCTTGACGTGATGTCCTTGCTATTTGGCGTCAGGCTTGCAACGGTAGAGGTATGAGTAGCACTGAGTTGGAAGAAGTTAGCACTAACTTCAGTTCCGCCAGTGCTCGATTCATCCAGCACGTTGAACTCGAGTTGGGTAGAAGCCAAAACACTTCAAAGGCTTATCGAAAAGACCTCGACAACTTGTTTTTGTTTGTGCAATCTCGTGGTTGTCAGGAATTGCAAGATATTGGAATCGTTGAATTACGGGGTTGGCTTGCCAGCCAACGCGTAGCCGGACTTTCTTCAGCAACCATTGCGCGGCGCGCAACATCAATTCGAATGTTCTTTGCTTGGGCTACTCACACCAAATTGATTTCAGAAGACCCTGCAAGCGCATTAGTGATTCCAAAAGTGAGCAAGAAGTTGCCACACATCTTGCAGCAGAACCAAGCTGAGAATGTTATGGAGCGCGCTGCACTTCGGGCAGATGACAATTCACCAACTCATATTCGAGACCAAGCAATGCTGGAGCTTTTGTATGCAACTGGCATCCGTGTAGGCGAATTAGTTGGACTAGATATTCACGACCTCGATCCAACTCGAAGAACTATTCGAGTTCTTGGTAAAGGCTCGAAGGAACGAGTTGTGCCATACGGAGCGATTGCAGACAAAACTGTCGAGAAGTATTTATCGAGTTCTCGACCTGCCCTTGCAAATGATTCAAGTGGAGCTGCACTGTTCCTAGGTTCTCGCGGAAAACGAATTGATCAACGAGTTGTGCGAACTATGGTGCACGAAGTTTTATCAAGTCTTGAAGGTGTGCCAGATCTTGGACCTCACGGTTTGCGACATTCGGCGGCTACACACTTGATTGAAGGTGGCGCTGACATTAGAGCAGTGCAAGAAATTCTTGGCCACTCAAGTTTGGCAACGACTCAGCTCTATACGCACGTGTCTATGGATCGACTCCGCGCTGTGTTTGAGCAGGCACACCCACGAGCGTGAGCGAGTGGGTGCGAGTAAACACTGTCGAGGGCTTAATCCCTTGGGTGCGAGTAAACACTGTCGCGTGCTTAGGTAATAACCGCACTCGCTTTTGAACTAGCGAAAGTGGATTCAAATATTTCTCGCCCCGAAGTAAACCCCAATGCAAACAGCTAACTGTGGACTCTGTTGCGCAATGACTTTCACCAGAACTTAGCGTTCCAATCACATCGCCAACTCGAACTCGCGTTCCGAGAGTTACCGAGGCAGTTACGGGTTCATAAGTTGTGCGAAGCGTTCCGTGCTTGATCACGACCACGCCTTTGCCTGCAACTAGGCCAGCAAAAGTAACCACCCCATTTCCAGCTGCCAGAACTTTGTCACCGCTTTGCCCAACCAGATCAACGCCGCGATGACCTGGCAGCCAGTTCTGAACTGGGCGATCAAAGCCCGAACTGAGCCGGGCAGGGTTCATTGGCCAGCCCCATTGCTTTACTGCGCTGGCAGAGCTGGGCTGAAGCAATCCACCCACAACTAAGACGAAAATCGCTAAAACCCCGAGTTTGCGCCGAAAATACTGATATTTCACTGATTAAGGATCGCTTTGAACCGATCTAGCCCCAATCCGGACTCGTCCGCTGTGGAATGGGCTGGGCTGTGGTTTTTGAACCCACCAAAACCCCCGTAAACTAAGGCTTGCACCTAGCAATAGGTGACTTCACAGGTTCAACAAAGTGAATCGTTAGACCATCGGTCCTGGCAACGGGCGGTCTCCGACACGAGAACCAAGGATGACTTCAACCGAAGTCATACAAACCGCAATGAGGTTGGTTAACGCCAGCCTAAGAAACAGGAGTACAACCATGGCCGTCGTATCGACGCGACAGCTGCTGGATAACGGTGTTCACTTCGGACACCAGACCCGCCGCTGGAACCCAAAAATGAAGCGCTTTATTTTCACTGAGCGCAATGGCATTTACATCATCGACTTGCAGCAGTCACTTGCTTACATTGACCGCGCATACGAATTCGTTCGCGAAACCGTAGCTCACGGTGGCACCGTTCTTTTCGTTGGCACCAAGAAGCAGGCTCAAGAAGCAATTGCAACTGAAGCTGCTCGCGTTGGTATGCCATACGTAAACCACCGCTGGTTAGGTGGAATGCTTACAAACTTCCAGACCGTTTCAAAGCGTATTTCTCGCATGAAGGAATTAGAGCAGATCAACTTTGATGATGTTGCTGGTTCAGGTCTAACCAAGAAAGAACTTCTAGTTCTTCGTCGCGAAAAAGAAAAGTTGGAACTTGTTCTAACTGGTATTCGCGACATGCACAAACTTCCAAGCGCAATTTGGGTTGTTGACACAAACAAAGAGCACATTGCAGTTGGCGAAGCACACAAGCTAAACATCCCAGTTGTTGGCATTCTTGACACCAACTGTGATCCAGATGTTGTGGACTACCCAATTCCAGGAAATGACGATGCACTTCGCGCAGTTGGTCTTCTAACTCGCGTAATTGCAGACGCAATTGCTGATGGCTTGATGGCACGCGCTGGCGGCACTGCTGCCGGTGCACCTGCAGATGCTGCAGTAGAGCCACTTGCTGATTGGGAAAAGGAACTTCTAACTGGATCTGCAGATGCAGCTCCAGCAGAAGCACCGGCTGCCGAAGCACCTGCTGCTGAATAAGCATTTGTAACTGCGGGCGAGTAATCGCCCGCAGTTATGCCAATCGACTAATCAATACCTACTGACCCCAAAACATAAAAGGAAATAATTCATGTCTATTTCAGCCGCGGACGTAAAGAAACTTCGCGACATTACTTCAGCCGGAATGATGGAGTGCAAGAAAGCACTTGAAGAATCAAACGGTGACTTTGATAAGGCTGTTGAGATCTTGCGTATCTCTGGAGCTGCAAAAGCTGCAAAGCGTGGTGCCGAGCGCGAAACTTCAGCAGGCATCGTTGCACAAAATGCAGGCGTTCTTGTTGAACTACTTTGCGAAACTGACTTCGTTGCAAAGAGCGATGACTTCCTAAAGTTAGGTGACGAAATTGCAGCAGCAGTTAAGTCAGCTGGTGCTAAGGATGCAGCCGCTGCAGCAGCACTTACTCTGGCTAGCGGAAAGACAGCCGAGCAAGCAGTTGCTGACATGGCCGCGGTCATTGGCGAAAAGATCGAACTTGGTCGCGTAGCTAATCACGAGGGTGACGTTGCGGTTTACATGCACCGTCGTTCCGCAGATTTGCCACCAGCAGTTGGCGTTTTGGTTTCCTACTCAGGTTCCGAAGATGCTGCTCGCAGCGCTGCCATGCAGATTGCTGCAATGCGCCCAACTTACTTAACTCGGGAAGAAGTTCCTGCAGATGTAGTTGAGAACGAAAAGCACATTGCACTTGAAACAGCCAAAGAAGAAGGTAAGCCAGAAGGCGCACTTCCAAAGATCGTGGAAGGTCGCGTAAACGGTTTCTTCAAGGACAACTGTCTACTAGAGCAGTCCTCAGTAATCGATAACAAGAAGTCCGTGAAGCAGGTTCTAGAAGAAGCCGGAACCACAATCACTAGCTTCACTCGAATTGAAATTGCTGGCTAACTAGTATTTTCCAGCCTCTTTTGGCGCTATCTCCCGACTGTGATCCAGTTGGTGGGGTAGCGCCAAAGGTTTTTGTTGGGGAATTTTTATGGGGTCACTGCAGACTTTTTATGGCCAGTAAGGCAAGATTGAGGTCGTGAGCGCATCTGAAAATCCCATCTGGCCCGGTGTTCCACAAGGTGGCTGGAAGCGAGTGCTTTTAAAGCTTTCCGGTGAAGCCTTTGCTGGCGAAGGAAAACTCGGTGTTGATCCAGATGTTGTTAATGACATCGCCCGCCAAATTGCCGGCGTAGTTGAATCCGGTGCAGAAGTTGCAGTCGTAATCGGTGGTGGCAATTACTTCCGTGGAGCCCAGCTAGCTGAACGCGGCATGGATCGGGCGCGAGCTGACTACATGGGTATGCTCGGCACGGTCATGAACTGCCTAGCGCTTCAGGATTTCCTCGAGAAGCAAGGTGTTGCCACTCGTGTTCAAACTGCAATTCCAATGAGTCAGGTTGCTGAGCCTTACATTCCAGGTCGCGCCGTGCGTCACCTGGAAAAAGGTCGCGTAGTTATCTTTGGTGCCGGTCTTGGTACTCCGTACTTCAGCACTGACAGCTGCGCAGCCCAGCGTGCACTTGAAATTGGCTGCGAAGTTGTTTTGATGGCCAAGGGTGTTGATGGCGTTTATGACGATGACCCTCGCACAAATCCTTCCGCTAAGCGCTACGAAAACTTAAGTCATGATGACGTTCTAACGCAGAACTTGAAGGTTGCAGATGCAACTGCAATTAGCCTTTGCCGCGACAATGACTTGCCAATCGTAGTTTTCAATTTGCTAGTAGATGGCAACATCGCTCGCGCAGTTCGTGGAGAAACAGTCGGAACCCTAATTAAGACCAGTCACTAGAGGATTTGAGCAGACATGATTAACGAGACCTTAAAAGATGCCGAAGAAAAGATGTCAAAGGCAACTGAAGTAACTCGCGAAGAATTCACCACAATTCGTGCCGGACGCGCTAACGCAGCTTTGTTCTCAAAGATCATGGTTGATTACTACGGAACACCAACTCCGTTACAGCAAGTCGCATCGATTCAGACTCCAGAGCCACGCGTTGCCGTCGTAACACCATTCGACAAGACTGCACTTGGCGCAATTGAGCGCGCGATTCGCGACTCCGACCTAGGTGTTAACCCATCAAATGACGGTGCAATCGTTCGTGTGCCATTCCCGCAACTAACTGAAGAGCGCCGTAAAGAATTCATCAAGGTTGCTAAGGCAAAAGCTGAAGACGCCCGTATTGCAATTCGCAACATTCGTCGTAGCGCCAAAGAAGCCCTTGAAAAAATGGCTAAAGATGGCGATGCAGGTAAAGATGATGTAGTTCGCGCTGAAAAATCACTTGAAGACCTAACCACAAAAGCTGTTGGTCACATCGATGACATGCTCAAGCACAAAGAAGCTGAACTTCTAGAGGTCTAGTTAATGACTTCAACTCAACCTGATTACGGTAAGGCAGGACGAAATCTCCCAGCAGCTATCGCTGTTGGTCTTGGCCTCTTGGCAACTGTGATCGCCTCACTATTTATTGACGTTCGATTCTTTGCGATTCTTGTTGCCTTCGCAGCAATGCTGGCTGTGCGAGAACTAAGCAAATCACTTGCCGTCGGACTTTCCGATCGCATGAGCATTTTGCTTCAGATCCTTTCGCCAGCGATGGTTATTGCGGCATCGGTTTCGGGACTGGAAGGACTTGTCTCAGCTTTTGTTGCAAGCGCGCTGTTGGTTTTGACGGTTCGTTTACTTGATGGCCAAGAAGCATATGTTCATCACGTAACGCGGTCACTTTTTGCGCTGGTCTACGCGCCGCTACTTGCCGGCTTTGCCGTCTTGCTTTCCATACAAGAAGACGGCGCCTGGAAAGTTATGGCCTTCATTCTGCTAACTGCCGCCACAGACCTTGGTGGCTATATCGCTGGCGCGCTATTCGGCAAGCATCCAATGGCTCCAAAAATTTCGCCAAAGAAGTCATGGGAAGGCTTTGCGGGAGCATTTGTCTTACAGCTGGCTGTTGGTATTTCACTTTGGGTTTATGTATTTGATCAGCCTTGGTGGGAAGGCGCAATCGTTGGCTTTGTCATGATGCTGACCGCAACCATTGGAGACCTAATCGAATCCATGATTAAGCGCGATCTTGGCATAAAGGACATGGGATCTTTGTTGCCAGGACATGGTGGCGTTATGGATCGCCTCGACTCGTTAGTTGTTAATGCCTTTATGGCGTGGCTGCTATTTGGATTTTTTCTCTAACTAGCAATCAGCCCGTAGGCTATTGGTATGCCTGCACCCGGTGAATTGATCATGGTCGAACCAAAGCGACCAAAACCACCTAAGCATTGGTCCGATTGGACTGTTGAAGAGCGCAAGGCTCAGGTAGTTGAACTTGGGTTACCAGGATTTCGTGCAGATCAGTTTTCTCGTCAGTGGTACCAGCGCCTAAATAATGACACCAATTCTTGGACCGATGTCCCAGCAGATATGCGGGAAGCGGTCAAGGACCTATTGTTCCCAGAATTGATGACAAGCGTTCGTGAACTTAAGTGCGATAACGGCGCAACGGTTAAACAGGTTTGGAAACTCTTTGATGGAGTTTTGGTCGAGAGCGTATTGATGCGCTACACCGATCGCGTAACGATGTGTATTTCATCCCAAGCCGGTTGCGGAATGAACTGTCCGTTCTGTGCCACGGGACAAGGCGGACTTACTCGTAACCTCTCTACCGCTGAAATTGTTGAGCAAGTTTTGGCAGGCGCACGTTCGCTTGCCAAGGGTGAAATCGATGGTGGCATTGGCCGCGTTAATAATTTAGTTTTCATGGGCATGGGCGAACCTATGGCCAACTACAACAGCGTGATTGGTGCGATTCGCCGACTAACTGAACCAGCTCCCGCCGGATTCGGTATGTCAGCTCGCGGCATCACAGTTTCAACCGTTGGTTTGGTTCCTCGTATGCGTCAATTAGCTGAAGAAGGCATCCCTGTAACGCTTGCAGTTTCTTTGCATGCTCCAGATGATGAATTGCGCGACACTTTGGTACCAATCAACACTCGATTTAAAGTTCAAGAAGTCTTGGATGCAGCTTGGTATTACGCAGACAAAACTGGTCGACGTATTTCAATTGAATACGCGATGATCAAGGACATTAACGATCAGGCTTGGCGCGCTGACTTACTTGGCGAAAAACTTGCAGGCAATTTAGTTCACGTTAACTTGATTCCACTTAACCCAACACCAGGATCCAAGTGGACTGCTTCTCGTCCAGAGGATGAAGATGAGTTCGTACGTCGCTTAAAGAGCCATGGCGTACCAGTTACCGTGCGTGATACTCGCGGTCGCGATATCGACGGTGCTTGCGGCCAGCTTGCTGCTGCCACCAAAAATTAATACTTTTCTCACACCTTCTGACTCTCGCGTTGCTCATTAGTGGTAGACACTTCCTATGAGTGATTACCAGCGGGCCTACCAACAAAGCTTGAGTGACCCTAATGGATTCTGGGGTGAGGCTGCCAAGTTAGTTAAGTGGGATAAGGCTCCAAAAGTAATTCTGGATGACAGCAACGTTCCGCTGTATCGCTGGTTCTCTGATGGCATGTTGAACACTTGCTACAACGCACTAGATCGACACGTTATTGATGGTCGCGCAGATCAACCGGCAGTAATCCACGAAAGCGCAATCACTGGTAAATCTTCAATCCTGACCTATGCCCAAATGCTTGAAAAGACTGCGCGATTTGCTGGTGCTCTGCGAATGGCAGGAGTTGTAAAAGGGGACCGGGTAGTTATCTATATGCCGATGGTTCCTGAAGCCTTAATCGCCATGCTGGCTTGTGCCAGATTGGGCGCAGTTCATTCCGTTGTCTTTGGTGGATTTGCTCCGGCAGAACTAGCAGCAAGAATTGATGATGCGAAACCAAAAGTAATTGTCTCGGCATCGTGCGGTTTAGAACCCACTCGAATTGTTGAATATAAACCCATGCTCGATGAATCGATTGCCCTTGCAACACATAAGCCAAGTCGCTGCATCATTTTGCAGCGCGAACAGCATCCAGTCGAACTTGGTCCACTTGATATGGACTGGAAAGACGCAATGGCCATGGCTGAGCCTGCTGAATGTGTGTCAGTTGCAGCAACGGATCCGCTTTACATTTTGTACACATCTGGCACAACTGGAAAACCTAAAGGTATTGTTCGCGATAACGGTGGACATGCCGTTGCACTTACTTGGTCTATGAAGAATGTTTACAACATCGAAGCTGGCGACATGTGGTGGTCCGCTTCAGATGTTGGCTGGGTAGTTGGTCATTCCTACATTGTTTATGCACCTTTGTTTGCTGGCGCAACAACCATTGTTTTTGAAGGCAAGCCAGTTGGCACACCAGATGCTGGAACTTTTTGGCGAGTTATTGAAAAGTATGGCGTTAAAGGATTGTTCACAGCGCCAACTGCAATCCGCGCAATCCGAAAAGAAGATTACAACGGAGATTTCATTAAGAAGACCGATCTTTCAAAGTTTGAAAACCTGTTTCTTGCTGGCGAGCGTCTGGATCCTGACACTTACCATTGGGCAACTGAAAATCTAGGTGTGCCAGTAATCGATAACTGGTGGCAAACCGAAACGGGCTGGCCAATTGCTTCTAACTTGCGCGGACTTGAACCAATGCCAATCAAACCAGGCTCACCAACAGTTGCGATTCCTGGCTACGACATAAAGGTGCTTGATGAATCAGGCAAGGAATTGCCACCTGGAACGGAAGGCAACATTGCGATCACGTTGCCGTTGCCGCCTGGAACTTTGCCCACGCTTTGGGGAGATGACCAGCGGTACATCGATTCCTATCTAACTGTTTTCCCAGGTATGTATGCCAGTGGTGACGGTGGCTACATTGATGAAGACGGATACGTCTACATCATGGGACGCACAGACGATGTAATCAACGTTGCTGGACATCGCCTGAGCACAGGTTCACTCGAAGCAGTTGTCGCAACACATGAGTTGGTAGCGGAGTGTGCGGTGATCGGTGTCGCAGATGCAATCAAGGGTCAGATTCCAAAAGCGTTCGTAGTACTTAAGGCCGGCGCTCAAGTTGATGCCGAAGAATTACGTAAACAAATCGTGGCATTGGTTCGAAAAGAAGTTGGGCCGGTAGCTGCCTTAAACGAAGTAGTGATTGTTCCAGGGCTTCCAAAGACTCGGTCTGGCAAGGTACTTCGCAAGACCATGCGTGGAATCGCCGACGGAAAACACGTGGATATCCCAAGCACTATCGAGGACGCTTCAATTTTGGACATTTTGCGACCACTTCTTCGGGCCGAATAGCCGAAATCCAATCAAATAGCCGTTGATTGGCAGGGCCTAAGTCATAGGGTTAAGCCATGGCTCTTTCAACCACAACTCGTAAGTCCTTATTCGGAATCAACGCACTTAGTGCCTGGATCGGTCTAGGTATGTCTACCTTTATCGAACTCTTTGGGCTCGTTGAACCATTGGATACCGGCAAGGAACCAGTGACCTCTTTGTTTGGTCATGTTGGCGATTATCAATCTGGGCTTGCAGGAGCCCCCGAGCGTTTAATTGATTTGTTCAGCTACTTCACAATCTGGAGCCAGATCATGGTTGGCGTTGTAATGACGCTGCTTTACTTAAATCCAGCACGCGATGGCAAGCTTTTCCGAGTATTCCGAATCGACAGTATCTTGATGATCACGGTTACCGGCGTGGTTTACAACCTGCTACTTGGCCCGAACTACCCACCGCAGGGACTGAACCAAATCTCAAGCCCAATTCAGCACACCATCACGCCATTGATCACTGTGCTGGTGTTTGTTATTGCCGGACCTCGTGGTTGGTTCACCTTGAAGAATGTGGCCGCCGCTTTAGTCGTACCAATCATTTACGTTTTCTACACCTTGTTCCGTGGCGCAATCATCGGCAAGTACCCATATGACTTCTTTGACGTTGTTTCATTTGGCTATGCCTATGTATTGACCTTCGTGATGGGCATTCTGTTTGCCTCAATAATTGTCGCTGGCATCTATTGGGGTATCGATAAAGCTTTAACCCGTAAACCAAAAACCGCTTAAGGAGCAACATGTCAGACAACAACGCAGGCTTTACGCCTCCACCCGCGCCCCCAGTGGTCTACGGATCAACAGGCATGGACCAAAGTGTCAGCGATAAAACAATTTTGCCGATCGTTTTATTCTTGATTCTGCTTCCAACAGTTCATCGCTTCTATGTAGGCAAAATCGGAACCGGCTTACTGTTCTTTTTCACAATCGGTGGCCTTGGAATTTGGTGGATTTACGATGTAATCATTTCGATTACTGGCAACTTCACCGATAAAAAGGGACGCAAGATCACGCGCTGGATTTAAGTTCAATAGAAAAGCCCCCGATTGCTCGGGGGCTTTTCTATTTGGACAGTTAGGCCTTGTAGTCGGCGTAAGCAGCAATTCCGGTTAGCGCTTGACCAACAACCAAGGTGTGGATTTCGTTTGTGCCTTCGTAGGTGTAAACGCTTTCCAAGTTATTCATGTGGCGAATGATTGGGTATTCCAGTGTGATGCCGGATCCACCAAGCATTGAGCGGGATTCGCGGGCAACTTCAAGAGCCATGCGAACGTTGTTCTTCTTGCCAACGCTGACCTGCTCAGGACGAAGCAAGTGCTGATCCTTTTGCTTT
This sequence comes from Candidatus Nanopelagicales bacterium, assembly GCA_030157865.1. Taxonomy (GTDB): domain Bacteria; phylum Actinomycetota; class Actinomycetes; order S36-B12; family UBA5976; genus UBA5976. The sequence goes on along the minus strand of JAOATY010000010.1, from coordinate 60,993 downwards.
CCAAGGTGAGCAGCAAGCAACATTCCGTTACCGGTTGCAATTGCCATGTCAGCAATCTTTTGCTGTGACAGCTGGAAGGCGGCAAGTGGACGGTTGAACTGATTGCGGTTCAACTGGTAATCGATTGCAGTTTCCAAGCAATCGCGAGCTGCGCCAACAACTCCGAACAAGATTCCAAAGCGAGCTTCGGACAAGCAGGAAAGTGGGCCACGAAGTGTTTGTACTTCAGGAAGTACAGCAGAGGCAGGTAGGCGAACGTTGTCGAATACCAATTCGCTGGTGATGGAAGCGCGAAGTGACATCTTGTGCTTAACCAAGTTGGCCTTGAAGCCTGGGGTATTGGTTGGAACTACGAAGCCTTCGATGCCGTTGTCGGTGTGAGCCCAAACGATTGCAACATCTGCAATGTTTCCGTTTGTGATCCACATCTTTGAGCCGTTAAGAATCCAGTCATCACCATCACGCTTAGCGTTGGTGCGCATTTCACTAGGGTTTGAGCCAGCATCAGATTCAGTTAGACCAAAGCAACCAATTGCTTCGCCAGCTGCCATACGTGGCAACCATTCTTGCTTCTGCTCTTCGGAACCAAACTTGTGAATTGCAAACATTGCAAGCGATCCCTGGACAGATACGAATGAACGAAGACCGGAGTCTCCGGCTTCAAGTTCAAGGCAAGCAAGACCATAAGAAGTAGCGTCTGTGCCAGCACAGCCATAACCCTCTAGGTGCATACCGAACATACCCATTTGGCCGATTTCCTTTGCCAGCTCACGGGCAGGGAACTCGCCATCTTCGAACCACTGGCCTACGTGTGGCTTAATGCGGTCATCGACGAATTTACGGACTGCATCGCGCATTGCAAGCTGTTCGTCATTGAACAGGCTGTCGATTGCGTACAGGTCGAATGGATGCTGTGGAGTTGCCATTGGGTTTTCCTATCCTTGGAATTGGATCCAATTTATCACAGATTGGATCCAATCTTCAATCACCCTCAGTAGGCGATTGGTCCCTAATTTACTAGGAAATCGTCAATAAGACGATGGCGATACCCGCTCCGTAAAGCCCAACAACCTGGTGGCGCTCTAAGCGTTCCTTGAGGAAGATTCGAGCCAACAGAACCGTGATTGCTGGATAAAGCGCAGCGATTACCGAGATGATCACAAGCTGTCCGCGCTGAGCCGCCAGCATGAAGGTGGTGCCACCCCAAACATCTAAAGCGCCAGAGGCCATGGCTCGTTTAGTGTCGACTGGCTTGCCTGCCATTGACTTCCAAAGCACCAAAGCCGTGATGCAGAAAATCACCATAGTTAAGGATCGAGCTGTAATCACTGGAGATAACCCAGAACCAACTGGAGCGCTACCAACACTTAACAAGAATCCGGCGAAACCAAATCCACCAAGGACGGCATAGCTGGCTGCCGTTTTAGTTAGTGGGTGAGTGGCATCAACGGTTGATCGACTCACAAGCACAATCGATGCCATAGCTAACAAGGCACCGATTGACCCAGTTACAGTCAATCGTTCGCCACGAAATAATCCAACGCTAAATGGAATGATCACAGCAACCAAAGCTGTGATTGGAGCAACTGCGCCCATTGGACCAAGTCCAAGAGACTTAAGAACAAAGATGTAACCAACGATGCCGGATGTGCCGGCAAACAAACCGGCAATGACTGCTTCTCGATTAAAGTCTGCGCCTAAGAGCGGTGCAGCAATCAAAAGTGATGCTAGGCCTGTACCAACTGTGATTGGCAGAACTTTGAAGAGCGGACTAGTCCGTGTTGCAAGTCCGCCAAAGTAATCACCGAAGCCATACGCAAGAGCGCAAGCAAAGGCGAGCAGGATGGCTGACATAAGACTTCGAGTCTATGGCTTAGCTAGTTGCAAGTAAGACGACAGCAGCACCAGCGCTAAACAAGCCAATCAATTGATGGCGTTCCATGCGCTCGTGCAATACAAAACGAGCAAGCAAAACGGTGAATGCTGGATACAAAGCTGCGACGACTGCTACTAAAACCAAGTCACCGGCACGGGTGGCCATCATGAAGGTTGCGCCACCTACAACATCTAGCGCACCAGATGCGATAGCAAGCTTGTAATCAATGGCACCTTCGCGGATTGTCTTCCACTTAGCGATGGCGATCATCACAAAGATTCCGCCAGTAACTAATCGGCCAATAATTACTGGAGCAAGTCCGCTGTCATCTGGTCCACCGCTAATGCCGAGTAAGTAACCTGCGATACCAAGGCCCGCGATGATTGCGACGATCACTGCTTTAGCGGTTACTGGGTGAGTGGCATCAGCCGTTGAACGACTAACTAAAACAATGGATACAAAAGCTAAGCCAGCGCCAATGAATCCGACAGTTGAAAGTGTTTCGCCACGCAGAAAGCCAACAGCGAATGGAATGATCGCACCGATTACTGCAGAGATAGGTGCAACCACACTCATAGGCCCAAGTGCTAAGCCGTACATGATGAAGATGTATCCGATGGTTCCGGAAAGTCCGGCTGCAACACCGGCCAAGATAGCGCCTTGACTGAAAGTTGCGCCAAAGAATGGAACTGCGAGTCCAAGTGTGACGATTCCAGTAGCAACGATTACTGGCAATACTTTCCAAATCGATCCACGACGAGTTGCCAGGCCGCCCCAAAAATCGGCAACACCATAACTAACGGCGCAGATTAGTGCCAACACAATCGCGGTCATGAATTACTGTCCTAAGAGTTTTGAAACTACGCCCGCAAGTTTTGAGGGTTTACCAGTTTTGTCTTCTGCGTGATCGGCCCGAGACATGATTTGAAGTCCAGCGTTGGCACCAATCCACCGAAGTGGTTCAACTTCCCAGTTAGGGGACTTGTGATTGACCCAAGGAAGTTTGGTCAACGCTGTCTCTTGGTTTGTGATCAAGTCGGCAAGGGTTCGCCCAGAAAGGTTTGTGGTTCCAACGCCATCGCCAACGTAGCCTCCAGCCCAAGCAAGACCCGTTTTGCGATCGATACCAGCTGATGCCATCCAGTCACGGGCCACACCAAGTGGACCACCCCATGTGTGTGTCACCTTTGCGCCAGCAACAACAGGGAAGAGTTCAGCAAGTACGCCTAGTAGCGCAGGATGAACTTCGCTGTGTTGGTCGTACTCATCTTTAATCGATGAGCCAAAGTGATACGGAGCACCACGTCCACCAAATGCAAAACGATTATCTGCTGTGCGCTGACCGTAAATGATTAGATTTCTAAAGTCACCAAAAGTTTCGCGCTGCGCCAAACCAATCTGATCCCAAACTTCTGCACTCAATGGTTCAGTTGCCATCATCAAGGAATAGATCGGAACAATCTTTCGCTTTTGGCCTTCAAGTGACTTGGTGTAACCCTCAGTTGCTCGAACTACATAGCGAGCATTGATAACGCCACCATCAGTCGTTACCTTGCCAGGTTCAATCTTGGTTGCCGCTGTGTGTTCATAAATTGTTGCGCCACGTTTTTCAACTACGTTTGCAAGTGAGCGAACTAACTTTGCTGGATTGATTGCAGCGACGTGCGGTGTGTAAGTTGCGCCGAAGAGATTTGTTGCTTGGGCGCGCTCTTTGGCTTCGCCTGCACTTAACAATGCGTAATGCTCAGCGCCGTATCCCCATTGCTCCCAATGGTGAATGTAATCCTGGGCTCGTTGCCATTGCAAAGGTGTGCGAGCAAATGAAATTGTTCCACCGCGCTGCCATTCGCAATCAATGCCTTCAGCCTTTACAACATTTTCAATTTCAGTCACGGTGTCATGCATGGCATCTTGCATAGCGCGAGCTGATTCGCGGCCATGGATGCGACCTAGTTTGTCGATCTCGGTAGGGAAGTAAGCCGAACACCAACCACCGTTACGACCAGAAGCTCCATAACCTGCAACTTCTGCATCAATGATTGCAATGTTTAGATTTGGGTCGCGCTGTTGTAAGTAGTAAGCCGTCCAAAGTCCGGTGTAACCAGCGCCAACAATTGCTACGTCAACATCGATGTCAGAATGCAGTGCATAGCGAGAGGAAGTAGCCAACTCTTCTGGCAAGGTATTCCACCATAAAGACTTTGATCGATAGTCAGTCATTGTTTTGCTTTCTTGTTAGCGCTTCCACTTTTTGATGTAGTCGGGAGTTGGAATGTTCTTTTCAGTAGTCATTGGGTCAGCCACAGGTTCGCCAAAAACTTCCTTCATTGGAACGTAACCGGCCCAAATGTTTGAGTAAATCGGATCTGTTAAATCACTTGGCACATCATCTGGATCGCCTTCACTTACCTTGCAGGAAACCTCATCGAGATTAAGCGCGAGCATAAGTGTTGCCTTAGATTCTTTTGGCGCAGCCTTACGCGCTTCGTCAGTTCGGCCTGGAAGCAAGTGATCTGTAATTCGGATAAGCGCAGCTTCTTTTTCATCGCCTTCTAGAACTACACAAGAACCTAGAGCGATCACACAGCGGTAGTGCATGCTGGATTCAAATGCGCTTCGAGCTAACACCATGCCATCTAGCAATGTGACGGTGAAACAGCATGCTTGACCTGCGGCCAGATTCTTAAAGAGCCTTGATGCTGTTGAACCATGAAATAGCACTCGGTCGCCATCACGGGCGTAGCCAACTGGCATTACGAATGGTTGGCCATCTACTACGCAAGAAACGTGAGCGACTAAGCCGGCATCAAGAATTGCATTTACTTCAGAGCGATCTTTAACCGCTTTTTCAGGAAAGCGACGGACCGAAGTTCGGTCCGTCGCTCCTACTGGGCTAGTCATTTTTAGAGATGCCGGTCATTAGAGAATCTTTTGTCCTTCAGTAAGAACGTGACGCAAGATTTGCTCCATCTCATCGAACTGCTCTTGACCACAAATTAGTGGCGGAGCAAGCTGGATTACCGGGTCGCCACGATCGTCGGCGCGGCAATACAAGCCATTCTCGAACAACGCCTTAGATAGGTAGCCACGAAGCAAACGCTCGCACTCATCATCGTTGAAGGATTCCTTAGTGGCCTTGTCCTTAACAAGTTCAATGCCATAGAAGAAGCCTTCGCCACGAACGTCACCAACAATGTCAAGATTCTTAAGTTTTTCAAGAGTCTGACGGAATTGGTTTTCGTTGTCACGTACGTGCTGGTTGATGCCTTCTTTGTCGAAGATATCAAGGTTTGCCAAAGCAACAGCAGCTGAAACTGGGTGACCACCAAAGGTGTAACCATGTGCGAAGTATGTGTTGCCCTTCTTGAATGGTTCGAACACCTTGTCGCCAACAAGCATTGCGCCGATTGGGGAGTAGCCCGAAGTCATACCCTTTGCTGTTGTAATGATGTCTGGATCAACACCGAAACGCTTCATTGCAAACATGTCACCAATACGACCGAAAGCACAGATAGTTTCATCTGCAACCATCAATACGTCGTACTGATCGCAAATTTCGCGCACGCGCTCTAGGTATCCCGGTGGTGGTGGGAAACATCCACCCGAGTTTTGAACTGGCTCAAGGAATACCGCAGCAACTGTGTCAGCGCCTTCGAAAAGAATTGCCTCTTCGATGCGATCTGCAGCCCAGCGACCGAATGCCTTGATGTCGTCTTGGTGATATTCAGCGCGGTAGAAGTTTGTGTTCGGTACGCGGAAACCACCTGGAGTTAATGGTTCGAAGTACTTCTTGGCATCTGGAATACCAGTGATAGCCAAAGCACCTTGAGGTGTGCCGTGATAAGCAACTGCACGGCTGATGACTTTATGCTTCATCGGGCGGCCAGTTAGCTTGTAATACATCTTTGCTGCTTTCCAAGCTGACTCAACGGCTTCGCCACCACCTGTAGTGAAGAAGACGCGGTTCAACGAAGACGGCGCGTAACTGATTAGGCGCTCAGCAAGTTCAACTGCCTTTGGATGGGCATAGGACCAAAGTGGGAAGAAGGAGAGTTCCTGCATCTGCTTGGCTGCGGCTTCAGCAAGTTCGCGACGGCCGTGGCCAATCTGAACTGTGAATAAACCGGCTAGACCGTCAAGGTACTTACGACCTTGTTCGTCGTAGATGTATGCACCTTCACCACGAGTGATGATCGGAACTTCGCCACCGTTTTCGTATGTGGAGTGACGAGTGAAGTGCATCCATAGCCGATCGCGCGCCATGTCTGATGTTGCAGAGTTTGTTGTTCTATCTTCTAGTGCTGTCATTACGTATCCAATGTTTTAGTTAGCGGGTTCCCCATGTATAACTCTGCTTGCGCAGTTTCAAATACATGAATGTTTCCGTGCGGCGGACCCCGGGAATCGCACGGATCTTACGATTGATCACTTCAAGAAGTGCTTCGTCGTCTTCACAAACAACTTCAAGGATGATGTCGAAGCTGCCTGCTGTCAGGATGATGTAGCTGATCTCATCCATTTGAGAAAGCACGTCGGCGACGGCTTCCATGTCTCCATCTACTTCGATGCCGATCATCGCTTCGCGATTAAAACCAACTTGAAGTGGATCCGTAACGGCAACGATCTGCATAACTCCGGTTTCCAGAAGTTTGCTAACCCGCTGACGTACTGCAGCTTCAGATAGCCCAACTGCCTTACCGATAGTGGCGTAAGGACGTCGACCGTCTTGCTGAAGTTGCTCAATGATTGCTTTTGAAACATCGTCGAGCACGGCAACTTTAGACATGTATCTAGTTTCAAGGGTTTTCGTAGGAAAAACAAGCGATTTCGCAGGATTTCCCGAAAATTGATGCGAATTTCGCAGGTTTTGAGAGATTTTGGTCAAGAAATCGCAAAAAAGCCCCTGACAGCAGGGGTATTCCTTGGGTATTGTTTAATGAATCATCCAGACCCAACAGTCGTTAAACCAAACTGTCACTAACCAGGGCAGTCTTTAAAAAGGAAGATCCCATGAGCCAATACCAAGTTCTTAACCCGGCAACCGGCGTAGTTGAACAAGAATTCGCTACCGCTACCGATGCCCAGTGCAACGAAGCAATTGTCGCCGCAGACAACGCCCATAAGGCTTGGAGCAAAGTTCCAGTTGCCGAGCGAGCTGCAATTGTTCACCGCATTGGCCAACTTCATATTGATCGCCAGGATGAACTAGCTGCGATCATCAATCGCGAAATGGGAAAGCCATTAGCCGATGCTGCAGGCGAAGTTGAATTCTCCGGATTCATCTACCAGTACTACGCAGACAACGCAGCTGCGCTGCTTGCTGACATGCCAATTGAACTTTCAGGCGGCGAAGGCTCTGCAGTAATCCGCAAGTCATCTGTTGGCGCATTGCTTGGCATCATGCCGTGGAACTTCCCGGCTTACCAGGTCGCTCGTTTTGCCGGACCAAACTTAGTTGCTGGTAACACCGTAATTTTGAAGCACGCTCCACAGTGCCCTGAGTCTGCACTTGCAATTGCCAAGATTTTTGCAGACGCTGGCGCACCTGAAGGTGTTTATGTAAATCTCTTTGCATCGAATGAACAAATTGCAGACATGATCCCGCATCCTGCGGTTCGTGGTGTTTCTCTAACTGGCTCCGAACGCGCTGGCGCTGCTGTTGCAGAAATTGCAGGACGTCACCTAAAGAAGTGCGTACTCGAACTTGGTGGTTCCGATGCATTTATTCTGTTGAGCACAAACGACATGGATGCTGTTGTTGAATCAGCAGTCTTTGCACGTATCGATAACACTGGTCAGGCATGCAACGCTGCAAAGCGCATGGTCGTCATAGACAGTCTTTATGACGAATTCTTGGATAAGTTCACCACTGCAATGATGGATGCTGAAATCTCCAGCCCACTTAGCTCAGTTCGCGCTGCCGAAATCCTTGAAGAGCAAGTTAATCGCGCAGTTAAGCAGGGTGCGAAGTTGGTTAGCGCTGGCGATCGTAACGGTGCGTTCTTCCCAGCCGGCGTTCTAACCGACGTATCTACTGATAACGAAATCTTCCGCGAGGAACTATTCGGTCCAGTTGCCCAGATTCATCGCGCTAAGGATGAAGCTGATGCAATTCGTATCGCTAACGATTCACCGTTTGGTTTGGGTTCATACCTATTCACAACAGACGACAAGCAAGCGCTTCGTGTTGCTGATGCTCTAGACACCGGAATGGTTTACGTCAACGGTGTCGGTATGGATGCTCCGGAACTTCCATTCGGCGGTACTAAGCGTTCCGGCTTTGGCCGCGAACTTGGTCCTTTAGGTATCGAAGAATTCCTAAACAAGAAGCTAATCCGCATTAACGGTTAATCAATTATTGAAAATGGGCATCTCTTGACGAGGTGCCCATTTTTATTTTCCGAGTTACCTGATATCAAATTCACTTGCGCTTAGAATGAAAGGGCAAGGGGATCACCTGTAGAGGTGGCCGATTGGCACTAGGAACTTAAGGCCTAGAGCGCATATAGAGAGGGACTGGTGGGATCCGGATTCGCAAAAATGCGAATACCGACAGAAAACAATGCTGGCGAGTTTTGCCAGACACATCTGATCACCAGTGAGCCCTCGCTCACCCAATCGTTTGGACTTTTGCAATGGTTTTTTCACACACACCTTCACCGCAGGTTTTGCCATCCCTGGCCGATGTTTGGGAAGGCTCCTATTGGCTTGATGACGAAGTTGAGCCAGAACATGATGCCTCACGTGTTGTTGGCAACTTAACCGCCGACTTATTAATCGTGGGTGGAGGATTCACCGGGTTATGGGCGGCCATCGAAGCTAAAGAACACAACCCAAATCTTGATGTGGTTTTAGTTGAAGGCAATGCCGTAGCGCGAGGGGCCTCCGGCCAAAACGGCGGCTTCGTAGCGGCATCACTCACTCATGGTTTTTCCAATGGATTAGATCGCTGGCCAAATGACATCGCGAAGCTGACTCAACTTGGTCAACAAAATTTAAATGAAATGGAACAGTTCGTAATCGATCGAAAGATTGATTGTGACTGGATGCGCGTCGGCGAAATGGATGTTGCTACCGAGGAATACCAAGTCGCTGAACTTCAAGAGTTTGTTGATGTGGCAAAACCATATGGCGAAGAACTGGTTTGGTTAGATCAAGCGGAAACTCGTCGTCGTTTGAATTCACCGACTTACCTTGGCGCATTGTTTGATCCTGACAGTGTGGCGATTTGTGATCCGGCTCGCTTGGCCTGGGGGCTTCGCGATGTGGCGCTTTCACTTGGTGTTCGCATTTACGAACACAGCAAAGTAGTTGACTTAGACGAACGCGGCGATCGAGTCACTGCAAAAACAGAATTCGGAAGCGTTACGGCGCCAAAGGTTTTACTTGCAACTAATGCCTTCCCACCGTTACTTCGTCGCCTTAAGTATTTGATCGTTCCGGTTTACGATTCAGTTCTCGTTACCGAACCATTAAGCGAACAACAGCGTCGTGACATTGGCTGGGCAGGCAATGAAGGTGTCAGCGACACCGGTAATCAATTCCATTACTACCGTCCAACTGCAGACGGTCGAATTCTTTGGGGTGGATACGACGCGACTTATCATTTCCGCAGTGGTTTTGGTGTGCAGCATGAACATTCAACAAAGTCTTGGCCAAAATTAGCCGATCACTTCTTCTCAACGTTCCCGCAGCTTGAAGGTTTGCGCTTTGAGTATGCCTGGAGCGGTGCGATCGATACTTGCACTCGCTTTAGCGCTTTCTGGGGAACTGCGATGGATGACAAAGTTGTTTACGTTGCTGGCTACACCGGACTTGGTGTTGGGGCATCACGGTTCGGTGCCCAAGTGTCCATCGATAAGTTGCTAGATCGCGATACTGATCGCCGTAATCTTGAGATGGTTAACACTTTGCCAATCCCATTCCCGCCTGAGCCATTCAAGTCAGCTGGAATTAACTTCACGCGCTGGTCGCTCGATAAGGCCGATCGCAATCAAGGTAAGCGAAACATCTGGCTTCGCACGCTTGATCGATTCGGTATGGGATTCGACAGTTAAAGTTAATGGCATGAAGCAGTTGCCAGTACTAATTGTGATCGATGTCCAAGATGGATTCCTAGATCCTGCGTGGGGAAATAGCGCGAACCCAAAGTGTGAAGAAAACATAAAGTCACTTCTTGACTTATGGCGAACAAAAGAAGCGCCTATTGTTTTGGTTCGCCATGATTCAGTCAGTCCAAACTCAAAACTTTCTCCAAATAGCCCTGGCAATGCGCTTCAATCGGGAGTTCTAGGTAAGCATGATCTCTTGATTTCTAAATCAGTTAATTCTGCTTTTTATGGAACACCAGACCTACATGAATGGTTAAAGGCGAATGATTACCGCGATGTGGTGATCTGTGGAATTACAACTAATCATTGCTGCGAGACAACGGCGCGCATGGCAGGAAATCTTGGCTATGAAGTCACCTTTGTTTTGGATGCAACTCGGGCATATGACATGACGGATGTAAATGGCAAAGTTATTTCCGCTGATGAAGTGATGCGCATGACAGGCGCCAATTTAAATGGTGAATTTGCCACAGTCGTTGATACTAAATATGTGCTTGAAAGATTTGCATAGGATTCGACAGTTAAATTCTGGCCCGAGTTGTAAAGTCAGAGGCATGACAACTGGGTATGTATGGAATGAACTTTATGGCTGGCACGACACTGGCACTTTTGCTGGGCACGTATTCCCAAGCACGACAGTTCAGCCGTACCAGCACTTTGAAAGCGCCGAAACTAAAGTTCGACTTGCTTCGTTATTGGAAGTCTCCGGACTTACTAAAGACTTAGTTCGAATTCCCGCAGTCCCAGCAACTGAAGAAGACATCTTGCGAGTTCATACACCTGAACACGTAGCTCGCATTAAAGCCGAAAGCCTGAACCCAAGGGGCGGCGACGCTGGCGATACCGAGTCACCATTTGGTTATGGCGGATATGACATTGCGTTACTTGCTGCCGGGGGAGCCATTGAAGCTTTGCGCGCAGTAATGAATGGCACAGTGAATAACGCCTATGCATTAGTTCGCCCACCTGGACACCACGCTCGACCATCCACCGGCATGGGATTTTGCATTTTCGGTAACGCTGCCGTTGCAATTGAAAATGTTCGCGCAACCATGGGTGTTCAGCGAGTAGTTGTTGTGGACTGGGATGTTCATCACGGCAATGGCACCCAAGAGATTTACTACTCAGATCCAAACGTGCTTTGCATATCTGTTCATCAAGACAACCTGTATCCAACGGATAGCGGATTCATCGATGATGTCGGTGACAAGTCTGCAACTGGAACAGTAATTAACATTCCGTTACCAGCCGGTTCTGGCAATGGTGCCTACGTTGAAACTTTAGACAAAGTAGTACTGCCAGCAATTCGCAGATTTAATCCTGATGTGATTGTTGTGGCATCCGGATTCGATGCCAGTGCTTCTGATCCGCTTGGTCGCATGTTGGTTACGGCATCTGGCTATCGCCAGTTAACGGAAATGCTGCTTGCAGTTGCCGATGAGGTTTGTGAAGGCCGAGTAATGATGACGCACGAAGGTGGTTACTCGCCGACTTACGTTCCGTATTGCGGATTGGCAGTTTTGGAAGCCATGTCTGGCGTCAAGACTGAGATCGATGACCCATTTGGTCCAGGCTATGAACGCCTGCCAGATCAAGCTTTAACTGAAGTTCAGGCCGGCCGAATTGCGCAGGCTGCACAGATCCACGGGCTATAACAAGGCTTAATCCCTGATTTAAGTGGGTTTTTCTAAAGACTGGAAACTTGTCTGCCGCTAGCCTTATGCTGTTCGAACAAATGTTCGAAAGGCTTGATATGTCCCGCAACTACGGCGCCAGCTCTAAATCCCTGGCTTATGTGAACACCGATACCGACGGTGCGCCGAATTGGTTTAGTTGGCGTGGCCGCAGGTATGTCGTACTGGCAATTTTGTTCAGCTGGCTTGAGGCCGCTCCTTGGTGGCGCACTCGCCAAACCCGAGAGTGGCAAGTCTGGCGCATTGAAGCAGCCGATCAGGCTACGCAAAATAATTCCGGCGCCAGCGACATGGGCACGCCTAACTCCGGCGCCTGTGACACTGACACGCCTAATTCCGGCGTGTATGACATAGCAAACAGCGATCAGCGATGGTTCATCCGTCGCGTAATGGATTGATTTTTAACTAACAGATTTTATTAACAGAGCTATTGGAGGAAACATGACTGCTCAAACAACAGAAGAAGTGCAGGTAACTGTAGCCAGCATTGATTTACTTGGTGGCGCATTGCGCAGCCTAGATGCGGCAATCACATCATCACGCGCAGGCGAGAAATACGTTGCGGCACACCTTGCTGCATTACGCGCGGCCGCAGCTTTGCTGGCAGCTTACGCAAGACCAAATAGCCGCAGACCGACGAGCGTTTGGACTTTAGTAACTAAGGTCGCTCCCGAGTTCACCGAGTGGGCACAATACTTTGCAGCCGGTGCAGGTAAGCGCGCTGCTGCTGAAGTTGGTCTTGGTGGCGCAGTCACACCACGTGAAGCAGATGACTTAGTTCGAGATGCACATGAATTCATTGATTTAGTTTCGGAAAAACTTGGTGTCTCAAGGCAGTTAACTTTGCCAACTAATGTCGCTGCGCAAGCTGTGATTCCAAATAATGTAATTCCACTAAAGCGCCGTACTACAGCGACTGCCAAGTAGGTCGTAAAGCAAGTTATGGTTCAGGACTTTATTCATCTGCATGTGGCATCAGCACTATCGATGCGTTATGGCACAAGCACGCCTCAAGACTTGGTGGTACGCGCAGCTGAATTCGGACAAACCGCAATTGCTTTAACCGATCGAGAAACGGTAGCCGGTGCAGTCAGTTTTATTCACGCTTGCGCCAGCGCAGATGTTTCACCGATTCTTGGGGTCGACATTGCACTGGAAACTCCACAGCCGTACTTGCCAACTCCAGCGCACGGTGGAAAGTGGGTTAAACCAGAGCGACCACGAGTAACTCTGTTGGCGCACGACAAACTTAGTTGGGCTGGTTTATGTGCTGTTATTTCCCAAGCTCATAAAGATTCTCGTGAAGATCCAGAAATTAATCGCCAAGAATTGTTACAGCTTGCTGGTGAGCATGGATTGATTGCATTACTCGGACCACGTTCTGACATCGGTTACAACATTCTTAATCGCAGACCAGATCGGGCCTTAGATCATTTGCGAACTTGGCAAGATCATGGCGTTCGGACTTACTTAGAAATCGCTACGCACTATCAAAGTCCAGATGGCTCAAATCTTTCAGACACTTTTGCGGCTCGAATGTTGCAGTGGGCGATTGTGCATAGAACTCAAGCAGTTCTAACAAACATTGTTAGGTATCGCGATCCTAAAGATTCTCGAATTGCAGACGTACTTGATGCTTCCCGTCGACAAGTTGCGTTATCAAATCAAGCCACAACCAGTCAGGCTTTCTTGGCTTCAAGTCAGCACATGAGCGCAATTGCGCAACGAGTATCCAGTCTGGTTGGCGACCCTCGAGACATTGGACAAGCGCTACTTAGGCAAACTGTGGCACTCGGCCAAGAATGCGTAATCGATCCGCAATCAGATCTGGGAATGAATCAGGTTTACGTTCCCGAGTTATCAAAGTTATTGCCAGGTGAAACTCGTAGCGCAGACAGCATTCTGCAAGAAAGATGCGAGGTTAGTTTTTCCAACTACTTGACTGACAATTCAGTCACTCGAGATGATGACCGTCGCGCCACTCGAGAGCGCTTAGATTCTGAATTATCCGTAATTAAGAAAATGGGTTTGGCCGGATACGTATTAACAGTTGCCCAAGTTGTGGACATGATTCGAGAAATGAAAGTTCGAGTCGCAGCTCGTGGTTCAGGTGCTGGAAGTTTCATTAACCACTTGTTGGGAATTTCTGGCGTAGATCCAATCAAACACAACCTATTAATGGAACGTTTTATCTCCACACTTCGCCCAGGTTTGCCTGACATAGATATCGACGTGGAGTCAGATCGGCGAATTGAAATTTATCAAGCAATCTTTGATCGATTTGGTGATCAACGAACAACTTGTGTTTCGATGCGCGAAACTTACCGAGTCCGACATGCGATTCGCGATGTTGGCGCAGCCATGGGAATGCCGCCGGGAGAAATAAACACTTTTGCGAAATCATTTCCACACATCCGAGCTCGTCATATCCGAAGTGCTTTAGCAGAATTACCAGAACTGCGACGAAGTGGAATTGGAGTTCGAGCAGCTCGAGGCGATCTAGATCAATTCCTAGATTTAGTTGAAGGACTAGACGGACTACCTAGACATACCGCGCTTCATCCGTGCGGAATTGTGCTTTCAGACCTTTCATTGCTGCAGCGCACGCCAGTTCAACCGAGCGCTCAAGAATTTCCAATGTCGCAGTTCGATAAAGACGACGTTGAACATATGGGATTGCTTAAACTCGATGTCCTTGGGGTTCGTATGCAGTCAGCTTTGGCCTATGCAATTGATCAGGTTTACCAAGTTCAAGGACCTGAGGCTTATGGCGCAGACTCAACTGGAAAAATCAATCTTGAATCAGTGCCACGCGATGATCCAAAAACTTTTGAGTTAATTCAAAGCACTAAGACTTTGGGTTGCTTCCAAATTGAATCTCCTGGACAACGAGAGTTAATTGGAAAGTTTGCCCCAATCTCATTTGGCGACTTGATCACTGACATTTCACTGTTTCGTCCAGGTCCAGTTAAAAGCGACATGATCACGCCATTCCTTCGAGCTCGGCAGGGCTGGGGCATGACTGACTATATGCACCCGGACTTGAAAGACATCCTTACTGAAACCAGTGGAGTTGTAGTTTTCCATGAACAAGTAATGCGAATCGTTTCAGTCATGACTGGTTGCTCACTTGAAGCTGCTGATCTGATTCGCCGTCGTATGGGGGATTACGAGCAACTCGATGAAATCCGAGAATGGTTTTATGGGTCATTGAAAAGTCGTAACTATGAACTCTCAGTAATCGAACAAGTCTGGGACGTGTTGCGGGCATTTGCTTCCTTCGGCTTTTGCAAAGCGCACGCCGCTGCTTTTGCACTGCCCACATATCAATCAGCCTGGTTTAAGACACATCACCCAGCAGCCTTCTTGGCTGGAGTGCTAACGCATGACCCAGGCATGTATCCAAAGCGACTTATCGCTGATGATGCCCGAAGTTTTGGGGTTGAAATTCTTGGCCTTGATGTGAATGTCTCAAAGGACACTTATCTAGTTGAAGTAACTGAGGTAGGTAGCCAAGGAATTCGAATTCCATTGTCTGAAGTAAAAGGAATTAGCGAGCAAGAAGTTGCTGACATCATTTCCGCTCAACCGTATTCATCATTAGCTGACTTTGTAATTCGCAGTAAAGCATCCCGACCAATTGTGGAGCGAATAATTCTGGCTGGTGGATTTGATGCACTTCATGAATCATTAGTTTCTAGGCGTGACTTGCTGTTTCACGCAGCCGAACTAAGCGCAGAATTTAAGTTAAAGCGAACTGCGCGATCCCGAATAGGCAACCAAATTTCATTAGGTATGCAAGAGACTGCCTGGATCCCTGAACTAACTGGATTGCCAGCACTATCACTGGCAGATCGAGTTAGGTACGAAATTGAAGTACTAGGTATTGATGTAAGCGCTCACGTCATGAGCTTTTATCGCCAGATGCTAACTGAGTTAAATGCAGTGCCAGCTGATCAGTTATTAACAGTTCGCTCACAGTCCAGCGTGCTGATTGCTGGGGTTAAAGTCGCCACACAAACTCCACCCATTCGTTCCGGAAAGCGAGTTGCATTCATCACGCTAGAAGATTCAACTGGTCCAGTTGATGCGACATTCTTTGAAGAAGCCCAAGACCAATATGCCGCCACACTGTTTCACTCTTGGTTGCTCTTAGTTAGTGGCACAGTCCGTCGAACTGGTCCGCGTGGAGTTTCGATACTTGCCAATGGTTGCTGGGAGTTATCTGAGGTTTACCAACATTGGAAGCGTGGCGGAGTTAAAGCAGTCGAGGAGTTAATTCAAAATGTTCCAGTTCATCAACTAGATCCAGTAGCCCCAACTCAAATTTGGGAACATGCGAGCGGATTTAGATCATCGCCGTACGCAGACGTTCGACCCGCAGGGTCGGATATCGCAAGATCTATGCGATCAGCCGCAAAGATGGCACCATGAGCCGTTCGCAATTGAACCGAGGAAACTCGGCGCGCAATCCCCAAGGGGATGACGCCGGCTGCAACATTTTGCACATCGACATGGACGCTTTCTTTGCCTTAGTTGAAGTTCGAGAAAACCCAAGTCTTGCTGGTAAACAAGTAATTGTTGGATACGACGGCAACCGTGGCGTGGTTTTGTCGGCAACATATGAGGCACGAAAACTTGGCGTGCATTCGGCAATGCCAATGTCGCGAGCACTTCGCTTGGCACCTAACGCAATTGTTGTAGAGCCAGATCATGAAAAGTATTCCGAAGTTTCTGAAAACGTAATGGCAATTTTTGAATCAATAACTCCATTAGTCCAACCACTTTCGGTTGATGAAGCCTTCTTGGATATTTCTGGAGCTCAAAAACTTATGGGCACACCAAGTCAGATTGGTGAAGTCATTAGAGCTCGAGTGAGCGATGAACAGGGGATCACTTGCTCAGTTGGCGTAGCGTCAACCATGTTTGTGGCAAAGCTTGCAACTAACTTTGCAAAACCTGATGGCTTACATGTTGTGCCCGCGGACAAAGTAATTGAGTTTTTGCATCCGTTACCAATTGGTGCGTTATGGGGCGTTGGTGAAAAGACTGCAGAACAACTTTCTCGACTTGGACTAGTTAATGTTGCCGACATTGCAAACACTCCAGTCAAAACTTTGACCAGAGTTATTGGTCAAGCAGCAGCAGAGCATTTATATGAATTGTCATGGGGACGAGATCCTCGAGTTGTAACGCCAAATCAAGCAGAGAAAAGTATTGGCGCAGAGCGAACTTTTGAATCAGATATCGATGACCCAGAAGAAATCTTGGCTCAAATCTTGGATCTAAGTAACAAGGTTGCTAAGCGACTTCGTGCCGCGAACTACTTTTCCCGAACCATCACAATCAAAGTCAGATTTGCTGACTTTACTTCGGTGACTCGCAGTAAATCCCTACCTGCTTCAACTGATTTAGCAACAGATATTTATGCGACCGCCAAGAGTTTGTTTGAAGCTATGCATCTACAGCGTGCTCGCATCCGGCTGGTAGGAGTTCGTGCCACAGGACTAGTGCCAACCAGTGAATCTTCGGTTCAATTGGAGTTCTCAGATCGGGACTCAGGTTGGCGCGAGGCAGAAGAGGCTATCGATCAGGTCTCTTTAAAGTTTGGGAACTCGGCAGTAAAGCCAGCCCGATTAATAAAGCCAGAATCTTAGGAATCTGCCCTAATTTCATAAGGTTTAGCCAAGAATGGACATTTCTGGCGTTAAAGTTTCGAAAACTTCAAACCAGACGTAGTCTTGGTTATAGGCACTAGTTCGAAGGGGGCAAAAATGGCATTATCAGATCGCGAACAGCAGCTGCTTGAACAAATGGAGCGCGCTTTGGCTAGCGAAGATCCTAGATTTGCCTCTGCCCTCGGTGGGTCAATGACCAATCGAATTGCCACAAAGAGCATCGGAATTGCAGTGCTTGGCGTTGTTGTCGGAATCGGAATCTTGCTAGCTGCAGTATCCCTATCTATTCCAGCCCTTGGCGTCCTAGGTTTCTTGGCAATCGTTGCGGGCTTTTACTTCGCAAACCTGGGTGCAAAATCAAGCCCAGCAACTGGAAAGCCAAGCACCACAAGCAAGGCCTCAACTTCCGGTGGATTTATGCAAGGCCTTGAAGATCGCTGGGATCGTCGCCAAGACAACGGTTAAGTAAGCGCCCAAGTTCTGATTAGGGCATTATTTAGGTATGACTATTCATAAAGCTGACATTGGAAATTTTGCCGAAGATTTTATTGTTGGAGATGTTTACCAACACCCGCTAGGCCGCACAATCACTGAAGCTGATTCAACCTGGTTCACCTTGTTAACCGTAAACACAAACCAGAATCACTTCAACGAGCATTACGCTCAAATGAATCCAATTGCTGAGGGTCGAATCATTGTTAACTCAGGATTCACCGTTGCACTTGTGCTTGGTATGTCAGTACTTGATATGAGTCAGCATGCTGTTGCCAACTTAGGTTGGACCGACATAAAACTAACTGCGCCGGTTTATGTTGGCGACACTTTGTATGCCGAAAGTAAAGTTCTTGAAATGCGTAGCTCGTCATCACGCCCAGATTTTGGAATCTTGACTATGCGCACTCGTGGAATTAATCAAGATGGCGTTGAAGTTATGTCTTGGGTTCGCTCAGTCATGATTCCAAAGCGTTCATCAGGAATCGGTCAGAACTATTTCCCAGAGGCCAACACCGGTCCGATCGAATAAAGTTTGCGTAGATTTTTTGGGTTCTTAGTTACGGTCGGAGCACTTGCTCTTGCTGGGTTGGTTGGATTTTCCTTAGTTAATTCGTGGTTGAACCCTGAGCCATTAACGATTGAAAATGTTGACGGTAGACCATTAATTACTGCTACCCAGCCTGCGTTAGTTCCATTTAATTTTGAGCTCGACAACAGCGGCTACGACATTAGTTATCCGCAATGTAAAGGTGCTTTGCCGAGCAAATTTGTGGGTTACGCAATCATTGGATTAAACGGTGGCAAGCCATTTACCGAGAACAAGTGTTTTCAAAAGCAATGGGACTGGGCATTAACCCATGATGCGGTTGCTGTTTATATAAACACTGCTGATCCGGGCGATGAGTCACCAGTTCGCTATGGAAAGAAAATCGCTAAAGATACTTTGAAGCGGTTGAATAAATATGGCATCAATCCTGGTACTCCAGTGTGGCTTGATGTTGAAACATACAACACTTGGACCAGCACAGACCGATCGGTGCAAGTGTTAACAGAACTTGCAATTGATTTAACGGCAGCTGGATATCCGGTTGGAATTTACGCGCCACCTGTGCACTGGTTTGAGATAACCGGTAACGCCAACATTGGAATGCCGCTTTGGTTAGCCATTGGCCCCTATTCCGATGTGGAAAGTGGAGTAGTTGCGGCAAAGGAAGCGTGCACTAAAAATGCCTTTGGCGGCAAAGCCCCAGACATGGTTCAATTTGTAGCCACCGTTGATGGAGTAGCTCTAGATCGAAACATCATCTGCACCAGTCCAGTTGGACTCGTCGCACCAACGCGTTAAATCACCCAAAAATCAAGGCCTTTCACCAGGTTTTGCCCTGAATTAGTTGCAATTTGGGGATTTTTTCCAGAATTACTCCCTTTTCCTCCACCCATAAAACATTGGATAAATGGTCAATATTTGTTAAAGATGGGAAATTTGGTGTCTAAATTGGGTTGACAGTGGAGCAAAAGGGAGTAATCTGGGACAACGAGGTGACCTGGGGAAGGGTTGCCATTGGTTTGGGTGGTGATTTAGGTGTTCTTAGGTACCCACACCCCAAAACTGGATGAAAAAGGCCGCCTGATCTTGCCGGCTAAATTCCGCGAACCATTATCTGAAGGCCTTGTCATGACAAAGGGCCAAGAGCGTTGTGTCGTTATCTGGCCAACTGAGCAATTCGATGAATATGCCGAAAGCCTGCGCCGTCGCTCCCAGAACAATGAAAAAGTTCGCGCTTACACTCGTGTGTTTTTCTCATCCGCCTTTGATGACTCAGCAGACAAGCAAGGTCGCATCACTATTCCAGCACCGCTTCGAGAGTGGGCTGGTTTAGATCGCGAACTTGTTGTCGTAGGTGCAGATACTCGCGTTGAAGTTTGGGCAACTGTGGCTTGGAACCAGTACTTAGAAGCTCAAGAACCAGGCTTTGCCGCACTTGATGAAGACGTAATGCCATGAATTTAACGCGTTCCATAGCAACTAATTCAGTAACAACAAATGATGCTGCCTTTGGCCTCTGGCCGTTGGCTCGATCCTGGCGCACCTTCCCCGGTGCCAGGCTCTCCAACGGCCAGGGACTAAAGGCAGCATCTAGATCTGACGTGGCGTAATGACGACATTTACGCACGAACCAGTTTTGCGGCAACGCTGCCTAGATCTATTGGCTCCAGCAATAAGTGCCGACAATGCGATCTTGGTTGATGCCACTCTTGGTCTTGGTGGACATACCGAGTCAGCTCTAACTGAATTTCCAAACCTACGAGTAATTGGAATCGATCGCGATCCTGAAGCACTTGCTATGTCACAAGAACGACTTGCAAGATTTGCACCACGCGTTGATTTTGCACTTGCTGTTTATGACGAGATTCCTGAAGTTCTAGCAAATCTAAACATCGAGCATGTGCAAGGCATCTTGTTTGACCTAGGCGTCTCTTCAATGCAGCTTGATAAAGACCAGCGCGGATTTACATACTCCCGTAACGCTCCACTTGATATGCGCATGGACGGCACCACTGGTCAAACCGCAGCAGACATTGTTAACAACTATGACTTTGCAAACTTGGCGCGAATCCTTCGCGAATACGGTGAAGAGCGATTTGCAGCACGTGTTGCCAACGCCATCATTCGCGAGCGCGAAGTTAAACCGTTTACTAATAGCGACCAGCTGGTAACTGTTGTTCGTGATGCAATTCCAGCAGCAACTCGACGAACTGGCGGCAATCCTGCCAAGCGCACATTCCAGGCGCTTCGCATCGAAGTTAATGACGAACTATCGGTTTTGGAAAGAGCGATTCCAGCAGCGCTAGATTGTCTAGCTCTTGATGGTCGCATCGTGGTTCTGTCGTATCACTCACTTGAAGATCGCATCGTTAAAAATGCATTGCGCGTTGGAACTGAATCAAAGACTCCAATTGAAATGCCGATCATTCCTGAGTCAGACAAGCCTTGGCTACAACTGTTAACACGTGGATCTGAACCAGCAAGCGAAGAAGAAGTAGCCGAAAACTCTCGGGCTACTTCAGTTCGCCTTCGCGCTGCCCAAAGAATTGGGGTAGCAGCATGAGCGCAGTACCGGCCCGCACACCTGCATTAGCTCCAATTCCTCGCAAGTCACGCACGCTTCGCAAACTTTCATTGGTTAAGCCGCTAGTAAAGCCAATCGTTTCTCCGATTGCGCAAGCAATTCCAGTTGGAGTTCCACAGGGTCGTGCCAGCAGCAGAACCTTCCTGTTTGTAATTATTGGAATGATTGTTTCGGGCATGATGATGCTTCTTTATGTGAACACTCTTGCAGCGCAGGCATCATTCCAAAAGCACGCACTTCAGATTCAATTGAGTCAGATGACTGCTGAAGAGCAGACCATCGCCAGTGTGGTTGCAGCCGGTGAATCTCCAGGCAACTTGTTAATCACTGCTGCAAACATGGGAATGGTTCCAGCTCAAACACCAGTTTTCCTTCGTCTTTCAGATCGTGAAATTTTAGGTAAGCCAGTCGTTGCAGTTGCACCAGCTGTACCAGTAGCACCGGCGGCGCAATGAGCACACCAACTTCGCAGCGTCGTCCAAATCCGCAAGGACCACAGCGACCACAGAGCTCTAACCAAAGATACGTTCCAACCGGACCAGTTATGGTTCCCCTGGAAAGTCCTCGTAAGCGAATTCGATTTATAACTTTCATTTTCCTAGTAGTCATGTCGCTATACATGGCACGACTAGTAGAACTTCAAGTTGTTCGCGGCCCAGAACTAGCTGCGAACGCACAAAACTCACGTTTGCAGACTTTGACTTTGCCGGCCTTGCGTGGAAATTTCACCGACAGCAATGGTGTGCCAATTGCGACAACAGTTATGGCGCGAAATGTCACAGTTGATCCAACTCTGATTACCGACCCAGCCGGTACTGCTGCTGCACTGTCGCCGATCTTGGGAATCCCAGTTGAAACAATTGTTGCGTCATTAACGGTTGACTCCCGCTTTTCATATGTAGCAAAAAGAATTACTCCTGAAACTTGGAAAGCTGTTGCTGCCTTAGGCATCCCAGGAGTTTTCAGTGAACCAACTACAAATCGGGTTTATCCAAATGGATCATTAGCCGCAAGTGTCATTGGCTACGTTGGCGCAGAAGGTACCGGTCTTGGTGGCCTTGAATATGGACTCAATGAACAGTTAATGGGTCAAGACGGAAAGCTAACTGTTGAACGAGTAAATGGTCGAGAAATTCCAGCTAGTGAACGCCAAAGCATTGACCCAGTAAATGGACTTTCAGTTCGCTTAACCCTTGATTCCAACTTGCAAGCAATGCTGGAAAAGTCTTTAGGCGACCAAGTGCAAGCTACTGGTGCTGAAGGTGGCGTTGCAGTAATCATGGAGCCAGGAACTGGAAACATCTTGGCAATGGCGACTTACCCAACCTTTGATCCAAATAATCCATTTGCAACTGATGACAAGGCAAAGCGAAACACCACAGTCACTGACGTCTTTGAGCCTGGTTCAACTAGCAAGGTTATGACTCTGGCTTCCGTGATTGAAGAAGGTGGAGCCAACGCCGGTACTCAGTACACAATCGAGAACCGGTTAAGCCGCGGCGGCACTTCATTCAAGGATTATGTTGATCACCCAACTTTGCGCCTAACTTTGGCGGGTGTACTTGCTAAGTCAAGTAACATCGGAACAATTTTGGCTTCCGAGTCAATCGGTGAAAAGAAGCTGTACGACTACTTACAAAAATTTGGCATCGGTCAGTCAACAGGAATGAACTTTCCGGGCGAGAGCGGTGGAAAGCTTCCTGACATCAATAACGAAAATGAATGGTCAGCAACTACATTCCCAACTCTTGCTTTCGGACAAGGTCTTTCGGTAAATGCCGTTCAGGCAACTAGCGTGTTCGCAACGATTGCAAATGATGGCGTTCGAATGCTGCCACGTCTAATTGCTGGGTACTCGAATACTGAAGGCGTCTACGAACCAAGCAGAGTTGATGAAGGCGTGCGAGTTGTTAGCGCCGAGACTGCTAAGACAGTTCGCGAAATGCTCGAAGGCGTTGTTTCCGAAGATGGTACAGCCAAGAACATGCAGATTCCTGGCTACCGTGTTGGTGGAAAAACTGGAACTGCAAACCGTTACGACGAAGCAACTGGTGGATACAGCGGTTACACATCTTCCTTCATCGGAATGGCTCCAGCAGAGAAGCCAGCACTTGTTATGAGCGTGAGTATTCACAATCCAAAGACCAGCACTTACGGAAGCGTTGTTGCCGGTCCAGTTTTCAAAAAGGTTATGACTTACGCGCTAGCTCATAAAAAGGTTCCACCTTCAACAACAAAGCCTCCCAAGCTTCCAGTTGAGTGGTGAGTCCAGTGACTCGGCCAAAGACCAATGGTGTTGAGCTTTCACATCTTGCAAAGTTAGTCTCCGGAGAAGTTTCTAGCGAAGCAAAAGTCTTTGGAATTACCCATGACTCCAGATCAGTTCAACCTGGCGATCTTTATGTAGCGTTACTCGGAGCAAACAGTCATGGAATCGACTTTGTTGATGAAGCGGTTAAAAATGGCGCAGTAGCAATTGCATCTGATTCCCATGGCGCACAGATCGCAAAGCAAAAAGGTTTACCAGTAATTGAACTTTCGAATGCCAGAAAAGATATGGCAACACTTGCTGCCGGTATTTATGGAAATCCAGAAGCCAAGTTGGTAATTACTGGAGTTACCGGAACAAACGGCAAGACCACAACTACCCACATGCTGCGTTCCATCTTTATTGACGCTGGCAAGAGTGTTGGAGTTATCGGAACCCTTGGCACTTACTTAGGTGAAGAACATTTACCAGGTGCGCGAACTACTCCTGAATCAACTGATCTGTATGCCACTTTGGGTCTGATGGTCGAACAGGGGATTACTCATGTATTTATGGAAGTCTCAAGCCATGCCCTTGCACTGCATCGCGTAGATGGAATCAAGTTTGATGTTGCTATCTTCACGAATCTGACTCAAGATCATTTGGATTTCCATGGCTCAATGGAAAGCTACTTTGCAGCGAAGGCTCTGCTGTTCACATCGGAACATGCAAGGCAAGCAGTTATTTGCACGGATGATGAATGGGGAATGAAGTTAGCGGAGGAATGCAAAATTCCAAACACTACGGTTGGGCAAAATGGAAATTGGAAGACATCCGAAGCCACCTCCAATTCAAGTGGTGCGACAACTCAGCAAATCACGATTGATAATGATGCTCCAATTTCGCTTTCGGTAAACATGCTCGGTTCATACAACGCGACCAATGCAGCTTGCGCGTTAATTGCCAGTCAGATGCTTGGTCTTGAAGTTCCTGCAACTTTAGATTCACTTGAGAATGTGCGACCAATTCCAGGCCGCCTTGAAAATGTTTCAATTGCATCATCCGGAACTGCAATCGTTGATTACGCTCACACACCTGATGCCGTGCAAACCGTTTTAACTGTTATTAAAGACGCCAACCCAGCCAAGGTCATCACGGTAATTGGCTGCGGTGGCGATCGAGATGCCTTAAAACGTCCGCTGATGGGCAAAGTTGCTGCCCAACTTTCCGACATCGTGATCATTACTGATGACAACCCAAGATCGGAAGACCCAGCGCTAATCAGAAGTGCCATGTTATCTGGAACGCAAGGTCTGTCAGCCGAGGTTATTGAAGTTGCTGATCGCAGATTGGCAATTGCCAAAGCCTTAGGCCTTGCAACCTCTGGTGACGTGATTGCGATTCTTGGCAAGGGTCATGAAACTGGGCAAGAAGTTGCTGGTCAAGTGTTTCCGTTTGATGATCGCGTTGTAGTCAGACAGGAGTCCGAAAATGTTTGATTTAACTCTTGGACAAGTTTGCGACATAGTTGGTGGCAAATTAATTGGTGATGCTTCAATTCGAGTTTCAGGAATATCGATTGATTCTCGTTCTGCCAATGCAGGGGACTTGTTCGCTGCCATTGTTGGCGAACGCGTTGATGGTCACGAGTTTGTTTCCCAGGCAATTAGTGCTGGCGCGAGTGCGTCGTTAACTTCTAAAGAAGTAACTGGCTCACATGTCCTAGTTCCCGCTTCGCCAGATGAACTTGATCCAGTGATCCACGCGATTGCAAAAATTTCGGCGCATGTCAGGTCCTTAATGCGCGGCATAGAGGTAATTGGTATCACTGGTTCATCAGGCAAGACTTCGACTAAAGACATGATCGGGCAGGTTTTGTCTCATGCTGGTGTAACTCACGCACCTGCTGGTTCGTTAAACAACGAACTTGGTTTGCCGTTAACTCTGCTTTCTGCGCCGTTCGACGTTAAATACTTGGTAGCCGAGATGGGAATGCGTGGACTCGGTCACATCACGCATCTTTGCAACTTGGCCCGGCCAACCCTAGGTGTCATCACAAATGTTGGTCACGCGCACATCGGAGAAGTTGGCAGTATTGAAGGTATTGCCAAAGCAAAATCCGAATTGGTCTCTGCCATCTCTGCTTCAGGCGTAGTTGTTCTTAATGCTGACGATGAACGCGTGTTGGCAATGCGGAACTTAACTGAAGCAACAGTGTTTACCTATGGGTTCTCAAAAACGGCAGACATTAGAGAAGAGAACTTGCAGTTAAGCGCATATGGCAGCTACACCTTTGACCTGGTTTATCGCGGCGATCGAATCTCGGCTTCAATTCCAATGCTCGGTGAACACAATGTCTTAAATGCGCTCGCAGCTGCAGCCGTTGGGCTTGCAGTCGGAATGGAAATCGAAGACATTGCCAGGGCTTTAACGACTCTTAAGCAAATGAGTAAGTGGCGCATGGAAGTACATCAGATTCCTGGAAATGTAACCATCATCAATGATGCGTATAACGCCAATCCGGAATCAATGACAGCAGCACTTGAAACCCTTACGGCAATCCCAGCCACTGGCAATACTTTTGCAGTCCTAGGCAAAATGCACGAGCTTGGCGAAACCAGCGACGCCATCCACGCTCAGATAGCCACCTTGGCATCCAAGCTGGGCGTAACTCATGTCATTGCTGTGGGTGAAGCTGCCAAGTCTTATGGCTTGAGTTCAGACCTGACCTCCACTGCGGGCAAGGCTCAAAAATCGGTGTGGTTACCCGATTTTGATAGCGCCTGCGACTACATTGTTAATGAAGTTAACTCCGGTGACGTTTTATTGTTCAAGGCTTCGCGAGCTGAACAATTTGAAGTGCTCGCCGATCAAATTGAAGTTGTTTTGCGCGCGAAGTGGGGCCAACAGTGAAGCTTGTAGTGCTAGCTGGTGCGTTAGCAACACTGCTGTCTCTAATTGGCACCCCACTACTAATCAACCTGCTTCGCAAGCGCGGGATTGCCCAAGCAATTCGGGAATCTACTGAAAACGTTAATTACCCTGAGCACGGAAGTAAGCGCGGAACCCCATCTATGGGTGGCGTTGCAATTGTTGGTTCTGTTGTCTTGGCGTATTTTTTGGCGCACTTAATGATGATGAGCACCCCGACCGTATCTGGGTTACTTGCGATCTATTTGATGGTTGCGTTGAGCTTGGTAGGCCTTGCTGATGATTATTTGAAAATCTTCAAGCAGCGAAGCACAGGTATCCGCGCGCGTACCAAACTTCTTGGCCAGGCAGTCGCCGCACTTTCATTTGGTTACCTAGCAATGCAGTTCCCTGATGAAGGTGGAAACGTTCCGGTAAGTAATGCCATCTCTTGGGTAAGAGACACAAACTGGATTCTGCCTTCTGCTCTAGTCCTACTTTGGATTTGGTTCCTTGTTACTGGAATTACAAATGGCGTTAATTTAACTGATGGTCTTGATGGATTGGCAATCGGCGCAGCCCTTCTTTCCTTTGTTGCCTACACCGTGATGTCGATTTGGCAATACGGTCAAAGTTGTTTCTGGGGAGACATCCCACGTTGTTACACCGTGCGAGATCCACTTGACCTTGCAGTATTCGCGGCAGCAACAGCAGGTGCCTGCTTTGGATTCTTGTGGTGGAACTCAAGTCCAGCTCGAATCTTTATGGGGGACACCGGCTCGCTTGCGCTTGGTGGCGGACTTGCGGCCTTGGCATTAATGACTCGCACCGAGTTACTACTTGGCCTAATTGGCGGACTATTTGTATTGATCACACTTTCGGTTATTGCCCAAGTTGGGTCTTACAAGTTAACTGGTCGTCGAGTTTTAAGAATGGCTCCGCTTCATCATCATTTTGAAATGAAGGGTTGGCCAGAAGTTTTGATTGTGGTTCGCTTCTGGATTATTCAAGGACTTTGTGTTGGTGCTGGTATGGCGTTGTTCTATGCAGAATGGGTGCGTCAGTAAAAGTTATGGCTTCCCTAAATCTTGATGAGTTAAACCGCACTAGTGATTGGTCGCAAGTTCGCGTTTGTGTTGTAGGCCTGGGTGTTGCTGGGTTTGCAGCTGCAGATGCCCTTGTTAACTTAGATGCCAAAGTTGTCGTCATTGATGCTGCAACCGGTGAGCGCCAAAAAGAGCGAGCCACGATTTTAGAAATCCTTGGCGCTGAAATTCGTTTGGGTGATGACACCCAACTTCCTGAAAACATCGACTTACTCGTGCTTTCACCAGGTGTTTCACCACTAGCTCCGATTGTTACCGCTGCTCAAGCAGCTGGAGTTCAAATTTGGGGAGAACTTGAACTGGCTTGGCGCTTAAGGGATCTTGATCACCCAGCACCTTGGTTACTGGTAACAGGAACTAATGGAAAGACCACAACAACTTTGATGTTGGAATCTATCTTGTTAGCAGCAGGTAAGCGCACAGTCGCTGCGGGAAACATCGGTCGCTCGCTAGTTGAAGTAATGATGGATCCAACGCCATGGGATGTACTAGCTATTGAGGTTGGCGCGCCACAGTTGCCATTTGTTTATTCGATATCGCCACAGGCTGCGGTTTGTTTAAACCTTGCGCAGGATCACATAGATCTTTTTGGAAGTTACGAAGCATATCGTGATGCAAAAGCAAAAGTTTATGAACGTTGCCAGGTGGCAGCTATCTTCAATGTTGCTGATGAAGAAACCATTCGCATGGTGGAGCAAGCCGATGTAGTTGAAGGCTGTCGAGCAATTGGTTTTTCAACTGGCATACCTGACATATCAATGGTTGGTGTTGTCGAAGAATTCTTAGTCGATCGTGCGTTCTTGGACAATCGCAGAGAAGCGGCATTAGAACTTGCCGAGATTTCAGATCTAGCAATTCCAGCTGTTCACAACATCGCAAATGCACTTGCAGCCAGTGCTTTAGCTCGAGCTCACGGCGTTGATGCTCGCGCAATTCGCGATGGCCTACGTGCCTGGCAGCCAGCACCACATCGCATCGCGCATGTTGGACAGGTTGCTGGCGTTGACTTCATTGATGACTCAAAAGCGACAAATACACACGCCGCAGCGACCTCACTTACTGCTTATGAATCAGTCGTCTGGATTGCTGGCGGTATGGCTAAGGGTCAAGATTTCGATGAATTGGTGCTTGATAATGCCCATCGCATGCGCGCTGCGGTGCTTTTGGGGGTTGATCAGGATGTGATTGCTGCCGCCTTAGAGCGACACGCTCCGAATGTCCCAATCCATCGCGTTACGACCAAGGAAACTAATGCAATGGAGTTAGTTGTGGCGCTGGCAGCAGAGGCGGCACAGCCAGGAGACACTGTTCTATTAGCTCCGGGATGCGCCTCATGGGACATGTTCAAGGATTACTCCGCTCGCGGTGACGCATTTGCCAAAGCAGTTAAAGAGCTCACATCATGACGACGACCAGACCAGTAAAGGGAAGTAGTCCTGACGGAGGGCTTTCGGCTCGTCTTGAGCATCCAATGTTGCATTACCAAATCTTGCTTGGCGCAACTGGATTCTTGCTCGCACTTGGCATTGTCATGGTTGCATCAGCATCGAGCGTTTTTTCATATCAGCAAAACAACGGTAACTCTTGGGCGCTGGCAACTCGACAATTGATTTTTGCTGCAATCGGCGTTTTCTTAATGATGGCTGTGTCGAAAATGCACGTCGATGCGATTCGCCGCTGGGCTCCACTATTCATGGTTGTCGTTGGCGTTCTGCTTGTCGCTGTTTTATTAATTGGTACTGCAGTTCACGGACAAAAGAACTGGATCGATTTTGGTGGCCCGTTCCGAATTCAACCTTCAGAGTTTGCCAAGCTTGCCATCATTATGTGGGGCGCCGATATTTTGGATCGCAAATATCACTTGCTTGAACAGCGCCACCATTTGCTAATGCCGGTTCTGCCAGTTTCCGTAACGGTCTTGGTGCTAGTCGTACTTCAAGGTGACCTCGGAACTGCAATGGTAATGATGCCAATCATGGCTTCACTTCTTTACTTTGTTGGTGCGCCAAGAAAATGGTTCATGATCATGGGCGCTGCTGGACTTGCAGCCATTGCAGCATTATCAATTGCCGCTCCTTATCGAATGGCGCGATTCACATCTTGGTTAGATCCTTATGCAGATGCGCAAGGTACTGGCTTTCAAGTGATTCACGGACAGCAAGCATTAGGCTCCGGCGGATGGTGGGGCGTTGGTCTTGGTGGATCACGTGAAAAGTGGGGAACTTTGCCAGAAGCCCACACTGACTTTATCTATGCAGTACTTGGTGAAGAACTTGGAATCCTTGGAACCATCACAGTGCTATTGATCTTCACAGCGATTGCCATTGTTGGCCTTCGCATTGCTCGCAACACCAATGAAGCATTCATTCAAATTGCTTCGCTTGGCATTGTGGCTTGGATTGTTACTCAGGCTTTGGTAAACATTGGAGCGGTGCTAGGAATCCTGCCGATCACAGGCGTTCCGTTACCTCTGGTTTCTTATGGTGGCTCCTCGTTGATTCCAACTTTGCTTGCCATGGGAATCTTGATGGCATTTGCCAAGCACGAGGCCTATATGCAGGAACAAAGATAATGAGTTGGAATTTAGCGTGAACATAGTTCTCGCTGGCGGCGGAACAGCTGGCCATATCGAACCTGCACTTAACTTGGCTGATCAGCTAACGGCCATCGATCCAGACATAAACATCACGGTTCTGGGAACATCACGTGGACTTGAAGTCGACTTAGTTCCGGCTCGTGGCTACAAACTTGAACTCATTCCAGCCGTTCCGCTGCCACGAAAGTTCAGCGGTGACTTAGTAACACTTCCAACTCGACTGCGTTCAGCAATTAAACAAACCCGCGATCTACTCCATAAGTTGGAAGCAGATGTCGTTGTAGGTTTTGGCGGCTACGTTTCAATTCCAGCGTATTTAGCAGCACGCGGGGAAGTGCCAATTGTGGTACATGAAGCAAATGCTCGTGCTGGTCTTGCGAATCGCGTTGGCGCACGATTTGCGGATGCGGTTGCCGAAACGGTTCCAGATAGCTTGCCTCGGGCTCAGTTAATCGGAATTCCATTGCGCAAAGCCATTGAGCAACTAGATCGAAATGAAACACGCAAGCAAGCAAGAGAACATTTCGGAATTAGCAATGATGCAACCTGCGTGTTGGTTTTTGGTGGTTCCCAAGGTTCAGTGAAACTTAATTCCGTAATCAGCGATTGCCTTGCCGAAAATACATTTGGCGACATTGTGATTCTGCATTCGGTCGGCCTAAAGAACGAATTTCCACAGCCAGAATCCGAAAAGTATCGCCCGCTAAATTACATAGATCGCATGGATTTGGCTTATGCGGCTGCGGACTTTGTGATCGGGCGAGCTGGCGCAATGACAGTGGCAGAGTTAACCGCCGTTGGATTGCCTGCATGCTTTGTCCCACTCCCAATTGGCAATGGCGAGCAAAGCTTGAATGCCGCACCAGTTGTTCAAGCTGGCGGCGCAATCATGATTTCGGATCTGGAATTTAATGCCGAATACGTGCGTGACCACATTTTGCCGATTGTTTCTGATTTATCAAGACTCCTTGAAATGTCTAAAGCAAGTGCCTCGCTCGGACACAAGGATTCAGCGGCAGATCTTGCTAAATTGGTTATGTCCGTTGCAGGAAAGGCCAAGTCTTGAGTTACTTAACTGGCCGCGTTCATATCGTCGGAATCGGCGGGGCCGGCATGAGCGGAATCGCTCGCGTTTTACTAGCTCGCGGTACTGAAGTTTCGGGCAGCGACGCAAAAGATTCTCGTCGCCTTCAAGCCTTAAAGCCAATAGGTGGAAAAGTTTTTGTCGGGCATGATGCGAACAATCTGATTATTGATGGAACCAAGCCATCATGCGTTGTGGTTTCAACTGCCATCAGCAAAGACAACCCGGAAGTTGCACAAGCAAATGAACTGGGCATTCCAGTTGTCAGTCGAGCAATCGCGTTAGCGGAATTACTTGAGGACTCAGTAGCAATTTCAGTTGCCGGAACTCATGGCAAAACCACCACCACATCCATGGTCACCGTGATCTTGCAAAATGCTGGCAAGGATCCGTCATTTGTTATTGGCTCTGAAATGAATGAGTCCGGAAGCAATGCACATCAGGGTTCGGGCGAGCTGTTCGTAGTTGAAGCAGATGAAAGCGATGGCACCTTCTTGGTATTGCCAACAACTGTGGGCATTGTTACGAATGTTGAAGCCGATCACTTGAACTATTGGGGAACTTACGAGGCGGTTGAGCAAGCGTTCGTTGACTTCATTGTGGGCACCGGTGAACGTAACGGTTGCGCAGTTGTGTGTGGGGATGATTTAGGTGCCAAAGTTGTTACTCAAAAGGCCAAAGCTCTTGGCGCAAAAGTGATTACTTATGGGCAAGGTGCTGATAACGATGCCGTATTGAGTTTGCTGCCATCGGGTTCGGTTGGCTCTGAATTCACAATTACTTACGAAGGCGAAACTCATGGACCAATTAAGTTGTTGGTTCCCGGAGTTCACAATGCACTAAATGCAACAGCGGCATTTGTGGCAGCGCTAACTCAAGGTTGTTCGCCACAACAATGCGTTGAGGGATTGCAGAGTTTTACTGGAACGCATCGCCGATTTGAATTTCGTGGTGAAGTTTCCGGTGTCCGAGTATTCGATGACTATGCACATCATCCAACCGAAATTGATGCAGTCTTGCGTGCTGCCAGAACTGTAGTTGGCCAAGGCCGAGTGCTAGCTGCATTTCAGGCGCATCACTATTACCGCACCGCTCTGTTTTCGAAAGAGTTTGGCCAAGCTCTAGGCCTTGCTGATTTCGTTGTGGTTCTAGAAGTATTTGCACCGGGCGAAGAACCAATTCCTGGTGCATCTGGCAGCACTATGGCGAACAACGTGCCTTTGCCTGCCGAGCAAGTTGTGTTTGAGCCTTCATGGTCAAAGGTTCCAGGGCACTTAGTTGAGCATGCGCAAGCAGGAGACATCATCCTTACGCTAGGTGCCGGTGACATCGGCATGATGTGCCCAGAAATTCTTTCGCTGTTAGAAGCAAAGTAATGTCACAGACAGTTCGTTCTGCCGCTCCAAAAAAGAAGCGCAAATCAAAAGGCCCATGGCTTATCTGGCTGTTAGTAATTCTTGCAGCCGTCACTTGGTGGAGCCTGTATCAATCAAAATGGTTTGTTGCTCAAGAAGTAACGATCACTGGAAATTCCAGGCTGACCGCTGAACAAATCTCAGCGGTTGCCGCCGTTCCCATTGGTAACTCATTGATGTCGATAAATCCAGGAGTCATCTCCGAACAACTTCAAGCGCTGCCGGAAATTAAAGCTGCAACAGTAGAACGTGGTTGGCCACATGCCATTGTGATCACCGTTACTGAGCGAACTCCGATTGCGGTAGCTGCAACGGCAACTGGATTTAACTTGATTGACGGCGAAGGCGTTAATGCCGGAGTTGTGGCAGCCCCACCAGCTGGGCTACTAGTGATCTCGGCGCAACCAGACAGTCCGGCTATGACCAATGCCATTCAAGCGTTAGCTGCTATCCCAGACGATTGGGCGATCACGGGATTGAGCGCACCAACTCAAGACAGCGTCACTGCAACCTTAGGAAATGGCGTCGTAGTAACTTTTGGTTCCGGGGAGCGCGCTGCCGACAAAGTCGAAGTTGCTCAGGCATTGATGGAAAAGGGCTACACAGTCATCAACGTCAGCGCACCAGATGCGCCCACTATTAAATAGGCGACTCAAGTCAGTTCCGCCCATCTAGCAAAAGCATTTAACTCGACACGCCAAGCGTCAATCACACTATTCATTGGTGTTTAGCCGTAACTTATACCTGCTCAAAGGTGGGAAATCTTTAACGCTCTAGAAGAGGTTGAGAGTTTGCTACTTGGGCACAACCAAGCTTGTCGAGAAAGGCAAACACCATGGCCGCACCACAGAATTACCTAGCAGTTATCAAAGTTGTTGGCATTGGCGGCGGTGGCGTTAACGCAATCAATCGCATGATTGAAGCTGGCCTCAAGGGTGTTGAGTTCGTCGCCATTAATACAGACGCGCAAGCGCTATTAATGAGTGATGCCGATGTGAAGTTAGACATTGGCCGCGACCTTACTCGTGGTCTAGGTGCTGGCGCTGATCCAGAAGTTGGTCGCCAAGCTGCGGAAGATCATCGCGAAGAAATCGAAGAAGTTCTGCGCGGCGCTGACATGGTTTTCGTAACTGCTGGTGAAGGTGGCGGAACTGGAACTGGTGGCGCACCAATCGTTGCCAAGATCGCTCGAGACATGGGCGCACTAACCATTGGTGTGGTTACTCGACCATTTAGCTTCGAAGGCAAGCGCCGTTCATCCCAAGCTGATGAGGGCGTAGATTCACTTCGCACCGAGGTAGACACCTTGATCGTTATTCCAAACGATCGCTTACTTGAACTTGCTGACAACGGCATCAGTGTTATTGATGCATTCCGTCATGCTGACTCTGTTCTATTGCAGGGTGTAAGTGGCATTACAGATTTGATTACAACTCCAGGTCTTATCAACCTTGACTACGCAGACGTTCGCAGTGTCATGAAAGACGCTGGTAGCGCGCTTATGGGTATCGGTTCAGCACGTGGCGCAGACCGCGCGATCGAAGCAGCTCGTCAGGCAATTTCCAGCCCGCTACTTGAAGCCAGCATTGAAGGTGCACGTGGTGTACTTATGTCCA
This sequence comes from Candidatus Nanopelagicales bacterium, assembly GCA_030157865.1. Lineage (GTDB taxonomy): Bacteria > Actinomycetota > Actinomycetes > S36-B12 > UBA5976 > UBA5976. The sequence goes on along the minus strand of JAOATY010000010.1, from coordinate 27,033 downwards.
TCGCTGGTGGCAGCGACCTAGGTTTGTTCGAAATCAATGAAGCCGCCCGCATGGTTCAAAGTGCAGTGCATCCAGATGCCAACATCATTTTTGGTGCCGTAATTGATGACACCCAAGGCGACCAAGTGAAGGTAACCGTTATCGCGGCTGGCTTTGATGGTGGCTCACCTCCATCAAATCGCTCAACTTCACCAATGTCCAAGAAGGTTCTTGACGAAACTCCACTAGCCGCTGAAGTTGCTGTTGACTTAGCCCGCGATGGCGAAGCTCCATCGATTCCAGTCACTCCAGATTCATTCTCGGATGGGGCTTTTGGCAATGCAGCCGTGGCTGACGAGGACGACAACTTCGAAAACCTCTTCGGCGATGCACCTGCAAGTTCAGGTCACGGTGACGTTGACATGGACGGCGAAGATGATGGCGATCTCGACGTTCCAGATTTCCTTCGCTAGAAACAGCATTTCTAGTCAATGAATTCGCAGGTCTTTGGCCGCGTTTCTATTGAAGGCATTCAAGTAATTGCACTGAGTCGAAATGGTGGCACAAGTGCGTCACCGTATAACTCACTTAACCTTGCGTCTTATGTGGGTGATGATCCGAAATGCGTTTCAGCAAATCTAGATCTCGTTAAAGCAATGGTTTCCGCAGAAGGTATCTCAATAATGAATGCCGAGCATGGAAACCGAGTTCACGTAGTTAACGAATCTGGGATCGCGCCTCACGGCGATGGTTTGGTAACAAAGTCACCGGGCTTGGCATTAGTGGCCTTAGCCGCTGACTGCGTTCCTTTCGGATTAATTGATCCGGTAAATCGAGTAGTGGCAGTTGGTCATGCTGGCTGGCGAGGAGTCTTAGCCAATGTTGTGCAAACTCTTCTTGATGAATTCGTAGCAACGGGCGCACAATTAGCGCATACTCAAGCCGTCATCGGACCTGCCATCTGCGCGAAGTGTTATGAAGTACCAGCGGAAAGAGTTGAGCAGTTTAGAGAAGTTTGCCCAGCTGCAGTTTCATCCAGCACGCATTTGGATTTATCGGCAGGTGTTAAATCAGTTCTTGCATCGCAGGTTACACAAATCCATGAATTCGACGGGTGCACATTCGAGAACGAAGATTTGTTTTCATATCGACGCGCTGCAGGGGATCCAACTGGTCGTGGCGGATTAGTTATTGCAATAGGTGCTTCTTAGTTCTCAAACTCATAGAGTGGACAGCATGGATCGAAAGCAAGAGTTGCAAGCCAATTTGCAAGATGTTGAGCGCGACATTTCGCAGGCTTGCATTGCGGCAAATCGAAATCGCGAAGATGTCACGCTAATCGCAGTGACTAAAACCTGGCCTGCAAGTGATGTTGATCTTTTGGCTGAACTTGGCGTATCCAATGTTGGTGAAAATCGCGATCAGGAAGCCAAGCCGAAGCACGACGAAGTGCAGGCAAAGAATTTGATTTGGCATGCAATTGGTCAACTGCAAACCAATAAAGCAAAAAGTGTTGCTGCTTGGGCTGATGTAGTGCATAGCGTTGATCGTGTTGATTTAGTAGCTGCGCTAACCAAGGCGGTAGCTAATCGTGAAACTCCGCTTGGGGTTTTAATCCAAGCCAATCTGGACCCCGTCCCGACTGAAAATCGGGGAGGAGCATTGCCAGACGAAATTATGGATCTCGCCGATTTGATATCTAGCTCCAGTGGATTAAAACTTCAGGGAGTAATGGGAGTGGCACCGCTCGGCGGAGATGACGACATGGCGTTTGCCCGATTGCAAGAGTTTGCCAACCTGATCCAAGCCAAGTTTCCGGAGGCAAATTGGATCTCGGCTGGCATGAGCGGGGACTTTGCAACTGCCTTGAAATATGGCGCGACACACCTTCGAATAGGCTCATCGATCCTCGGAAAACGGGGTTTTCAGGGGTAAGTTCGTATTACTTACCCCTGCAAGGAGCGAACCACATGGCTAACGCAATGCGAAAAATGGCTGAATATCTTGGCCTTGTCGATGGCGGCGAATACACCGATGAATTCGGTAACTACGCTGATGCGGAATACCAGTCATACGAAGAGCAAGCGCCATTGCGCCCGGTAACAACCACATCTTCTTACGAGCATGTCAGCGAACAGGCTCACACTTCCTACGCAGCGCCAACTCGCGCAGCGGCACCGCTTGCTGATGTTTACCGCATCACAACTTTGCACCCAATTACTTACAACGATGCTCGTCGTATTGGCGAAGAGTTCCGTTCTGGTACTCCAGTAATCATGAACTTAAGCGACATGGACGAAGCAGACGCTCGCCGTATCGTTGATTTCTCCGCAGGTCTAGCTTTTGGACTTCACGGCAGCATTGAAAAGGTAACTAAGGGCGTATTCCTTTTGTCACCAGCAAATGTTGATATTGGTGCAGCTGCTCGTGCGCAACTGCGCGAAGATCCATTCTTCAACCAGAGCTAATAACCCTTCACCGTGTCATCTGTTGCTGCGTTAATCTCATCGCTTCTTAATCTTTATGTTCTGATTTTGATTGCCAGATTAGTTCTTGAGTACGTTTCGATTTTCGCCCGAGATTGGCGACCAAAGGGTCCGCTTTTATTGCTCTCCGAAACGGTTTTCACGCTTACAGATCCACCCTTAAAGGCAATTCGTAAAGTGGTTCCCAGTGTTCGCATCGGAAGCGTTTCGTTAGATCTGTCATTCATCATTTTGTTGCTTGCAATTTCAATCACCCGTGGAATTTTGGCCGGAATTTAGTGTTGTAAATGTCCGATTCACTGGACTTGAAATAACCCCTAAAAACCTTAGAAACAGTGATCTGGGTTTCACTTTCTGCGGATTTATCTCTAATCTAGAAGGCACGAGGTTGAGGATTTCTCAACAATCTCGGACATTATTCAAGACGGAAGGTTTTCATCATGGCTTTGACGCCTGAAGACGTGCGTAACAAGCAGTTCACTACAGTTCGATTCAAAGAAGGTTACGACCTTGATGAGGTTGATAACTTCCTAGACGAAATCGAAGAGTCACTGTCTGCAGTAACTCGCGAAGCCGAAGACCTGCGCGCAACTGCCAAGGGTGAAGTACCGGAATCAATCCGCGAAGAGATCCGTTCGCTGAGTGACGAGAATGCTCGTCTAAAGAGTGAACTAGATCAGGCAGCTAAGGCACTTGAAGATTCACAGGCACGCGCAGTAGTTTCTGAAGACAGTGCAGCTAGCGATGAATTGCTAAAGGATGCACAAGCTCGTATCAATGAACTTGAATCACAACTTTCTGCAACACAGAGCGAACTATCAGCAAGCTCTGATGCAATTTCCGAACTTAAAGAGCAGCTTGCTACTTCACAGTCTGAAGGCGTGGCTGCGGCTGCAACTGCAGCAGCATCCTCATCACCAGCCGAACAAGGTGTGGCTTCAGTACGTATCCTTGAACTTGCCCAGCGCACCGCAGACGAAGCAGTCGCTTCAGCTCGAATCGAATCTGAGCAGCTTCTAAGTGCAGCCAAGTCAACATCTGAAGAACTTGTTTCTGAAGCTAAGACAAACGTTGCAAACATCACTCGTGAGTTTGAGTCACAGCGCGTAGCAATGGAGCGTCGAGTTGAAGAACTTCGTGCCTACGAACGCGAATACCGTGGTCGTCTACGCAGCTACCTAGAAGGACAGCTTCGTGAACTTGAATCCAAGAACATCAGTGGTGACCGTCAGGTAACTGAAGATTAATTCTTAACAAAAAAGAAGGCCTGGGATTTTCCCAGGCCTTCTTTTTATGTAACTACGCTTTAGTAATTAAAACCTTAAGTCCTAATTCCTCATCAGTTGCAGTTGGCTCAGCTACTGTTCCTTGTGACCAAGTGGTTGCTAAGACTTCACTGGCTACTAAGTCAGCATGAGAAGTTAGCGCCGCAACTGTTGCTTCCGCATCAGACTCCCAAGTAACAACAATTCGATCGCTAATGTCCAAGCCAGATGATTTGCGAGCATCTTGAATCAGGCGAGTAACGTCTCGAGCAATGCCTTGACCGATTAACTCAGGAGTCAAGGCTAGATCGAGGGCTAATGATTCACCAGAATCACTTGCAACAGTCCAGCCTTCACGAGGGACTTCGGTGACGACAACATCATCCGGACCAATTTCGTAGTCGACCCCAGAAACTTGAACAGAGGTAGTGCCAGATCTCAAGGCATCTACTAAGGCATTGGCATCTGCCGAAGCGATTGCCGAAGCAATTTCTGGCGTACTCTTGCCAAACCTTGCGCCAAGTGTCTTGAAGTTCGCCTTCAGGCTGACATCAACAAGCTCGCCAGTACCTGACAGACTTTCCAGACTTAATACGTTTACTTCATCTCGAATCTGAGCCTGCAGACCTTCTGGCAAAGTGTCCCAACCTGGAGCCGCGACCAATGCACGCTGAAGTGGCTGACGCGTCTTTACGCCAGATGCGGCGCGCGCCGATCGACCAAGTTCAACTAAGCGGCGAGTTAGATCAACCTGATCACGCAAGGTGTCGCTGATCTGGTCATCTGACCACTGTGGCCAAGAACTCAAGTGCACAGATTCAGTGTCTGAAGTTGTGTAAAGGTCTTGCCAAACGCGTTCAGTAATAAACGGTGTGAACGGAGCCATTACTTGAGTCACTACCTTTAGGCAGTAATGCAAAGTACTTAGCGCCGCGTGATCTGCATCCCAGAACCGGCGACGAGAACGACGGACGTACCAGTTGCTCAAATCATCTACGTACTCAGCAATAAAGCGACCAGCACGTTGCGTATCGAACTGTTCAAGTGCCTGATCGACATCGCGCGCTAGGCGAGTGGCTTGCGATACTGCCCACTGATCAAGGTCAGTAAGTCCATCAAGCGAAGCAGTGCTGCTATCCCAATTACCTGCGCGAGCATAGAGACTTTGGAATGCAACAGTGTTCCAGTAAGTAAGAAGTGTCTTGCGAACAACTTCTGCAATTGTGCCGTGACCAACGCGACGTGCGCTCCATGGCGAACCACTTACAAGCATGAACCAACGAAGTGCATCAGCACCGTGTTCATCCATCAAACCGATTGGCTCAAGCACGTTACCTAAGTGCTTACTCATCTTTCGACCGTCTTCATCAAGGATGTGACCAAGACAAAGCACGTTCTCGTATGAAGATTCTTCAAACACTAAAGTTCCAATGGCCATCAAGGTGTAGAACCAGCCACGGGTTTGATCAATCGCTTCACAAATGAAATCAGCTGGGTAGCTGGCTTCAAAAGTTTCCTTATTGTTTTCTGGGTAACCCCATTGTGCGAATGGCATTGCACCTGAGTCGTACCAACAGTCGATGACTTCCGGTACTCGAGTAGCAGTACCACCGCACTCTGGGCAAGCAAAAATGATGTCGTCCACAAACGGTCTATGTGGATCAACGGTTAAGGTGTGATCGCCTGCAAGAGATGCAAGTTCTGAGCGACCACCAACGCAAGTTAAGTGGTTTTCTTCACAGCGCCAGATTGGTAGCGGAGTTCCCCAATAGCGATTACGTGAAAGTGCCCAGTCGACGTTGTTGTTTAGCCAGTCACCGAATCGACCGTTCTTAATAGTTTCTGGGAACCAATTGGTTTTTTCGTTTTGAGCTAGCAACTTGTCTTTGATCTCAGTGGTCTTGATGTACCAAGACGGTTGTGCGTAATAAATCAACGCAGTGTGACATCTCCAGCAATGCGGGTAGGAGTGCTCATAAGGCAGATGACGGAACAGCAGTCCCTTTTCCTCTAGCAACTCGACTAGACGCGGATCAGCGGTCTTAAAGAAGACTCCAGCTACTTCTGGAATATCAGATTCAAAAGTTCCATTTGGCAAAACTGGATTTACAACCGGCAAACCATATGAACGACAAAGTACAAGATCCTCTGCGCCAAATGCTGGAGCTTCATGGACTACGCCAGTACCGTCTTCGGTGGTAACAAAGTCAGCCAATAGCACGGTATGTACCGGAGCATCTGTTTCTGGGAAAGTTACCCAATCGAACGGACGCTGGTAACTGGTGCCTTCTAGGTCACGACCCTTGATGGTTTCGAGTGCCTTTGAGTCTTCGCCAAGCACTTTTTCGCGTAACGCTTCGGCAATGACCAGGTATTCGCCATCAGCAGTTTGGGCAACAACGTAATCAACTTCAGCATTAACTGCAGCAGCGGTGTTGGAAATTAAAGTCCAAGGTGTGGTTGTCCAAATCAATAACGAGATTCCGGAATACTTTTCTGGAAGTGGACCACTTGTCACAGGGAATCGAACATAAACCGAGGCGTCGACTACATCTTCGTAGCCTTGAGCTAATTCGTGATCGGATAAGCCAGTGCCGCAACGTGGGCAATACGGAGAAACGCGGTGATCCTGAACCAAGAGACCTTTATCAAAGATTCGCTTTAAGCTCCACCAAACGCTGTCGATGTATTTTTCATCCATGGTCCAATAGGCCTGGTCCATATCTACCCAGTAGCCCATGCGCGAAGTCATGTTTTCGAATTCATCAACGTGACGCAATACTGATTCTTTGCATCGAGCATTGAATTCTGCGATTCCGTATTTTTCAATATCTTGTTTGCCAGTGAAACCCAATTCCTTTTCAACGGCTAATTCGACTGGCAAGCCATGGCAGTCCCAACCAGCCTTACGCGGAACGTTGTAACCCTTCATGGTGCGATAGCGCGGGAAGATGTCCTTGAATACGCGTGCCTCGACGTGGTGTGTTCCTGGCATGCCGTTAGCTGTCGGCGGTCCTTCGAAAAACACCCAGCGCGGACCATCACTAGTTCGCGCTAATGATTTATGAAAGATGTCATTGTCTTTCCAAAACGAGAGCACATCGTGCTCCATCGCTGGAAGATCAATCTTCGCGGGTACATCGCGGTAAGCCATCAGTTTTCCTCGTCGCTTGCAGTCAATTTTCATGATCACCGTTTGGTGAATATGAATTCAAGGGACGAGATGATTTTTAGGCCATTCCCGCGGTACCACCCTTGTTGACTTTGCACTTGCGACGCAAAATCCACTTAAGTTTCGGTCAGCTGACTCGTTCTACTTGGCCAAGTTGGGGATCTATTCCCATTATTGGCCGTTCTTCGAAGCAACTCAGAAGTGATATCACTCAGAACAACACCTTTTTGGGCTTACACCGTCCCCAATTCGCTGATTTGGTGTTGTTGGCTGCGCAATGTGTCTTCATCATCGTTTTGCCGACTAGTAGTAAAGATTAGTAGGAAAGGTTGATTATTCCCATTTTGCGAAGGCTTAAGAACAGTGTGATCGCGCCGAATTGCGATTGAAAACAGCCCGGTAATCGAGGTTTCCACCAGATCTACCCAAAACTTGGCCAAAAATTGCAGGAATTCGTGTTTTAACGTACCTTCTAGCGAGCATTATCCAATGGACTCGGTAGAGTCTAGGGACTTAGTCGATAAAAATTAGGCATTACTTAAAGGGGAATACCATGGCTGCGAAACCAGCTAAGAAGACGCCAACTAAGGCAAGCGCTGCCAAGAAGGCTCCAGCTGCCAAGAAGTCAGCGCCAGCAAAGAAGGCTGCCCCTGCCAAAAAAGCCCCAGTAGCAAAGAAGGCTGCGGCTAAGAAAGAACCTGCGAAAAAGGCTCCAGCCAAAAAAGCCCCAGCGAAAAAAGCTCCGGCAAAGGTAGCGAAGAAAGTTGCGCCAGTTAAGCCAGCTAAGAAAGTTGCTGAACCAAAGCCAGTAGTTGTTAAGGAACCAAAAGTTACTAAAGCCCAGCTTGCTGCAATCGCAAAAGCTGAAGCTGCTGCGGCAGCCGCGTTAGCTGGTCCACCGGTTCAGGTTATTAATCCAATTGGTTCAGTTGGTCTTCCTTCTGTTCGTAAGGCAGTGCCAGGCAAGAAAGCTGCGCCTAAGCATCCAGTAGTTCAAGAAGATGAATCAAACTGGACAAAGACAGAATTAAATGCAGTTCGCAAAATGCTTACTTCCGAAGCAGAAGAACTAGCAATTGAAATTGCCCAGGCTGAAGAAAGCTTCCATGCCTTGATCATGGAAAGTGGTGAAGGCGCAGGCGATGATCAGGCTGACGCAGGCACCAAGACTTTTGAGCGTGAACACGAGATCTCGATTCTTTCAAACAAGAAAGATCTATTGGATCAAACCAATCGCGCATTAGAACGTATCGAAGCCGGAACTTACGGCGCATGTGAAAACTGTGGCAAGCAAATCGGAAAGCTTCGCCTACAAGAAGCTAATCCACGTGCAACAATGTGCATGCCTTGCCGCGAGCGTGAAGACCGTTCCTAACGTCGTGTATCGTCGCCAACTTCTCGTAACTGCACTTGTTGTCATATTGCTCGATTTGGCGACTAAAGCCTGGGCAGTTGCCAGACTTGAAAACCAATCTGACATTAAAGTCATTGGCGAATTTCTAAAGTTCTCGTTTGTAAGAAATCCGGGCGCTGCATTCTCATTCGGTACCAGCGTTACCTGGGTATTCACTTTGATTGCCATCGCGGTAACGATTGCGATTCTATTGATTTCTAAGAATGTAACTAACAAGCCTTGGGCTATTGCACTTGGCGGCTTACTAGGTGGAGCGGTCGGTAATTTAATCGATCGAATTTTCCGCAGTCCTGAAATGTTTCATGGCCATGTTGTGGACTTTATTTCGGTGCCGAATTACCCAATGTTCAACATCAGCGACAGCGCGGTCGTGCTTTCGGCAATCGCGATGGTAATTCTGTCGATGCGAGGCGTGGAGTATCAAACGCCAAATGCACTTCCAACTGAAACGGATGCTGATCAAAAATGATTCGTACTTGGCCGATTGACGAATCACTTGAAGGCGAACGTTGTGACGTGGCCTTGTCTCGACTTACGGGGGAGTCCCGCGCCACTTGCGTGACTTTGCTGGAAGAAAAGCGCGTTACTTTAAATGGCAAAGTTGCACAGAAGAGTGCGCGCTTAGCCTTCGGTGATGTTATTGAAGTGGACCTTCCAGACCCTGACCTATACGAAGCAGAACCAACGGTTGAACTTCCAATTGTTTTTGAAGACGACTCATTCGTTGTAATTGATAAGCCAGCTGGTGTTGCGGCTCATCCAAGCCAAGGTTGGTCTGGACCAACAGTTACCGGCTCACTAACAGCAATGGGAACTGTGCTAACTTCCTACGGTCCAACCGAACGTAAAGGTATCGTGCATCGTCTAGATGTTGGAACTAGCGGCCTGATGGTTGTTACCAAATCCGAACGTGCTTACGTCAGCATTAAAGATCAATTCCGAGATCGCACAGTTGACAAGATTTATCACACATTGATCCAGGGCCGACTAGATCCAATCAACGGAACAATCGATGCACCAATCGATCGTCACCCATCATCTTCATATCGCTTTGCAATCATGAGTGGCGGTCGACCAAGCATTACGCATTACGACACCTTGGAATCGTTTGCTTATGCATCACTTTTGGAAGTTCACCTAGAAACTGGCCGAACTCATCAAATTCGCGTTCACATGTCAGGCCTTCGCCACCCATGCTGTGGCGACCTTACATATGGCGCGGACCCAACTTTGGCTGCCAAGTTAAAGCTTGACCGCCAATGGCTACATGCCGTTCGGTTAGGTTTCGAGCACCCAGTTTCTGGGGAGCGGGTAAGTTTCGAATCCGAATATGCCCCAGATTTAGCCAAGTCCTTAGAGCTGGCCCGTAACCTTTAGCCGAGTCCTTGAGACTTGGCTCAAAGGACTCAGCCACTAAAAAGTCACTTCGACCCACTGCACTTTCTTGTCACAGGTCGCAGGTAACCTAGGGGAGCGTCCTTCCTCCCGCGAACTTACCCTCTGAAATAAAAGGAACTAATCCTGTGAGCAATGACTCGTTCGTGCATCTTCATGTGCACACCGAGTATTCAATGCTGGATGGCGCGGCGCGCTTAACTGACCTTTTCTCTAAAGCCGATGAACTCGGAATGCCAGCTATCGCTATGACTGATCATGGCAATCTATATGGTGCGTTTGAATTTTGGAAGAAGTCACAATCCAGCAATGTGAAACCAATCATTGGCATCGAGGGCTATTACGCACCGCAAGGTCGCAAACTTCGCGCACCATTTGATTTTGGAACCCCAGCTGTCGATGACACATCACTTGATGGCGCTGGGCGCGGACGCTACAACTACACCCATATGACGCTGTGGGCAGAAAACAATGTTGGACTTCACAACCTCTTCCGTCTTTCCAGTAAGGCAAGTCTTGAAGGCTATTACTACCAGCCGCGTTTTGATGCCGAGTTACTCGAACAACATGGCAAAGGACTAATCGGAACTACCGGTTGTCCTTCCGGTGAAGTTAATCGCTGGCTACAGGCTGGTAATTACGATAAAGCTTTAAGCACTGCAGCAACTATGCGCGAAATCTTGGGACAAGAAAACTATTTTGTTGAACTCATGGATCACGGCTTAGGCATTGAACGCCGTCACCGTGAAGATTTGCTAAAGATTGCCAAGACTTTGAATCTGAAGTTAGTGGCAACAAACGATCTTCATTACGTTTACCCAGAAGATGCCCGGATGCACGAAGTGCTGCTTTGCATTGGAACTCGGGCAACCATGGATGATCCAAAGCGATTTAAATTTGATGCTCAAGACTTCTACTTAAAGACTGCTGCAGAAATGCGCGAAGTTTGGCGCGAACTTCCTGATGCTTGTGACAACACGTTGTTAATTGCCGAGCGTTGCAACATTAATTTTGTTGAGGGTCAGGACCTGCTGCCTTCCTTCCCAGTTCCAGCTGGCGAAACTGAAAACACTTGGCTAGTTAAAGAAGTTCAGATCGGATTAGAGCGCCGATTTAATGGCAACAAAATTCCTAAAGAGCACCTCGAGCGTGCGAAGTTTGAACTTGCCGTTGTCGAACAAATGGGATTCCCGGGTTACTTCTTAGTGGTTGCTGACCTTTGTCGCCATGCCCGCGAAGAAGGTATTCGCGTAGGACCTGGCCGTGGTTCTGCAGCGGGCGCATTAATTGCCTGGGCATTAGGCATCACTGAACTTGATCCAATTCAGCACGGCTTGCTTTTCGAGCGCTTTTTGAATCCAGAACGAATCTCGATGCCCGACATCGACATCGATTTTGATGAACGTCGACGCAGCGAAATGATTCGCTATGCAACGCAAAAGTACGGTGAAGAACGAGTTGCCCAGATCATTACTTATGCATCGATTAAAGCGAAGGCGGCCGTAAAAGACTCCACTCGCGCACTCGGTTTCCCATATGCATTAGGTGACAAGATCACCAAGGCAATGCCACCAGGTGTTATGGGCAAGGACATTCCACTTTCTGGAATCTTCGATCCAGAACATGATCGCTATGGTGAGGCTGGCGAATTCCGAGACCTCTACGACGACGACGCAGACGTTCGCGCAGTTGTTGATACTGCGCGAGGCATCGAAGGCTTAAAGCGACAGCCAGGCGTGCACGCAGCTGGGGTGATTTTGTGTAAAGAAGAATTGATTGATGTCTTGCCGGTTTGGCGACGAGATCAAGACGGCGCAGTTATTACGCAGTTCGATATGGGTGCCTGTGAGTCTCTAGGCCTTCTAAAGATGGACTTCTTGGGACTTCGAAATCTAACTGTGCTTGATGACACTTTGTTGAACATCAAATCAAACCGCGATGAAACAGTAGTTCTAGAAGAGCTTGGACTGGATGATCCGAAGACTTATGAACTATTGGCCCGCGGCGATACTTTGGGTGTTTTCCAATTAGATAGCGGTCCGATTCGATCACTGCTGCGTTCGATGAACCCTGACAACTTTGAGGACATCTCCGCGGTTCTAGCTTTATATCGACCAGGTCCAATGGGTGTTAACGCTCACACTGATTATGCGGACTACAAAAACAAGCGCAAAGCTCAAGTTCCAATTCACCCAGATCTAGAAAAGCCGCTTGCCGGAATTTTGGGCGACACCTACGGCCTCATTGTTTATCAAGAGCAAGTTATGGCTATTGCGCAAGAAGTTGCCGGCTACACCCTTGGACAAGCAGACCTTTTACGCCGAGCTATGGGTAAGAAGAAGAAAGAAATTCTCGATAAGGAATATGTTCCGTTCGAAGCTGGCATGAAAGAACGCGGCTTTGCCCAAGTTGCAATCAATAAACTTTGGGAAACACTGGTTCCGTTCTCTGACTACGCATTTAATAAGGCTCACAGCGCGGGCTATGGTCTGGTGTCTTATTGGACGGCTTACTTAAAGGCCAATTACCCAGCTGAATACATGGCCGCATTACTTACCAGCGTCAAAGACGACAAGGACAAGTCCGCGGTTTACCTAAATGAATGCCGTCGCATGGGTATCAAGGTTTTGCCGCCTGATGTCAATGAATCAGATGTAGATTTCACTGCCATCGGAACTGACATTCGTTTTGGTCTTGCCGCAGTTCGCAACGTCGGAGTTAACGTCGTTGAATCTTTGAAGGTAAGTCGGGTTGAAAAAGGTAGATTCACTTCATTTGGTGACTTCCTAACAAAAGTGGATGTTCAAGTTTGTAATAAGCGAGTAATTGAATCCCTTATTAAGGCTGGCGCCTTTGACTCACTTGGTCACACTCGACGCGGTTTATTTGCAGTACACGTAGAAGCGGTTGATTCAGTCCTTGATACCAAGAAGGCTGAAGCAATTGGCCAGTTTGATTTATTTGGAACTTCGGATGATTTCTCCGATGATGCAATTGGTGGCGTTGAAGTAAACATCTCGTCAGATGAGTGGGACAAGAAAACTTTGCTCGCGCAAGAACGAGACATGCTTGGTCTTTACGTCAGCGACCACCCACTGTTTGGCGTCGAACATGTTTTGGCAATGAGCACATCGATGCCGATCTCTGGAGTTGCAGATGCCTCTGATGGCGCAGTTGTAACTCTCGGGGGGCTAGTCAGCAGTGTTCAGTTAAAGACTACGAAACGATCTGGTGATCGCTGGGCAATTGTTGCGCTTGAAGATCTTGAAGGTGTTGTCGAAGTTATGGTTTGGCCTAACACTTTTACAAAGTTTGCAACTTTGCTAAACGATGACGCCATCTTGCTTATGAAGGTTCGAATCGACAAGCGAGATGATGAAGGACCGCGCGTTGCTGCCCTTGAAGTTTCAGTTCCAGATATCAGTGCGGCTCATTCAGGTCCAGTAAATGTTTACATTCCAGAGACTCGCGTAAACGCTGCTGTAATGGATTCGCTTCGCCAAATTTTGAGTGCGCACCCAGGAACAACTGAAGTTCACCTAACCGTTGTCCAGGCAGATAAATTCGTTTCAGTTAAAACAGATGACAAATTGCGCGTAGCGCCATCACCTTCGTTGTTTGCCGACTTAAAAGCCTTACTTGGTGCTTCGTGTTTGGAAGCTCCAGTTTTACAAACTAACTAGCAATCTCAGCAAAAACAGCAGACAGTAGATCAGCCAACGCAATTGGTGAAAGTTCAATATCAAAGCCACGTCGACCGCCACTAACCAAAATGGTTTCAAATTCTTTGGCTGACTGATCAATCACAGTAGTGAGCAGTCGCTTTTGGCCCAGTGGACTAATCCCGCCAACTACGTATCCAGACATTCGAGCGGCCTGGGCTGGATCTGCCATAGTTGCGCGCTTTGCACCGAGTGCTCGAGAAAGTGCCTTAAGACTTACTTGTTGGCTAACAGGGACGATTGCAACCGCATAAGTCTCATCCACGTTGGCAATCAGGGTTTTAAATACTCGATTTGGATCCACACCAAGCTTTTCGGCCGCTTCTAGCCCAAACGAAGTGGAGTTTGGATCGTGTGTGTATTCGTGCTCAACGTAATGAACTCCTGCTGATGCGAGTAATTTCGTCGCTGGAGTACCGGTGGCCATAGCAACAAATCCTATGCCACCAAAATCAAGTTAAACTTTGAATTATGTTATCAACCCTAGATTTACGAGGCGGATCCCGACGAGCGTCAGATCTGCGAAATCTAGTGCCACGCGCCAAGTTCGACCTTGATTCCGTTGTTGAACAAGTTCGCCCGATTATTGAAGATGTTCGAGACCGCGGAGTAGCTGCAGTTCAAGACTGGTCCGAGAAATTTGATGGAGTCCGTGCTCCTCAGATTCGAGTGCCACAAGAAGTTGTTGACCAGTCACTTCAAGAACTTGATCCGAAGATTAAAGCAGCACTTATCGATGCAATTGCACGAGTTCAAAAAGTTCATGAACACCAACGCCGAAGCGACACCACAGTAACTGTGGCGCCAGGTGGAACTGTTTCTGAGCGATGGTTACCGGTGCAGCGCGTAGGGCTTTATGTTCCTGGTGGCAATTACGTGTACCCAAGTAGCGTAATTATGAATGTTGTTCCCGCACAGATCGCCGGCGTTGAATCCTTAGTTGTTTGTTCACCACCACAAAAAGAATTTGGTGGCTGGCCGCACCCAACAATTTTGGCGGCATGTGCATTACTTGGGGTGACTGAGGTTTATGCAGCTGGTGGTTCACAAGCAATTGCATTAATGGCCTACGGAGCAACTGGTGATGTTGAAATTGAACCGGTTTACTTAGTGACCGGTCCAGGCAATATGTATGTCACTGCTGCAAAGCGAATGCTTAAGGGCTTAATCGGAATCGATTCTGAAGCAGGACCAACCGAAATTGCAATCTTGGCAGACGATTCCGCTAATCCAGACTTTGTGGCCGCCGACTTGATTAGCCAGGCTGAGCATGACGAAGTTGCCGCATCTGTTCTAGTAACAGATAGCGAAGACTTGATCAATAAAGTGCGAGCAAGTCTTGAACGTTTAGTACCTCTAAATATGAACAAGGATCGAATTCGAATTGCACTAACGGGTCAGCAGAGCGCTTTTGTTCTGGTTGACGATCTTGATCATGGGTTAAAGGTTGTCGATGCCTACGCTGCCGAGCACTTAGAGATTCACACTCGCAATGCTTCGGAAGTTGCAATGCGCGTTAACAATGCTGGAGCAATTTTCGTAGGAGATTGGTCTCCAGTTTCGCTAGGGGACTACGCAGCTGGCTCCAACCACGTTTTACCTACTGGCGGTTGCGCTTGCCACTCATCAGGACTTTCTGTGCAGTCGTTCCTACGAGGTGTGCACTATGTCGAATACAACGAGACTGCATTAAGTGAAATCGCCCAAACGGTAATCACACTTGCTAACTCGGAAGGCTTGCCAGGTCACGCTGCAGCGATCGAAATTCGCGCAAAATGACCCAGTTGCCAATTCGTGAAGATCTAGTTGGTCGCTCGCCATACGGCGCTCCACAAATTGATGTGCCGGTGCGACTCAATACAAACGAAAATCCATTTGGGCCATCTGCCGAGCTAGTTGCTGAACTAGCAAAGGTTGTTGCTGATTTGGGTTCAAACTTGAATCGTTACCCAGATCGTGACGCTAAAGTACTTCGCGCTGATCTAGCAAAGTACCTAAATGGTGAGAGCCAAGTTAACTTAACGGCCGAGAATATCTGGGCAGCTAATGGCTCGAATGAAGTTATGCAGCAACTGCTCCAGCTTTTTGGTGGACCAGACAAGACTTTGGTTGCGTTTGATCCCACTTATTCGATGTACGAGGACTACTGCCGAAACACATTCACCAAATACTTGAGTGTTTCGCGCAACGAAGATTTCTCGATTGATCAAAAAGTAATTGACAGCGCGCTGGCGCTAAATCCCAACATCATTGTTTTAACCTCACCTAATAACCCAACAGGCACCGTAATAGATGTTGCTGAAATTGATTACTTGCTAAACAAATTCTCAGGGATAGTAATTGTTGATGAGGCATATGCCGAATTTAGGCCTGCTGGCACACCTTCTGCCGTATCTCGACTTCAAGCCAACCCACGTTTAGTTGTTGTTAGAACCATGAGCAAGGCATTCTCATATGCAGGTGCACGTGTGGGTTACGCGGCCACTAGCCCCGAGATCGTTGATGCAATTCAATTAGTTCGATTGCCGTATCACTTATCTTCAATCACTCAGGCTGCTGCCCGAGTTGCCCTGCGCTTCAGCGACCAACTACAGAGTCAAGTGGCATTGCTGCGCCAAGAGCGCGACGACTTAGCTGCCTGGCTATCTGAGCAAGGCTTTGAAGTTGCACCTAGTGGAGCAAACTTCCTACTATTTGGAACATTTGGCGATCGCAACCTTGTATGGGAACAATTGGTAGAGCAAGGTGTTCTGATTCGCCAAACTGGCCCCGAGGGTTGGCTGCGAGTCAGCATTGGAACTCCAGATGAAAACCTCGCATTTAAAACGGCACTAACTCAAGTAACTAATCGAACTAACGGAAAGTAATCAAATGGCCCGCACCGCACGCATCGAGCGAACCACCAAAGAAAGCTCAGTTCTTGTTGAATTGAACTTAGATGGCACAGGACAGATTGACATTGAAACTGGCGTGCCATTTTTTGACCACATGCTTTCCCAGCTAGGTCGACACGGTGGCTTTGATCTGAAGGTTGTGACTAAGGGCGATGTTGATGTGGACTCACATCACACTGTTGAAGACACTTCGTTAGCAGTCGGCGAGGCTATTCGCGCTGCACTCGGTGACAAAGTTGGTATCCGACGTTTCGGTGATGCCTATGTTCCATTGGATGAAACTGCCTGCCATGCCGCAGTAGATCTTTCCGGCCGACCATACCTAGTTCATGAACAACCAGAAATTGTTGAGTTAATCGGAACTTTCGATACAACTTTGATTCGCCACATTTGGGAATCAATTATTGCTACAGCCCAGATTTGCATTCACATCCGAATCCTTAGTGGCCGAAATGCACATCACGTGAGCGAAGCTCAATTCAAGGCTGTCGCTCGCGCACTAAGAGATGCGGTTGCAATCGACCCACGAGTATTAGACGTACCTTCAACAAAGGGAAGTCTCTAACTCGTGACTTCTGTTGTCATTCTTGACTACGGATCAGGAAATGTAAGGTCGGCACAACGCGCTATTGAAACTACCGGCGCGAAAGTTTCGATATCTGCCGACTTCGATGAAGCCTTAGCGGCTGATGCCTTACTAGTTCCTGGTGTCGGGGCATTTGCAGCATGCGTACAAGGCATCAAAAATGTTCGTGGCGAACAAATCATTGGTCGACGTTTGGCTGGTGGACGACCTGTGCTTGGTATTTGCGTAGGCATGCAAGTTTTGTTTGAACGAAGTACCGAGCATTCTGGTGATTCATTCTTTGAGGGTCTAAATGAATGGCCGGGCACCGTAGAGAAACTTGAAGCACCAGTTCTCCCGCACATGGGATGGAATAACGTTTCTGCCGCGTCAGGAACTCAAATGTTTAGTGGCATTGAAAGTGAACGGTTCTATTTCGTCCATTCATATGCAGCTCGCAAATGGGAATTGGATCCGCACGAAATGTTAGCTGCGCCCAAAGTTAGTTGGGCAAATCATGGTGAAGATTTCGTCGCAGCCGTTGAAAACGGACCGCTCTGGGCAACTCAGTTTCATCCTGAGAAATCAGGCGAAGCCGGTCTGACATTATTGGCGAATTGGATATCAGCAATCAAATGAACTTAAGTACATGCAATCGGAGAATCAAATGACATCCCTAATTCTGTTACCTGCTGTAGACGTTGCAGATGGTTTAGCGGTACGCCTAGTTCAAGGTGAAGCAGATAGTGCAACATCCTTTGGTGACCCGCTAGCGGCTGCACTTGATTGGCAGGCCGGCGGCGCACAGTGGATCCACTTGGTAGATCTTGATGCGGCATTTGGTCGTGGTGAAAATAGAAATTTACTTGCTGAAGTAATTGGCAAGCTAGATGTAAATGTCGAACTCTCTGGTGGCATCCGAGACGATGAATCACTTCGCGCAGCGCTGGCTACTGGTTGCCGCAGAGTAAACCTGGGAACTGCAGCTTTGGAAGATCCAGAATGGACTTCAAGAGTTATCGGTGAATTCGGTGATCGAATTGCAGTTGGACTTGATGTACGTGGCACAGTGCTCGCTGCCCGCGGTTGGACCAAAGAAGGCGGCGACATCTGGGAAACTTTGGAACGCTTGGAATCAGATGGTTGCCAACGATATGTCGTTACTGACGTAACTAAAGATGGAACATTACGCGGACCTAATGTCGACTTGCTGAAGCAAATGTGTGAACGAACAAACATGCCAGTAATTGCTAGCGGTGGCATCGCAACTCTTGATGACCTGATTGAACTTCGCACACTGACGGAAAGTGGCGTCGAAGGCGCAATTGTTGGCAAGGCACTTTATGCCCGCGCTTTCACACTTGAAGAAGCGATTGAAGTGTCAGGACCACAGGCTTAGCCAATGAGTGTTGCAATTCGAGTGATTCCGTGTCTGGACGTTGATGCGGGCCGCGTTGTCAAGGGTGTTAATTTCGAAAACCTTAATGATGCGGGTGACCCAGTTGAACTCGCTCGACGATATGGAAACTCAGGCGCAGACGAACTTGTGTTTTTAGATATCACTGCATCAAGCTCTAATCGCGAAACAACTTACGAAATGATTCGCAAGACCGCCGACCAACTCTTTATTCCGTTAACAGTAGGTGGTGGAGTTCGAACGGTTTCCGATGTAGATCAACTGCTTCGAGCTGGCGCCGACAAAGTTGGAATCAACACGGCGGGAATTGCAAACCCGGAATTGATTTCGGACTCAGCAAAACGATTTGGCGACCAGTGTGTCGTGATTTCAGTGGATGTCAGGCGCAACAAGGAATCTGTAAGTGGATTCGAAGCCACAACTCATGGCGGTCGAAACAGTAGTGGTCGTGATGCAATCGAATGGATTATTGAAGCTGCCGAACGTGGAGCTGGAGAAGTGTTGCTTAATTCCATGGATGCCGATGGCACTAAGAACGGCTACGACCTGGAATTGATTTCGGCAGTTCGAGCCGCTGTTGAAATTCCTGTAATTGCCAGCGGTGGCGCTGGCAAGCTTTCTGATTTCGCTCCAGCTGTTAAGGCAGGCGCGAATGCGGTTTTAGCGGCCAGCGTTTTTCACTTTAATGAAATTTCGATTCAAGAAGTAAAGGACGAACTTGCCCGCAGTGGGGAAGAAGTTCGCTAACTAGATCCAGTAGTCATTGATTCGATTTCCAAGCGCTAAGAATCCCGATTTCGACTACTTTCTTTAATCAAGGCACAATAGAGGTATGGAGAGTTCGCCGTTCGTTGAAACCTTAGTGTTCAACGACCAAGGTTTAATCCCAGTAGTAGTTCAGCAGGTGGATACCCGCGAAGTCCTGATGGTTGCTTGGATGAACTCGGCGACCGTTAAGCAAACTCTAGAAACCGGCAAAGCTACTTATTGGAGTCGGAGTCGTTCCGAAATCTGGGTTAAAGGCGAAACTTCAGGAAATCACCAAAGAGTTATTTCGCTAGCCAAGGATTGTGACAGCGATACTTTGTTGCTAACTGTCGATCAATCCGGCGCAGCTTGCCACACTGGCAACCGAACTTGTTTTGATGATTCAGTAACGCATCCCGAGGTAAGTCAATGACAACTCCAAACCTCGAAGCCTTCCGCAAGCTTGCTCAAGATCGTCGCGTAATTCCAGTATTTAGAAAGTTGCTCGCCGATGGCGAAACTGCTCTTGGGCTGTATCGAAAACTTGCTGACGAACGTGCAGGAACTTTTCTTCTTGAATCGGCTGAACACGGAAGATCATGGTCACGCTACTCATTTGTTGGTGTAGCAAGTTCTGCGATGCTTTCCGAGCGCAATGGTGAAGCACTCTGGTCTGGAAAAGTTCCACAAGGTGTGCCGGCAACTGGCGATCCAATCGCAGCACTGCGCGAAACTTTAGATGTTCTCTTTACACCAGGCGTTAACGAGGGAATTACCGAAGAGGATTTACCGCCGCTAACTGGTGGAGTAGTTGGTTACCTGGGTTATGACATAGTTCGTCGCCTTGAAAAGCTTCCAAACGAAACGGCTGATGTACTCGAGTTGCCAGAGCTGGCAATGTTGGTTGCAACTGACCTTGCAGTTCTTGACCACAAAGATGGCACCGTGACGTTAATTGCAAATGCAATTAATTATGACAATTCCGATGAACGCGTTGATGAAGCTTGGATCGATGCCGAGAATCGATTAAATGCGATGGAGGCCGCTTTAGGAAGTCAGGCACCATCAAGTGCATCAAGTTTTGATCGCAGCGCCAAGGCAGAATTTACTCGCGAAACCAGCGCGGCGGAGTATCAAGAATCCGTGAAGATTGCGCAAGAGCGCATCCGTGCCGGAGATGCTTTTCAGATTGTTTTGAGCCAACGATTCGCCACACCATGCCAAGCATCAGCGCTAGATGTTTATCGGGTTTTACGTGCCACAAATCCAAGTCCTTACATGTTCTTATTCCGAATTCCAGAATTAACCGGCCCAGGTCAAGAACTTGGCACCAAAGTAGCTTTTGATGTTGTTGGATCAAGTCCTGAAGCTTTGGTAACTCTTCGCAATGGTGAAGCAATGCTGCATCCAATTGCAGGAACCCGACCACGCGGTGAAACGCCTCAAGTAGACGATGCAAATGCAGCCGATTTAATGGCTGACCAAAAAGAGCGTGCGGAACATTTGATGTTGGTGGATCTGGGCAGAAACGATCTAGGTCGAGTTTGCTTGCCGGGAACTGTTGAAGTTACTGACTTCATGAGCATCGAAAAATACAGTCACGTTATGCACATTGTTTCTACTGTCATCGGACAAATCGATCCTGAAGTTAGCGCCTTTGATTTAGTTGCAGCGACTTTCCCAGCGGGAACTCTTTCGGGCGCACCTAAGCCAATGGCTATGACGATTATTGAGGAGCTGGAAAAATCTAAGCGCGGCGTATACGGCGGCTGTGTTGGGTACTTTGATTTTGCTGGAAACATCGACACTGCAATTGCGATTCGCTCAACAGTAATCAAGAACGAAGTTGCTTTTGTTCAAGCCGGTGCTGGCGTTGTGGCGGATTCGATTCCAGAAAGTGAAGACGCCGAATGTCAGGCAAAAGCTATGGCCGTACTTAATGCAGTAGCAGTGGCAAATTCTTTGGTGAGCAACAACGCATGAAGTTATCACTGCGAAATTTGATAACGATTGAACTGATTTCTTCAATTGCAGTTTTGGTTGCGCTAGGTCGACCTTGGGTAGTTGCTACATACTCGGAAACCGGATTTCCCACAGTCAACTTAAGTCTTAGTGCCAATGAGTTAAACGCCACACTTAATGGACTCGCAATAGCTGCAATTGCTTCTGCATTAGGTGCAATTGCCACCCGAGGGATCTTTCGGCGATTAGTTGGCGCCGTGATACTTGCACTTGGCATCGGGATTGTGATTTCGACATTTAACTTGACCCGTAACTTGGACCAATTTGTTGGTGAACAGTTTGAGCAGGCAATTGGACGTGAAGTTTCAGGTTGGGCTGCCGAAACCACAAACTACGCATACTTAGTAATTCCTGCTGGAGTTCTTGTTGCACTTTGTGGCTTGGCGATCATGCTTAAGTCGTTTGAATCTGGGATGTCACAGCGCTATGAGCGCAAACCGTCACAGGATAGAGAATTAACGCCTTGGCAGGCGTTGGATCAAGGAATCGACCCAACAATCCCGAGTTAATTCAGTCAGCAGTTAGACTGAGTACAGAATCACGTTAAGGAGACGCAATGTCAGAATCACACGAAGATCACGGCCACACAGTTGCAGCTTGGACTGCAGTAGGTATTGCAATGGTCGCCTTCTTGGTTGGTTGCATTGGCGTCGTAATCGCATCACCAATGGTTTTCTGGATTGGCGTTGCGCTACTTCCAGTCGCTGCCATTGCTGGCAAAGTCTTGGCCCTAATGGGTTACGGAAAGCAAAAGTAGTTCACTTTTCTTGACACATTCTTAACAAAGTCTTGGCCAAGGCTTGGTTATTGACTGAAAGACTTGGGTTATGAGCGAATCTAAAGGCCTGGTCTTAGTCGTTGAAGACGAAAAACCAATTGCTGACATCTTGCGGATGTACTTGAGTCGAGAAGGCTTTGGCGTTCAAGTTGAATCAGATGGCATTGCTGGATTGTCAGCGGCCAAAACATTGCATCCAGTAGCAATAATTTTGGATGTTGGCTTACCTGGTATCGATGGTGTTGATGTTTGTAAAGACTTGAGAAATTCTGGAATTTGGACGCCAATTCTTTTTTGCACAGCTCGAGATGATGAAGTCGATCGAATTTTGGGACTTGAAATGGGTGGCGATGACTACATCACCAAACCATTTAGTCCGCGTGAAGTTGTAGCCAGAGTTAAATCAGTCTTGCGCCGCACGAATCTAGTTCAAACCGGGGCTGGCCCAGTTGTAGTCGGAGAAGTCTCACTTGATTCAGATACGCGTCGAGTACTTCTAGCTGGCGAAGAAATTTCCTTAACAGCTACCGAATTCGATTTGATGGAATATCTAATGTCACAACCTGGTCGAGTATTCAGTCGCGATCAGTTGTTAAGTCATGTCTGGGGATATTCTTCGATCGTTGGAACTCGAACAGTTGACGTTCACATCGCGCAACTTCGTTCTAAATTTGGAAAACATGATCCGATTCGCACAGTACGTGGCGTTGGCTACTCAGTAGAAATTGCGTGACGGGCAAAAATGTTTAAATCACTTTCAGCTCGAGCAGCAATTTTGACCGGATCTGTAGCCGCGATTGCGGTTTTGATTGCAGGGTTGGTTGCGCTGCCACTCATCAATGGAGCAGCGGAGAGGCAGGCGCGAGTAAACCTGTCTGGACAGGCCGACTTGGTTCGCGACATTGCGGTAGCACCTGAAGACTTCGACCTAGATGACAATAGAAATCGTCAAGGTGTTGACGCGCGAGCCTTGTCGGGAATCGTTGCTTACTTAAATGCTCAAGGTGTTGAAGTCTTAGCCCTGGTTCCAGGCACATCTGATCCAAAGATTCTCACCAAAGAGCAAGCAGAAACCATTATTAACGGAAGAGATGTATCGAGCCGAAATTGTTTTGGCGATGAATGCTTTTTAGTTGAAGGTAGGCCACTTGGAGTTGGCACCGGCATCGTACTTACGCAATCAACCCAGGTTGTTTCTGAAGTAACCACTGGTGGCATTCGCCGAATCGCGATTGCGCTGATTGCGGGGCTTGGAGTTGCAATCTTGATCGGCTTTATCGCCGCACGTAGATTGGCAAACCCACTTCGACAAGCGGCATCTGGAGCTCGCGAATTGGCTCAAGGAAAGCGAGAGCTAAGGCTAACTCCTGAAGGCCCAACTGAAGTTTCAGAAATTGCATTGGCACTAAATCTTTTGGCTGAAGAGTTAACTCGTAGTGAAGGCAGGCAGCGAGAGTTCTTGCTTTCGGTCTCACACGAATTGCGAACACCTTTGACTGCAATTCGTGGTTACGCAGAAGCGATGGCTGATGGGTTAGTGGTCGATTCAGATCAGGCTCGAGTTGGCTCGGTAATGAGTTTGGAAGCGCAGCGCCTGGATCGATTGGTGAGCGATTTATTGGATCTTGCTCGCACAGGTGCCGTGGACTTCCCATTAAATATGCAAAATGTTGATTTAGTTGATGTGGTGTCTGACGCTTGTGATGTTTGGGCAGATCGCGCGCTTCGCGAGCAAGTCGAATTTCGCCGCGAGATTTCTCCAGAAAACTTCTCGGTATTCACAGATCCCATTCGAGTTCGGCAAATCATCGACAACTTAGCTGAGAATGCATTGCGTGTTACTCCTTCCGGACAAGTAATTGTGATCTCGTTAAGCAACGAGGGAGTTATCCAGGTCAGGGACAGTGGACCTGGCCTGGTTGCTGAAGACATTGAAGTTGCTTTCCAGCCTGGGGAATTGTTTGAAAAGTACAAGGGCGTACGTCGGGTTGGTACCGGATTTGGATTGGCGCTAGTTGGTCGATTGGCACAACGTCTTGGGGCCAATGCCAGTGCGGGCGCTGCGAGTGAAGGCGGCGCAGCTTTCACCATAGATTTTTGATCTCGTAGTTCTGCCTTAAACTAAGGTTTCACACTACGAAAGCGGGTCACCTGATGACTTCTGTTCTGGATTCAATCATCCAGGGAGTTAAAGCTGACCTTGAGGTGCGCAAGTCTTCCGTTTCATTAGGTGCGCTTAAAGCACTTGTCGATGAAGTTCCGCGAGCCCTTCCCGCTGCAGAGTTATTACACAAGAATTCGTTTAGTGTGATTTCCGAGGTTAAACGGGCCAGTCCAAGTAAGGGCCACCTTTCCGACATCCCAGACCCAGCCTTACTTGCTTTTGAATATCAAACTGGTGGTGCACAAGTTATTAGTGTTCTAACCGAAGAACGAAAATTTAATGGGAGCTTGGCAGATCTTGATGCAGTTCGCCGCAAAGTTTCAATTCCGATTCTGCGCAAAGACTTCATGGTTGATGAGTATCAAATATGGGAAGCACGGGCACATGGCGCTGATGTGATTCTGTTGATTGTCGCTGGGCTAGCCGATAACCAAATGGCAGAGCTAAATGAACTTGCAACTAACCTCGGCATGTCTGTCCTTGTTGAAATCCACGATGAATCAGAACTAGATAGAGCACTGGCGATAAACCCGAAGTTATTGGGTGTTAATGCCCGAAATCTAAAGACGCTGGATGTCAGCTTGGATGTCTGTCACGCCTTGATTCCAAAAATTCCTGATCATATTTTGGCGATTGCCGAGTCTGGCATTTCCAGCACAGATCAAGTGGAAGCCTTAGTTTTAAGTGGCGCCAGAGCGGTATTGGTTGGCGAGGCCCTTGTCACAGGTGGTACTCCAGCCGAAACTGTCAGAGAATGGACTCAGGCGGGAATTCGGGCCCGCGAAGAATTCTTATTGAATCGTTCTTAGGACTGGCAAATGACAGCAAATGATGTTGTATCGGTGCCGGATCTGCGCGGTCACTTTGGCAAATTCGGTGGAAGATTTGTTCCTGAAGCCTTGATGGCTGCTTTAGATGAACTCGATGAAGCATTCCGTAAGGCCTCGGTAGATCCAAGTTTCCTTAAGCAGCTACGTGACTTACAAGTTAATTACACCGGTCGCCCAAGTCCGATAACTGAAGCAAAGAGATTTTCTGAACATGCAGGTGGCGCAACCATCTTGCTTAAGCGCGAAGACTTGAACCACACTGGCTCACACAAGATCAATAACGTGCTCGGTCAGGGTCTATTAACTCAGCGCATGGGAAAGACGCGCGTCATTGCGGAGACCGGGGCTGGACAACACGGTGTTGCTACTGCAACCGTGGCAGCACTTCTTGGACTTGAATGTGTCGTCTACATGGGCGAGGAAGACACTAAGCGTCAGGCGCTAAACGTTGCGCGCATGAAATTGCTAGGTGCAACGGTTGTTCCAGTAACTATCGGTAGTCGAACACTAAAAGACGCAATCAATGAAGCTATGCGCGATTGGGTTGCCAACGTTGAAACTACGCATTACATGCTTGGCACTGTTGCCGGACCGGCACCGTTTCCAGAAATGGTTCGGGACTTCCATCGAATTATTGGCGATGAATCCCGCGAACAAATGCTGAGCCGATATGGTCGCTTGCCTGATGTTGTTGCAGCCTGTGTTGGCGGTGGCTCAAATGCAATCGGCATCTTCACAGCATTTATTCCAGATACAAACGTTCGCTTGCTTGGTTTAGAAGCTGGTGGCGATGGCATTGAAACAGGTCGCCACGCTTCGACAATCGTCGGGGGAGCCGTTGGCGTTCTTCATGGCGCACGTTCCTACATCATGCAAGACGATGACGGTCAAACAATTGAAAGCCATTCAATCTCTGCTGGTCTTGATTACCCAAGCGTTGGTCCAGAGCATGCTTATCTTGCAGACATTGGTCGAGCTGAATATCGCTCGGTTACAGATGTTGAAGCGATGAATGCATTCAAACTTCTTTGCGAAACCGAAGGCATCATTCCTGCCATTGAAACTGCACATGCTCTAGCTGGCGCAATTGAAATTGGTAAAGAACTTGGCGAAGGCGCAATCATTTTGATTAATCTTTCGGGCCGAGGCGATAAAGATGTCGAAACTGCCGCAAAGTATTTTGGAATGAACATATGAGTTTGTTGCACGATGCATTCGCTCGCGCAAAGTCAGAAAATCGCGCTGCTTTAATTGCGTATTTACCTGCTGGATACCCGTCCGAAGATGGAGCCGTTGAGTGTATTGCCGCCATGGTTGAAGGCGGCGTCGACATTGTTGAAATCGGATTCCCATACAGCGATCCAGTTATGGACGGCCCAACAATTCAAGATGCGGTAAATATCTCACTTGAAGGTGGCACAAAGTCGGCGACGGTTATCAGTACCGTAAAGCGCGTAGCAGAACTTGGCGTTCCAGCACTAGTTATGTCTTATTGGAATCCAATTGAGCGATATGGCATCGATTCCTTTGCTGCCGATTTTCATTCCGTTGGTGGAGTTGGCGTGATCACTCCAGATCTAACGCCAGAAGAAGCTGATGACTGGATTTCTGCTACCGATTCAAATGACGTTGATCGAGTTTTTCTTGTAGCGCTTTCAAGTTCTGATGAACGAATCGCAAAAGTAGCAAATGCAACCACTGGCTTTATATACGCTGGCGCAGTTATGGGTGTAACTGGTGCTCGCACCTCGATTTCAGATGCCATTGAAGGCTTAGTGGCCAAGGTTCGTCGCCATAGCGATCTTCCAGTTGCTGTAGGGCTAGGTGTTTCAACTCCAGAACAAGCTCATGAAATCGCCCAGTATGCCGACGGTGTGATTGTGGGTAGCGCTTTTGTTACGGCAATTAAGCAGGATGGCGCAGCTGGTGCAAAGGCATTAGCCCAGGCACTTAGCAAGGGCTTAGCCCGCTAAAACTCATTGGTTTGCTCGAGTCTCGATACTTGAAAAAGTGTGACATAGTTGAAGCACCGTAAGTAATTGCTTAACTGAAACCTAATTTATTGGAGTTTTCGTGTCACAAGACAACATGAGTGCAAAAGCCGCAAAAGCAGCCGCAGCAGCAGCGCGTCAAGAAGCAGCAGCAATCGAGCAAAAGCGCCAGCGCAAGATTCGTCTTATCGG
>JAOATY010000009.1 GCA_030157865.1 Candidatus Nanopelagicales bacterium | reverse complement strand
AGCGTCATGATGAAAATCGATAGGCCAGCGGTGGCTTTTCGCAACCAAGGATGTGCAGCAGATTCAGTGCCAGGTGCGCGATGCTTACCCATAACCTGACACCCCCTGATCCCTGCTCTGTCGCCGATGTTTACCTGGCGTTGCGTCGCTTTTGGACACCATACGATCGTACGTCATCTCAGAAGTCCATGAATTTGGCGATTTCTTGGCAATTTTGGATGAAAATGTGGCGGACACAACCTAAATCTTGTGTGACAGATGAGGCTGTTGGGACCCATTGTCAGGCAGACTTAAAGCATGCTTCCCCGCAAAAAATACCTACGTGCGCTGTGCCTTTCTATAGCCACGACAATTGCGGCCAGCACTCTAATTTCTGCTCCAGCTGGGGCAATCACTCGCTACACCCCGCCGGTAACGGTTCAGGCAATTACGCCAAAGTTTGTGACCAAGGCAAGCACTAGCTCAAGCAAGACCGTGCAGGTTGTCTCACAAACTGTGACCAAGCCATTTTCGGTCGTTGGCTTAACTTGGGTTGGTTCCTTGCCGGCCGGAACCGTATTTAAAGCACGAGTGCGCGAAGCAGGTAAGTGGTCAGCCTGGACTGAACTTCACTTTAGTGATGATCACGGCGTTGATGCCAAGAGTGCAGAAGCGGCCGGCACTCGGTTTGGCACGGATCCTTTTATGACGGCAGTTGCTGATGCAATTGAAGTCACGATGACTAACAAGTCAGGTGTGGCACCAAAAGATTTGAAGGTGGACCTAATCGGTTCGCAGGAAACAAAACAAGATCGCGCATTGTTAACGAGTGTGCGCAAACTTGATGCGACTGGAAGCCCAACTGATGCAGCCGTAACTCCTGCCGGTGGCGTTGTCATGCGTCCAAACATTGTTACTCGCGCGCAATGGGGTGCGGATGAAACTTGGCGCGATCCAGTTCCAAGAATGGGAACGACGATTGTTGCCGGATTCCTGCATCACACAGCTTCAACGAATAACTATTCGCCAGAACAAGCACCAGCCCAGATGCGTGCGCTTTATGCGTATTACACAAAAAGTTTGAAGTATGCGGACATGGCATACAACTTCTTAGTTGATCAATACGGAACTGTTTATGAAGGTCGCAACGCTTGTACATTCGGCGACGTGAATCCTTGTGACGGTCCAACGCTTCCAGTCATCGGTGCTCACACTGCCGGTTTGAATGTAAACACCTTTGCGATTTCGGCAATTGGAAACTACGACACCAAAGAGCCAAGTAATCCAGGTGCGATGGTGGAATCAATTGCATCACTTATGTCGTGGAAGTTAGCCCCATACGGCCTAGATCCAAATGCAAACGCGTCGATGGTTTCTACTGACACATCCGGTGCTTCGAAATACAGCAATGGCATGACTGCGGTAACTCCAGTGATATCTGGGCATCGCGACGTTGGTAAGACCGCTTGTCCTGGCCGTTACTTGTATCCATACCTGCCAGCAATTCGCGCACGAGCAACGGAGCTTCTAGCTCCGGTAATTAATAGCGTTAGCGTTACGCCAAGTTTGATTGATGCAAGCGTGCCAACTCCGGTGAATGTTTCTGCGGTAATCCCTGCAACCGGTAATTGGACCGTAACTGTTTCGAATGCATCGACAGGCGAGTTGCTTAAGAATTCCGCAGGCACTCAAGCTGCAACTAGCGCTATGGCATTTACTTGGGATGGCACAAACTCAGCAGGTGCACCAGTCACTCCTGGTCGGTATTTAGTAAGCATTGCCGCAACTGTGGGTACTTCAGTTCTGACGCCAACGACTACTGAAGTTGTGATTGCTACTAAGCCATCGGCGGTAACTGCAATTACTTACAAGAAACTAAGCAGAACTAAAGCTTCGATTTCTTGGACTAATCCAACTGAAGTGCTTCCACTTTCAACCCAATACATTCGGGTGTCGACTAATGGTGGGAAAACTTATGGCAAGTGGACAAAGACTTCGAAGGTAACTCCTAAGGCCACATTCAAGAATTGGAAAAAGGGTCGGAAATACACCGTGCAAGTTAAGGTTACAAATTCACTTGGCGAATCAGCGGTTTCCACTAAAAGATTCACAATGCGCTGATGTCGTTCTGGGATGAACTTCAAAAGTGTGTTCGTGGCCGCGGTCCATCACCAATCGTCACTTGGCTAAGTGATATTGGTCGCATCGAACTTTCGGCGATTACTTTCAACAATGCAATTAGTAAGGCCAGTAACTTTCTAGTTGATGGTTTGGAACTCGAAGAAGACGCCTCAGTAAGCATTTCTTTGGGCAACCATTGGCAATCACCGGTTTGGCTTGGCACAGCTCTAGCGACTGGCTTAACGATTGTTGAAAGCGATCCAGCAATAACTTTTGGAACTAATGAGGCCGCCAAGAATTGGCAGGGATCACCTGAAGAGTTTGTTGTTGTAAGTCGTGATCCGTTTGGCATGCCAGAAAAAGATGTCCCAGCCGGCTTTATAAATGGCTCAGCAGAAGTTAGAAACTTCGGCGACTTCTTTTCACCGAGATGGCCAG
>JAOATY010000008.1 GCA_030157865.1 Candidatus Nanopelagicales bacterium | reverse complement strand
CAGATTGCTATTGAAGGCACCAGATGTTGTCGTACTGGATGAAGCGACTGCTCATTTGGATTCCGAGAATGAATCTGCAGTGCAAGATGCATTAGCCGTAGCCCTAAAAGGTCGCACCTCTATCGTCGTGGCACACCGACTTTCCACAATTCGTCAGGCGGATCAAATTTTGGTAATCGATGATGGCGCGATTGTGCAACGCGGAACTCACGACGAACTGCTGAGTTCAGGCGGCGTTTATGCAGATCTTTATAACAGACAGTTTGCTGAGGATAAAAGCTAGACGGAAACGTTCTTACGCTGCTCTTTAACTTCGTTCCTTACAAGTATGACCCAACCAATCACGGTCATGATCTCAAAAAACAACCATTGAATTGCATATGAACGATGTGCGCCTTCTGTTACCTCAGGCGCAGGCAAAGTTCTGATTTCTGAACCCTTAGAGTCCGGTCTGCTTGCCGTCATCTCAACGTAAGCATTACTCAGTGTTTCCGGACTATCAATGATTTCCAATGGCACAATTCGATCAACCTGACCGTCGGGTAAGTCGGTAGGACCAGGTTTTGTGCGTTCTTGCACTTCGCGAAGCCGTCCAAGCAATTCGATTTCACCGGCTGGAGCATTGGCAACCGTAGGACTATCGACCGCAGAGTTTGCAGCTGCCGTCCAGCCACGGTTGACCATCACGACAGTTCCATCATCGAGCTTAAATGGAGTAACTACCCATAGACCCAAATCTGATTCAAGGCTCTTTTTACGAACTAACACTTGATCAGCTTGTATCCAAGTACCCGTAAGTTCAACGGATCGCCATTGTGAATCATCGGGAACTACTTTGGATTCACTATCTGTTGTGATCAATTCAGAAATTAAAACTGGCTGTTTATCGATTTGTTCTTGAATTTGATCGTTATAGGTTTGACGATCTGCCAACCGATGCCATTGCCAATTGGAAAGTGCTTGAAATGCCGGAAGCATGAAAATGCAAATAAGAGTCATCGCAATCCACTTTGGCGTTAATAGGAATTTATAAGCACTCACGATGTCAATTGTGCCTGACTAATTTGTAGACGAGCTACCAGCTTCAAGTACTTCATTGCTTGGCGGAATGAAGTCGCCTGAGCCCGACCAAGCACCACGTTCGCGACCTGCATTGGCAATAACTACTGCAAAATACGGCAATACAACCGCGCCAAAAATTAGTGACCAACGAAGAACGCCTTCAGCCATGATTCCACCAACAAAACATGCGGTTCTTAATCCCATGCTGATTAGGTAGCGACGTTCGCGACCTGATTGATCCTGGGTCAAGCCAGTATCAACTGCAGAGATGCTGAATACTTCAGGTTCTTGCTTCATGGCGACCTACTGATGCTCGTTGGACTCTTCTAGGCTACGGTGTTACTACCAGTTTGGCATTTCCACAGGAGCTCAAAATGACTACTCGCACCTACGCTTTAACCGAGATTGTTGGCACTTCGCCAGTAAGCATCGACGAGGCTATTCGCAATGGCCTAAAGCGCGCTTCACAATCAACCCGTCACATTGACTGGTTTGAGGTTACGGAAATCCGTGGAAATCTTCGTGACGGAGATCTCACCTTTATCCAAGTTGGAATGAAGCTCGGATATCGCCTGGAAGACGCCTAAACTGCATCAGATCTTGTCGAAAGATTAAATCCTTCGATTGTTAACGGGGCAACTTGTGCCCTGGAGAACCAGTCCGCCCATTCTCTAGGTAGACACGGAACAGTCGCACCAGCATCGACAACTCTTGAAAGCATGTCGATAGGGGATTCGTTAAACCTAAAGTTGTTGGCTGATCCAACGATTTCACCGCCGGAAACTACATAGACACCATCGCGAGTGAGTCCCGTTAAAAGTAAGTTCTGCGGATCAACTTCGCGGATGTACCAAAGACAAGTAACTAACAAACCTTCGCCCATGCGACTTGCAAGCTGAGATAGTGAGCCATGTCCGTCGCTATCAACTAAAGAGATGTTTTCTGTTATCGGAGTAAATGGAAGTTTCGCTTCTAAGGCTGCATGCCGACTACTTGCAAGAGCTGTTAGGACGCCATCGGAAATAATGTCTGAACGATTTATCTTTAATCCAGTATCAAAGGCACTACCCAGAGCTGACGAACCTAAATTAACGACATGATCAAAAGTTTCGATGCCCTTTAGGCTTGGATCTGTTGCCAAGTTCAGTTTTCGGTCGGAAAGTTTCTCACCCACTCTGGTGCCTCCCTTTGGATTGGAGAATGCACTCCTACCTTCTGCAGCATCGCGAGCCGCTGAACTCCAAAGCATGTAGATCAGGAGATCTGAAACAGCGCTTGGGGAAAGTGTGACTCGGTGTCGATCCGGCTCAACATCTATTTGATTACGCTGAATTTCGAGTTTCTGGACAACTTCCTTTAAATGGCTGGCGGTAGAAACGTCCTGCAATGAGGTGCCACCTTGACCTGACCAAGCCGAACGAGATCTATCTACACTCTTTGCACATAATTCAAAGCGACTTGTGCTTTCTTCGTAACGCATGCGAGT
>JAOATY010000007.1 GCA_030157865.1 Candidatus Nanopelagicales bacterium | reverse complement strand
AATGGCTCAGCAGAAGTTAGAAACTTCGGCGACTTCTTTTCACCGAGATGGCCAGTGGCTTCTGATCACAATGCAATAGCAATTGACTCAGGTGAATTCACTTGGTCACAGCTAATGCAACGCGCACAAGAGTTAGCTGAATCTCACTCATTGGTGTCAGGTCAGAGTTATGGCCTGCACAGCTCCTCGGATTTGATCACTACGATTGCATTCCAGGTGGTTTTGCCTGTTGCATTCGGCCACTCAGTTGTATTAATTGATCAGGCAAACCCGGACCTTGATGTCATTATGAAACAAGAAAAACTTGAACAGATTGTGCAGCTCGGCTGATTCAAAGCCACCAATAGTTAGGCTGGGTACGTGTTAGAAGCAATTTTGTTAGTTGGTGGTCAGGGCACTCGTTTGCGTCCACTAACCATCTCAACACCAAAGCCGATGCTTCCTGTTGCTGGCTATGCCTGCACAGATCACCAGATCGCGCTGGCCAAAAAGGCGGGCGTTGGCCGAATCGTGATGGGCACCTCGTATCGCGCGGAAGTTTTCGAAGAGCACTTTGGTCACGGCGAAAAAGTCGGCGTGGAATTGGTTTACGCGGTTGAGGATGAACCGCTTGGCACGGGTGGCGCAATTCGTAATGCAGCAGCGCATTTAACCTGCGGTCCGAATGATCCAGTTGTGGTTTTCAATGGTGATGTTTTAACTGGTTTAGACATTGCTGGTCTAGTTCAAAAATGGCGCGATGCTGATGCTGATGTGGCTTTGTATTTAACGCGAGTAGAAGATCCTCGGGCTTATGGCTTAGTGCCAACAGATGCCAATGGCCGAGTTCTAGAGTTCTTGGAAAAACCAACTACTCTAGAAGAAATCGTCACCGATCAAATCAATGCCGGTTGCTATATCTTTAAGCGTTCCGTGATTGATTCGATTCCAAGTGATCGTCCGGTCTCTGTTGAGCGCGAAACTTTCCCAGAACTTCTTGCAGCGGATCGCATGGTGATTGGCGTTGTTGACGATGGCTATTGGTTAGACCTTGGAACACCACTTGCCTTCGCAAAGGGTTCAGCAGATTTAGTTCGAGGAATTGCACCTTCACCATTACTTACTGGTCGAACGGGTGAATCCCTAATAGAACCAACTGCAAAGGTCGACAGCAGTGCTTCAATCACTGGTGGAACTTACATCGGTCACAACGCAATCGTTGGTGCCGGCGCAGTCATTGATCGCAGCGTGATTTTTGCTGACGTTGAAGTCGGTAGCGGAACCAAAATTACAAACTCAATTGTTAGTACGGCAGCGAAGATTTCAAGTGACTGCACAATCGTTGACACAGTGATTGCAGAACGCGCACAAATTAATGCCGGAGCAAACCTAGAACCTGGAACTTTAGTTTTTCCAGACGAAAGCGTTAACTAACTTTCGGTTTCGCCTTTTTCGTCCATTTCAGCAAGGTATTGCTCAAAGCTCGCGGCCAATTCATCGCCACTGACCATGCTGCCATCAGAACCTGCAGTTAACTCACGACGAGTTTCCATCATCGAGTCATGCTGTTGTTCAAGGGATGCAACAACTTCGCGATTCTCGTCGATAGAAAGAATCTGCTTGTCGATGTCGGCATCCATTTCGGCTGCTGCAGTGCGCAGGGTGTCGCGTGGCAAAACTAAACCAGTGCTTAGAGCCAACTGATCAAGCAGTGCAAGTGCAGCCTTCGGATAGTCACCGCCAGCCAAGTAATGCGGCACATGAGCGGCGTAACCCATTGCAGGCAACTTCGCCTTAGTGGCTTCAAGTTCAATTAGTGCTGGCAAGCTGCCTGGAATTTCAACTTGGCCAACCCATGGTTGATGAATTCCAATTAGTTCTGGATCAGAAGAGTGCGCTGTAATTTCAACTGGACGAGTGTGTGGCGCTGGCCATGGAATTGCATGCATACCTACGGTTAAGCGAACGCCGTATTCACGAATCAATTCGATGACGCTGCGAACAACGCTCTGCCATCCAAGATCTGGTTCAACACCGTGAAGCAATAAGAAGGTCTGACCTTCACCATCGGTAACTTCAGAAAGTGTGATGTGTGGAAGGTCCATTGATTCGTAATGATCTGAATCAAAGATTGTTTTTGGACGACGACCGCGGTAGTCGTAAAGCGAATCGATGTGGAAGTAAGCCACTGGACGATTCTTCATGGTTTCCAAGATGTGTGCCACAGCCAGGCGGCCACCGCCACCGGCATCCATGAATCCAGTTAGTCCATGAATTAGGACAATTCCAGATTCCACGCCACCATCAATTTGGTCAGCAGGCGGCACGACAACTGTGTAGAGGTCGCGAGCTGGATACATTGTGTTCTCCTAATGGGTTCTTACTATTTCTATTGTCGCTCATTTGAGGGACTATTTCATTCCAAGATCACCAAGGGCGTAATGCTGGGTGCGGAACCTCGAGTTCTAGAAAAGCCCTAAAACCGATAAGATTGGGGAATTGCCGAAAGGCAAGGTAGGGCCTTTAGCTCAGTTGGTAGAGCAACGGACTTTTAATCCGTGGGTCGACGGTTCGAGCCCGTCAGGGCCCAC
>JAOATY010000006.1:8126-74839 GCA_030157865.1 Candidatus Nanopelagicales bacterium | reverse complement strand
CTTCGGTAAGTTTGCGAGCGCCGAATCCAATCGTGTCCCCACTGGAATCTCGAATTGGCCACATCACGCGATCGCGGAATCGGTCGTAAGCGCCACGCTGCCCTGATACGGCGAGACCTGCCGTGATCATTTCTTCCTCAGAGAAACCTTTGCTTCGCAATTCATTGCGTAAGCCATCCCAGCCTGATGGTGAATAGCCAACACCAAACAAATCCCATGATGCTTGATCAAAGCCGCGTTCTGTTAAGAAAGTGCGGGCATGTTGAGCCTCTGGAGACAAAAGTTGAGTCTTGTAAAAAGCACCAGCAATTTTGTGGGCTTCAATTAACCGCGCGCGTTGACCCTGTTGACCTGAAGAAGAGCCCCCGCCTTCTTCATAACGCAAGATGATGCCGTATTTAACTGCTAATTTCTCAACAGCTTCAGTGAACGAAAGTGCGTCAATTTTGCGAACAAAAGTAATGACGTCGCCACCTTCACCACAAGAAAAGCAGTGATACAAACCCTTGCTGGGTGTTACGTGAAATGAAGGTGATCGCTCGTCATGGAATGGGCAAAGGCCTTTGTAGCTTCCACCACCGGCTGCCTTTAATGTGACGGTTTCCCGAACCACTTCATCAATTCGGGCTCGCTCGCGAACTGAGGTTACGTCCTCTTCGCGAATTTTTCCTGCCACGTCCCCTATGTTACGTGCAGCTGCGTTGGTGCCACTGCACAAGGCTGACGTCTGTGAGTGCAGCCACCTGGTCAATAACTACGCGGAATTTAGCCGCTGGCGTAGTGGCCTCAAGCCACAGTTCAGTGTGGAAGCGATCTAAGTTAGCTTCTGAGTCCTGGTTTAAGAATTCAACTAAGTCCTGAATCTGCTGACGCTGGCGGGCATACATTTCATCAGCACCTGCCCGGTTCATAACAAATCTTGCAGCCAAGGCCTTAAGTGCAGTTACTTCGTAGCGAGCTTCATCCGGAACTATCAAGGATGCCTCGTATCGAGTTAACGGACGTTTTCCATATTCAGCCTGGGTAGCCTGCTGGGCCGCCACACAGAATCGACCGATCAAGGTGCTGGTTAGATTCTTAAGCTCTCCCAAGGAGCGCATAGTGCCATCAAATGACGCTGGCCAACTTGGAAGCGTGCTTACGCGAATCAACGCAGCATCTAGTTCAGCTTTAGCAAAATCTGATCCGTACCATTTCTGAGCCACCTCGACCACTTCACTACGCCCAGTGCTGGACTTCAAAATATCGATGTTTACATGTCCGGCAAAAACCGCATCTTCTACATCGTGAACACAATAGGAAACGTCATCAGACCAATCCATAACTTGCGCTTCAAAGCATGATGTAGTTCCGGTTACGCCTTCACGTACCCAAGCAAAAACATCTGCATCATCTTCGTAAACACCGAACTTAACTTCACCAGGTTGTTTCGTCCATGGATACTTCGATGCGGCATCAAGTGATGCTCGAGTTAAGTTCAATCCAATGGTCTGACCTGGTCGTGGTCCGGATGATGGACTAACTGCTTTTGGCTCTAATCGAGTTAGCAATCGGAATGACTGAGCATTTCCTTCAAACCCACCAATGTCTTTAGCGAGTTCATTAAGCGCAGTTTCGCCGTTGTGGCCAAATGGCGGGTGGCCTAAATCGTGTGACAAGCAAGCAGTGTCGACTAAGTCAGGGTCGCAACCTAACGCTGAGCCAAGTTCACGTCCAACTTGAGCTACCTCAAGTGAGTGCGTCAGTCGAGTGCGCGGGAAATCCTCTTGGCCAGCTTCCATAACCTGAGTTTTTACCCCAAGGCGTCGAAGTGCGGAGCTATGCATAACGCGAGCGCGATCGCGCGCAAACTCCGTTCGCTCCACACTCTTGTTAGGTTCATCAACCCAGCGCTGGGAATCAAATTCGGAATAGGTGCCTAACATCTACCCACCACTTACTGCGAGCTCAGCTTCACGCACTGTTTCAACTTCATTTTGTGACATGCTCTGTGAGTTCAACCAACCATCAGGCAGATTAACTCGACGATCCGGCGTCGTTCTGCCACGCGGAAGTTTTGCTAATTCTTCATCCAAAAGTTGATCTCGATTAATTGTGCTTAGTAAGTCATCAAATTCTTTCAAGCTGGAAATCAAAGACAATGCGCCACGGGTTTCACTTCCCGCCACAACGCCTTTTAAGTACCAGGCCATGTGCTTACGCATCTCTTGGCAGCCGCGGAATTCGTCGCCGTGCATTTCTACTAACAGATCAGCATGACGACGCATTAAATCAACAATTACTCCACCGTTCGGTTCGGCGGGTACGGCTTCTCCAGCAAAGGATGCGCGAATCTGACCAAACAACCAAGGCCGACCCAGGCAGCCTCTGCCAACAACTACTCCCCGTGCGCCCGTTTCATCCAGCATTCGTTGCGCATCTGCTGCTGACCAAATATCTCCATTACCAAGTACAGGAGTATTTGGAATGTGTTCAACAAGTCTTGCGATAGTGGTCCAGTCTGCTTTGCCACCGTAATACTGCGCGGCTGTGCGACCATGTAGCGCAACCCAAGTAACGCCTGCATCGGATGCAATCTTTCCGGCGTCTAAATAAGTAATGTGATCAGCATCAATGCCAACGCGCATCTTTACGGTCACTGGGACTTTGCCTCGGGCATTCTTTACGGCTGAATTCACAATGCTGGAAAACAGATCTCGCTTCCAAGGAAGTGCGCTACCGCCACCCTTGCGAGTTACCTTCGGAACTGGGCAACCAAAGTTCAAATCAACATGGTCTGCCATGTCTTCATCGACAAGCATCTTTACGGCTGCGCCAACAATGTCAGGGTCAACCCCATAAAGCTGGGCGCTTCTAGTTTTTTCGTCAGAATCGAAAGTTACTAAATCAATCGTTTCTGGATGACGCATCAGCAATGCTTGCGATGTCGTCATTTCGGCAACGTAGACCGTGTGATCCACGTCTACTTGACCAACTGAATTTCGGATCTGAGAGGAAGCCTCACGACAGACTCGCCGAAATGCCCGATTCGTAACTCCCGCCATAGGCGCAAGTTCGATTACCGGATCAGTGGCTAATAAGTCTGCAAACATCAGCAGCCAACGAGGCGGGAGCCTAACCAAGTAACAACTGAATCAAGTCCAACGCGCTCTTGTTCCATTGTGTCTCGATCGCGAATAGTTACTGCATTGTCTTCAAGGGTTTCGAAGTCAACTGTGATGCAGTACGGAGTTCCGATTTCGTCTTGACGACGGTAACGACGACCAATTGCACCAGCATCATCAAACTCGATGTTCCAGTTCTTGCGAAGCTCGGTTGCTAAGTCTTTAGCCTTTGGACTCAAGTCAGCATTCCGTGACAATGGCAAAATTGCCGCCTTGACTGGTGCCAATCGCTTATCAAAACGCATAACAACGCGCTTATCAACGCCACCCTTGGTGTTAGGAGCTTCATCTTCGTCATAAGCCTCGAGCATGAATGCCAAAACTGCGCGGGTTAAACCAGCAGCAGGTTCGATTACATAAGGAACGTACTTCTCGCCCGATTCTTGATCAAAGAATGACAAGTCTTTGCCAGAAGCTTCCATATGTGCTTTCAAGTCGAAGTCAGTTCGGTTTGCAATACCTTCAAGCTCAGCAAACTCACTGCCACCAAATTGGAATCGGTATTCGATGTCAGTAGTGCGCTTGGAGTAATGCGAAAGCTTTTCTTTTGGATGTTCGAAGCGACGCAAGTTATCAGTCGATAAACCTAGGTCTACATACCAATTCCAACGCTCTTCAAGCCAGTACTCATGCCATTCTTCGTCAGTGCCCGGTGGCACAAAGAATTCCATTTCCATCTGTTCAAATTCACGGGTTCGGAAAATGAAGTTACCTGGCGTGATTTCATTTCGGAATGACTTACCGGTTTGGCCAATTCCAAATGGTGGCTTCTTGCGAGAAGAGGCTGCAACGTTTGCGTAGTTTGTGAAAATGCCTTGCGCAGTTTCTGGGCGTAGGTAATGCAATGAGTTTTCATCAACTACTGGGCCAAGGTTTGTTGAGAGCATTCCATTGAACATTTTTGGTTCAGTGAATTCGCCCTTAGTGCCACAGTTAGGGCAAGGTACGCCAGCCAGTCCGCCTTCAGGTGCGCGACCTTTACGTTCTTCAAATTCTTCGAGCAAGTGATCTTCGCGGAATCGCTTATGACATGAGGTGCACTCAGTTAGCGGGTCAGTAAATGTGGCAAGGTGTCCCGATGCTGCCCACACCTGAGGCGCCAAAATTACTGCAGAGTCAATGCCAACTACGTCTTCGCGGGATTGAACAACCGCTTTCCACCATTGGCGTCGAACATTTTCTTTAAGTTCTACGCCAAGTGGGCCGTAATCCCAGGCAGATCTAGATCCACCGTAAATTTCGCTACTTGGGAAAACAAATCCCCGACGTTTGGACAGATTTACTACAGCGTCTACGCGATCCATGAAACTCAACATCCGATAAGGCTGTCCGACTGGTTGCCGGAAGCAGGAAACCCCATTCTATCTAGGGAATCTGACGTAATTGGTATTCAAGTTACGATGGAGGAGATGAACCTTTTGCAGACAAACAAAGCCAACTTTCGTTCCTTTGGATTGAGCCTTGCCCTCGTTGCGGTGGTGGGCTTAACCGCTGGTTGTGGCAATGACTCCCCTGACGCAAACGCTTCTAACGATTCCGGTGTGGCTGCTCCAACACTGGAACCCCAACCTTCGCTGAGTCCAAATGAGATTGAACCGGCTGCTGAAAGTGAATTTCGCGCTGCCTTAGTAAAGTCCCAGGAAAGTGCTGCGGAGTCAGGATTGACTGAACTCTGGTTTGATACTGACGGCGTGATGGTTCAAGTCGCTGTGCAGGATCCAAAATCCGATGTATGTGCGAGCTATGACGTTGATGCTGATTCCGTTTTTGAAATGGATGAAACTTCGATGATGCCAGCAAGAACTATTTCTGAATTAGACGGACTTGTTGCTGGCGGTAACGATCAAGGATCAGTAATTCTCAGCGCTCCGGGCGAATACACGATTACAAACACCATTGACCTAGCAAAGTACGTAACGGTTTACACGCTCGATTCTGAAGGTCGAGTTGCCAAAAGTGTAATTAGTTCTGACGATGAACCGTTAGGCGAGATTACCTACACTTACAGCGTTACTAAAGAAGGCAAAGCTGCGCTAGTTGCTTTGAAGGCAACTAGCTAACTTCGCCATTGACGCTTGATTCAAATTCGATTTCAGAATCAGGATTGAAATCCATAAGCAATTCAAAAGCTGTAGGTTCGTCCCGCATGTTTGCAAGAAACGGCCAGACTCCAATTTTTGCTTCCATTGAGCCAAGTGCTCGGCGATAGGAACCAACATCAACCCAGTCAGTTTTGACTAGATATCGCTCGGACATATCTGCATTGTGAAAAACGCTGGCAGCTACGAAGCCTGGTCGTACTTGCAGAACTTTGATGGCATCTTTAGCTTCTTGTTTCCAAGTACTTGGATCCGCAACATCAAATGTCCAAACTGCGTGAAATGTTCCCAGCATGAAAATTAAGCGCCGAAATTAACTGCAGTTGCCGCTACCAAGATTAAGAACACCAGAAAACGAATTAAACGTGATTTTGAATCAAGCAGTGGCCAAGACAAATACATAAGCCACCCGATAAACAAGCTCACTACGGTTAACGAAATTCCAGAATATGGCGCTGGCAAAAACAAGCCCAAGAGCATCAGGACTGCAATCAAGCCCGGAACCAGGAACTTTGGCAGGCCGTGAATCCGCAGAAGTGCAGGTGCGCTCATATCAGTTACCCGCTTACGAAGCGCTGAATGCGTAACCACCGGAACCGCTGGATTTGGTTTTTTTGGTTTATTTGCTTGGCCCATAACCCAAGTCAAGCACGGGTTTGCTCAAAAACAGCGGAAGCTTATTGACAATGGTTCTCATTAAACCTACTATTGGGAATTGTTCCCAATAAAGGAGTTCTCATGGCCGTGTTAGTTGCCCTCAGTACCGTTCTCGCAACCTTCTTAGGTGGCTTCCTTGCGCTGCAAGCACGTGAACGCATGCATTTAGTTCTTGGCCTAAGTGCTGGACTTTTACTCGGCCTGGTTTCCTTCGATCTGATTCCAGAGGTTTTTGAATTAAGCAGCCTTGAAGTTGGACACGTTCCAGCCGTAATGGTCATGTTTGTAGTTGGCTTCCTGGCCCTGCATATTCTGGAGCGCTATTCAGGTGCACATGAGCCGCACGATTCAAAATACAACGACGGCCATGAGCACTCCCATAACTCAACAGGCGTCATTGCCGCCTCGGCGATGGTTATCCACGTGTTCCTTGATGGTCTTGCTATCGGTATTGCTTTTCAGGTCAGTTCTTCACTTGGCTGGA
Organism: Candidatus Nanopelagicales bacterium; assembly: GCA_030157865.1. GTDB lineage: Bacteria > Actinomycetota > Actinomycetes > S36-B12 > UBA5976 > UBA5976. The sequence continues at coordinate 68,435 of JAOATY010000006.1, read as the reverse complement.
TCGTTGCGATCGCAGTTTTGGCTCACGCATTCACAGATGGCTTGAATACCGTCTCGATGCTTATTTCTGCTGGTAAGTGGCAATCCCGTGCAGTCATGCTGCTAATCGCTGATGGCGTTGCTCGAATTGCCGGCGCTTTCCTTGGTGCGCGAATTGTTCTATCCGACAACTTCCTTGGTTTGTACTTGGCGCTATTTGCTGGCTTCTTGATTTACTTGGCAACTTCACACATCCTGCCTGAAGCACACAGCACAAAGCCTTCCCGGATGACACTTCTTGCAACTGTTACCGGCGTTGTAATCATGTTCGCAATTGTTACCTTGGTTCATGGTTAACCATGGCTACGCAACGTTTAACTAAGCAGCGCAAAGCGATTACTGAAACTCTTGCATCTCAGGAAAACTTTAGAAGCGCTCAAGAGATTCACGCTTTACTAACTGCTAATGGTGAAACCATCGGACTATCAACGGTGTACCGAAACTTAACTGAAATGTTCGAAGTGCGTGATGTCGACATGATCATTGGCGCCGATGGCGAATCGCAATATCGACTATGCAGCTCCAGCCATCACCATCACTTAACTTGCACCAAGTGTGGGCTCGCAATTGAAATCACTGGTGAAGCGTTAGAAGTGTGGGCCAAACAAGTCGGTATTGATAATGGGTTTACGGAAATTTCTCACACACTTGAGATCACAGGAATCTGTCGAGCTTGCAAGAAGGTTTAATTCTCTGGCAATGGATTAGGGACCGCTCCCCCATAACGCCGATCACGTGAAGCGTAAATTTCACAGGCATGCCATAAATGACGACGATCAAAGTCTGGCCAAAGTGTCGGCAAGAAAACAAACTCTGAGTAAGCACTTTGCCAGAGCAAGAAGTTGCTTAAGCGCTGTTCACCACTGGACCTGACGAAAAGATCTACATCAGGCATATCTGGTTCGTCTAAATACTTCTTTATGGTTTTTTCAGTAACTTTCTTTGGATCAATTTTTCCATCCGCGACTTGTTGGGCAATAGCAGAAACTGCATCAACGATTTCTGCCCGTCCCCCGTAATTCACGCACATAGTTACGGTCAGTTTTGAATTCTTTGCCGTTAACTTTTCACAGGCTTCAAGTTCTTCAATTACTGAACGCCAAAGCTTGGGGCGTCGACCTGCCCATCGGATTCTCACTCCCAGGTCATTCATTTCATCGCGACGTCTGCGAATTACATCGCGATTGAAATTCATCAGGAATCGAACTTCTTCTGGCGAGCGTCGCCAATTTTCAGTTGAAAATGCATACGCCGAAAGCCAGCCAACTCCAAGTTCCAATGATCCATAAATACAGTCCATCAAACTTGCTTCGCCGGCTTCATGCCCAGCGGTTCGTGGCAATCCACGCTCTTTGGCCCACCGACCATTTCCATCCATAACTACTGCAATGTGATTAGGAATTAAATCAGGTTGAATTTTTGGTGGCTTGACCCCAGAAGAATGTGGCGGTGGATTAAGCAACATAGTTCAAGTCTGCCATGTTCAGGTTGTCTGCCGGTCAACTAATGGCAGTGATCTAAGTCCTCGTTCTAAGTGCCATTGAGTGTAAGCGGCTACCAGCCCAGAAACTTCAGTTCTGTCTCTAGCGACTGATGCATCGGCAACGTCCCAGTCCCCCGACAAAAGTGCTTGCATTAATTCAAAAGACTCTGGACGAGGTGCAACGCTTCCCGGAACCCGATGTTCTACACACAATGCGCCACCAGTTGAAACATGGAAGAACGGTTGCGTACCTGCCAGTCCGCAAATTACGCAGGCACTCAATGTTGGTGAATACCCAGCCATTGAAAGCGACCGAAGCAGGAAGGCATCTAGGACCAGCCCGGCTGCATGCTCGCCAGTAACTAAAGTTCTTAATGCTCCCACCAAAAGCAAGTATTGGGACTCGGCTGAAATTGAATCCTCAGGAGTAAGTCGATCTGCAGTCTCAAGCATTGTTTGTCCTGCAGTCCAGAGTGAATAATCCAACGCCAAGTCTTGGCCATAAGCATTCAAGGATTCAGCTTGCGTGATGATGTCCAAGTTCTTGCCTTCGAAGACCAATAAATCGACCCGGCTAAACGGTTCTAAGCGAGCGCCGAACTTACTCTTTGTGCGCCGCACGCCTTTTGCAACAGCTCGAACTTTTCCTCGTTCGCGCGTCAAAAGGGTGATGATTCGATCAGCTTCGCCCAACTTATGTGTGCGCAAAACAATTGCTTCGGCGCGATAACTAGGCATAGGTCTATGGTGTCACGCCTGTATGTGAAGTGTGGGTCAGGTAACCTCTTTTCATGACCTCTTCGCCTAAAGAACCAATTAGAGTTACCGGATTCGATAAAGCTTCAATCAAATGGGTCTTTCGGACTCTTATTCTTTTCACAGCGGCAGCGCTGCTCGGGCTTTGGGTCTTCCAGCAGAACGTTAGCTTCATTCTCTTACTGCTTCTTGCCCTTCTATTTGCAATTGCTATGGAGCCTGCCGTTTCTGCTCTGGCTTCAAAGGGGTGGCGCAGAGGTTCTGCCACTGGTTTGGTCATGTTGGGCGTAACACTTGTAGCCGGAGCTTTCGTAGCATTATTCGGTGGGATCCTGTTTTCACAGGCATCTTCATTGATTACGGACATTCCTGCCCTGGTAACCGATTTTACAAATTGGGTTAACTCAACTTTTAATCAGGATTTTGATCCAAATCAACTAATTAATCAACTCAATATCCAGCCAGCCCAAATTGCTGACTGGGCTAGTAATTTTGCTGGTGGATTTGTTGGAATAGTCTCCGGCATAATCGGTGGTCTATTTCAACTGCTGACACTTGCACTGTTTTCTTTCTACCTAGCCGCGGATGCGCCACGGCTGCGGAAAACTATTGGCGCAATGATGAATCCAGCAGCCCAAAAAGTTGTTGTTACAACTTGGGACATAACAGTTAAGAAAACTGGTGGATTTGTAGTTTCAAAGGTTTTGTTGGCTTTAGCCTCTGCGACTGCACATTCCTTGTTCTTTGCAGCAATTGGGTTGCCTTACTGGTTGCCAATGGGCTTGATCACAGGAATTACCAGCCAATTTATTCCGACTATTGGTACCTACATCGGAATCTTGATTCCCGTGCTGTTTGCAGTATTCGATAACCCGATGGACGCGCTGTTTATAGTTATCTTCGCCTCTGTTTACCAGCAAATTGAAAACTACTTACTTTCGCCTCGGTTGAGTCGAATAACTATGGACATTCATCCCGCGGTTGCATTTGGCTCGGTAATTGTCTTTGCGAACTTATTTGGTGCTGTAGGAGCAATTGTTTCTGTTCCGGTAGCGGCAGCAATGGTTGCATTGCTTGATACATATGGCAAACGTTATGAATTGATTCCAGAATTGGCCGAAATCGAACAAAGCCAACTCAAGAAAAAGAGCTAGAAACCTAGTCTGGATAACTGTTTAGGATCGCGTTGCCAGTCCTTAGCAATCTTGACTCGAATGTCTAGGTAAACCGGCACGCCAAGCATCTTGCTAATCGCAATCCGTGCTTCCGTTCCAACTTCCTTTAGTCTGCTGCCACCTTTGCCGATAACGATGTGCTTCTGACTCTCGCGCTCTACGTAAATCAACGCGAAGATATCCATTAACGGTTTATCTTCTGGTCGATCAGCGCGCATGGCCATCTCATCAATTACCACGGCAATTGAGTGCGGCAATTCGTCATGCACTCCCTCAAGTGCGGATTCTCGAATCAGTTCCGCAATCATGATCAACTCTGGCTCATCAGTAAGTTCGCCATCTGGATAAAGAATCTGACCTTCCGGCAGCATCCCCATAAGCAGGTCGCTCAGTAAATCAACTTGATTATCAGCAACTGCTGAGACAGGAACTAATTCAGCCCAATCGATGCCAAGTTCTTGCCCAAGCTTTTGGACAGCAAGTAACTGTTCGCCAACTGCTTGTTTGTCGGTTGTATCGATCTTGGTTACCACGGCAACTTTCTTAACCCGGGGTATCGAAGCAATTTGTTCGGCAATAAAGCGGTCGCCAGGTCCAATTGCCTCATTCGCTGGAAAACACATAACAACAACATCAACTTCAGACCAAGTGTCGGCAACTAAAGCATTGAGTCTCTCGCCCAACAAAGTTCGTGGTTTATGCACGCCTGGTGTATCAATCAGAATCAATTGGCCTTCAGGCTTTGTAACGATTCCACGAATTGTGTGCCGAGTGGTTTGTGGTCGATCTGAGGTGATTGCAACTTTTTGCCCTACTAAGGCATTCGTCAAAGTTGATTTACCAACGTTTGGACGACCCACTATGCAAGTAAAACCACTACGCATTTGAAGTCTCCAGATTTGGTTTTGATGGGGTTCGTGATTCAACGATACCCAGTAACGCTAAGGCTCCAATAATTACGGCACAGCCGATCCAGCCTCGCAGATTCATTGCTTCACCCAAAATGAAAACCCCCATCAAGGTCGCCAGTACTGGCTCAGCCAATGTCAATGTCGAAACTGTTCCTGGACTTAAGTGAGTTAGGCCATTTCCAAACAGAATGTACCCAAGTGCTGTTGTTGCTAAGCCGATGTACAGAACAAAACCAACTAAGAGTGCGCTATTTACCCACGCACTTGTAAACAACACGATTGGAAGCGACAGGACCGCGCCGATTCCAAAGGCAGCGCCAAGCACTTCTGCTCCAGTCACATCGTGAGTGCGGGTTAAGCGAACTCCAAAAACTGTAAAGATCGCGTACATCACACCGGAAATGAATACCGCAAAGAATCCCAAGTTGTCTCGAACTTCGCTTACACCGGTAATCAAAGCTAGGCCGATGATTCCCATAAGTGTTGAGACGGCCCAGATTGCCGTGGGCTTTCCAGTGCCAACTATCCAACCCAGTAGCCCAGCAAAAAATGGCGCAGTCGCAAGTGCTCCTAAGGTTCCCATTGCCACACCAATACGAGCGGCTCCGATAAAGAACGAAATTTGATAAGAGAGAACTGCTAGTGCCATAACCCAAACAATTGGAAGTTTTACCAGTTTTCGTAAACCAGTCGTTCCATATCTAATTGCTGCATAAGCAGCCAGGCCGACGCCACCAAGAAATACTCGCCAAGCACCAACTGAAATGCTGCTACCTGGAAAATCTAAGTAAGCCCTACCCGTTGCACTAGTGCTAAACAGCACGCAAGCCAGAAGTACTGAAACAACTGCGACCTGTCTCCCACTTTTTGGAGACGAATCAACGCTGGAAATGATTGTCACGTTAATCGCGAATCGACAGGTTTGCCGGTTTCGTCAATTACATAAATTGGAATATCGCTGCCTGCAAATGCGCGAACTAGCTCAAGAGCCGAATCAGAAATACTAAATTCGTTTGCTGGAGAAACAACTATTGCTTCTACACCAGTAGATCCGGAAGCAACAGCTTGAGCAACCACCATTTCCACGGCAGAAAGCTTTAGAGATCCAACTTCAACTTCGGCGCTGGCATAAGTTCTTCCGGTTTCGTCCCGAAGCGCTGCGCCAATTTTTGCCTGGACACGCGAGCGTGCCCCTTTAGCTAAAACTGCAAGCTTGTCGTCTTCTGCATTCCAACTAGTCATTAGATTCGACCTCATCTTCAGTCATGAACGAGTCTCGTGAAATAACTACCGTATCGATGCGATGGCGACGCCCGGCAGTTGATTCAGCGGTCAGCGTCCATGAATCTAGATCAACGCTGGCACCTGGAATCGGCACAATACCTAGGCGCTTAGCCATCAGGCCACCAACTGTGTCAACGCCTTCATCCGGAATCTCTAACTCAAGAAGTTCAGCAAGATCATCAACGTGCAGTCGTGAGCTCACCCGATATTCGCCATTGGCAAGTTCTTCAATGTCTGGGCCAAGTACGTCGTGTTCGTCAGCAATTTCGCCAACAATTTCTTCTAAGACGTCTTCAATTGTTACAAGTCCTGCGGTGCCACCGTACTCATCAACTAAAACCGCAAGATGCGTGCGAGCGCTTTGCATATCTCGTAACAATTCGTCAACGCTTCGACTATCAGGAACCATAAATGCCGGACGCATCAATTCCGATACTCGTTCAGTACTTTGGGATTCCTGGTGCTCAAAAACTCTTCTTGCGATGTCTTTGACATAAATAACTCCAACGATGTCATCTATGCCCTCCCCGACTACTGGGATTCGAGAATAGCCAGAGCGAAGTCCAAGGGACATTGCTTGGCGCAAAGTCTTGTGCGTTTCAATCCACACCATTTCAGTGCGAGGCACCATGACTTCGCGAGCAATAGTGTCACCAAGTTCGAAAACCGAATGAATCATCTGTCGTTCGTCATCTTCAATAACCGAATCGGCACCCGCCATATCAACTAATTCACGAAGTTCAGCCTGAGTTGAGAATGGACCTTCTCTAAAGCCTTGACCTGGAGTGATTGCATTTCCAACCAAGATGAATAGCCGAGTCAATGGCCCGAAGATTACGGTCACCATGCGAGTTAATGGGACTGTTGAAAGCGCGATCTTGTCAGCTTTTTGCCGACCTAGAGTTTGCGGAGCGACCCCAAGCAAAATGTAACCAACCAAAACCATGATGGCTGATGAACTCACCAATGCCGCATTGTTATCTACAAAAAGATTCAAGGATGCTGTTGTAACTAAAACGATTGCAATTGTTGACATTGTTAGATGCGCAAAAAGTAGCGAGTTAACGTACTTTGCTCGATCATCGAGAAGCTTGCTTAAGCGCCCAGCGCTCTTGCTGCCATCTTTGCGGAGTTGATCAACAGTTGCCTTGCTCACGCGCGCTAAGGCTGTTTCAGTCGCAACAAAAACAGCGGCCAACAGCACCATTGCAATCGCCAAAACAATTAGAAATGCATTTTGACTCAAGCTAGGCCACGAGCGTTGCGCTCACCTTCCCATTGTGCAAGCAGTTGTGCTTGCAATCCGAACATGACTTTATGTTCTTCTGGCTCAGCATGATCGTGGCCAAGTAAGTGCAAGATTCCATGAGTTAGCAGCAGGCGTAATTCAACTTCCATGCTGTGGCCCGCTTGTTCGCCCTGTCGTTGTGCGACTGCAGGACATAGCACCACGTCACCTAGTACACCCTCTTCGCTAACTCGATCAGGAGTACCGGCGCGGAGTTCATCCATTGGAAAACTCAAGACATCTGTAGGACCTGGCTCGTCCATAAACTTTTCGTGCAACACAGTCATTGCAACTTCGTCAACAAGAAGCACAGACAGTTCAGCGGCTGGGTTTATGTGAAGGCTTCTAAGTACAAACTGAGCCTGCGCAGAGATCTCAAGTTCATTAACTTCAAAATCAGATTCGTTATTTACGTCAATTGACATGATTATGAATTCCTACGATCTGGGCGCTGATCCTGAGTTGAGCGTTTTTCATCGTATCGCCCATAAGCATCAACAATTTGGCCTACTAATTTGTGACGGACTACGTCGGTGGAGGTTAGCTCGCAAAACGAGACGTCCTCAACATCAGACAAAATTTCTCGGACGACTCGTAGTCCGCTGGCCGTGCCTGATGGCAAGTCAATTTGGGTAACGTCTCCAGTGATAACCATGGTGGAACCAAAGCCAAGTCGAGTTAAAAACATCTTCATCTGTTCGGCAGAAGTATTTTGTGCCTCATCCAAAATAATGAAGGCATCATTAAGCGTGCGGCCACGCATGTAGGCCAATGGCGCAACTTCGATAGTTCCACTTGTCATAAGGCGTGGAATTGAATCCGGATCAACCATGTCATGTAGCGCGTCATACAAAGGTCGTAAATACGGATCGATTTTTTCACTAAGCGTTCCTGGCAAGAAACCTAAACGCTCTCCCGCTTCAACCGCAGGTCGAGTAAGAATGATTCGAGTGACTTGCTTGCTTTGAAGCGCTTGCACTGCTTTAGCGACGGCAAGGTACGTCTTGCCAGTTCCCGCAGGACCAATTCCAAAAACAATAGTGTTTTCATCAATTGCATCTACGTACTTCTTTTGATTCAACGTTTTGGCGCGAATCGTGCGACCACGGCTAGAAATGATGTTTGCCGTCAGAACGTCAGCTGGGCGGACATCGGAGCGAAGCATTGCTATTGAGCGCTCGACAGATTCTGGCGTAAGGCCTTGGCCAGTTCGCAACATAACTAGCATCTCTGAAATCAGGGTTTCAATTAGTTCGACGCTTGGCTTTGGGCCATCAATAGTGATCTCGTTGCCGCGCACCAAAATCACCGAGTCAGAAAAGGATTTTTCGATAACTCGGATTAATTCATCACGTGCGCCTGTAACCGAAACCATTGGAGTGGAAGTCGGCACAATCACAACTGAGTGGGATGGCGTGGCAGAAACTGTCATTTGACCTAATTCTATGGCAGAAACAATGAGGGTGAGTTGGCTATCCCGGAGGCCAGGTCAGGCTTCGACCGCCCAAAACATGGAAATGCACATGTGCCACAGATTGACCGGCATCTTCACCGATATTGGTCACAATCCGATAGCCCGTTCCTAGCGCCTCAAGCTTTGCCACTTCTGAAGCTAGAGCCAAGAGCTTGCCAGCTAAATCTGGATCTCTTTCGGTTAATTCATCTACATCAGCAAAATGACTTCTCGGAATCACTAGAACGTGAGTGGGAGCCTTCGGGTCAATGTCACGAAACGCAAGTGCATGATCATTTTCAACGATGATGTCTGCCGGAATTACACCCGTTGCTATCTTGCAAAACAAACAGTCATTTACAGTGCTCATAACTACCTACTCACAATTTCTTAATACCTATGACCAACGTTGGCTGCGCATAAGAAGTCCACCAACGGCAATTGCCCCAGCTGTTGAAGTCCTCATGACGCTTGCTCCCATATGAACGACGCGCGCGCCAGCCGCAGAAAACGCAGCAAGTTCATCAGGAGAAATTCCACCTTCTGGACCAACAACGATCATGATCGTTCCTTGCTCTCTAATGGCGCAAGCAGCAAGCGCTTGGTCCGCACTCTCATGCAATACAAAAACGCTTTGTGCCTGTGACATAAGTTCGCAAACTTCAGCGGTTGATTTCAAATTGGAAATTTCCGGGATCCAAGCTCGCCTGGATTGCTTTGAGGATTCGCGGGATGTGCGACGCCATTTTTCTAAACCTTTGTCTACCGAATCCCACTTACCTATCGAGTGTTCTGCTCGCCAAGGAATGATTGCATCGGCTCCAACTTCAGTCAGCATTTCAACAGCAAGTTCTGCGCGTTCGCCTTTAGCCAAAGCCTGCACGACTACGAATCTTGGTTCTGGTGCTTCTTCGAATGTGAATTGATCAATTGTTAAATCCAAGCTGTGCTTGTGAACTTTAACTACCGTGGCAATCGCTCGGGATCCTTGACCATCGCAAAGGTGAATAACTTCGCCCTCGCGCATTCGCTTTACGGTTGCCGCGTGCCGGCCTTCGTCACCATCAAGCGTGAAAGATTTTGTGTCTTTATTAATCTCACCCGGATTAACTAGAAATTCTGCAGCAGTCATCGTGTTGTAAACGCATCCTTAAGTTTTCCAAACAAACTCGATGATTGTTCGTGGAGTTGTGCTGATGGCGTTTCTTCGCCGCGCAGGCTCGCCAGCTGCCTGATCAAATCTTCCTGTTCTTTATCCAAACCACTTGGTGTCAGGATTTCTAAATGCACTACCAAATCTCCGCGGCCCGAACTGCGCAGTCGAGGCATACCCTGGCCGCGCAATGTGACCGTTGAACCAGACTGTGTTCCAGGTTTGATGTGAATTGGCGCAGTGCCATCTAAAGTCTCGAGTTCCATAGTTGCCCCAAGTGCAGCAGCAGTCATAGGAAGCGACATGGTTGCATGTAACTGATCACCATTGCGCTGAAAAACTGGATGTGGCAATTCAATTAGTTCTACATAAAGATCTCCAGCAGGTCCGCCACCTGGGCCGACTTCACCCTGGCCTGTCATTTGAATTCGAGTTCCACCCTCAACGCCAGGTGGAATCTGAACTGACAGAGTGCTGCGAGTTCGAACTCGACCATCGCCAGCACATTCCGCACAAGGATGCGGGTTAAGGGACCCAAATCCTTGGCACTGTGGGCATTGACGCGAAGTCATAACCTGGCCCAGGAATGACTTTTGTACTGACTGCACTTCGCCGCGACCAGCACACATGGTGCACGAAACGATGCTGGCACCCGAAGATGTTCCTTCGCCTTCACATGAATTACATGTGACTGCAGTATCAACCGCGAATTCGCGAGTGGATCCAAAGGCTGCTTCATCGAGAGTGACTTGAAGCCTGATAAGTGCATCTTGACCACGACGTTTGCGAGAACGCGGACCACGCTGACCACCCCCACCAAAGAATGCATCAACGATGTCTCCAAAACCGAAACCAGCCGCAGAGTTAAATCCGCCACCCGAAGAAAATGGATCTCCACCTAGATCAAACATCTCGCGCTTTTGGGGATCTGAAAGAACTTCGTATGCCGAAGTTACATCCTTGAATCGCTCCCCTGCCTCAGCGCCAGGATTTACGTCAGGGTGAAGCTCTCGAGCAAGCTTTCGATATGCTCGCTTAATTTCTTCCGGTGTCGCATCACGGCTAACACCAAGTACTTTGTAATAGTCAGTCATATTTACTGGTCCTTCAAAATTTGGCCGACATATTTAGCTACTGCTCTTACAGCGCCCATTGAACCGGCATAATCCATGCGAGTTGGCCCAAGGATTCCCATAGTTGCAAGTGCTTGATCCCCTGAACCGTAACCAACAGTTACCACAGAGGCACGTTGCAATTCTTCAACTGGATTCTCGTGTCCGATGCGAACCGTTAATGAATCTGGTTCTGCCGCTTCACCAAACAGTCGGAGCAACACAACGTGCTCTTCAAGTGCCTCAAGTACTGGTCCCACGGCAGTAGTGAAGTCTTCACCTACACGAGCCAAGTTTGAGGTGCCGCCAACAACTACGCGTTCTTCGTTTTGGGAAACTACTGCATCAAGAATTGTGGCAACAACGGTATTTACTGCTGGTCTAAATTCGGGGGCAAAGTTTTCAGCTAATCCATTTAGGCGATCAGGTACATCGGTAAACAACTGACCATCGAGCGCAACATTCAAGCGAGTACGTAGGTCCTGCAGGAATTCATCGGAGAATTTGTTCATCATGTCGACAGTGCGTTGTTCAATTCGACCAGTATCCGCAATCAGAATGAGCAGGAGTCTGGTGCCACCGGAACTAACTAATTCAATATGTCGAACTGAACTTCTACCAAGTGACGGGTACTGAACCAAAGCAACTTGCTTTGTAAGTTGTGACAGCAATCGAACTGTACGATTCATCACGTCATCTAGATCAACAGCTTGATCAAGGAAAGTTTGAATCGCCTTACGCTCTGGTTGCGACATTGGCTTGATGGAATTGAGCTTGTCAACGAAAAGTCGGTAACCCTTATCGGTTGGGATTCGGCCCGCGCTGGTATGAGGTGCGCTGATGTAGCCATCTTCTTCCAAAGCCGACATGTCATTACGAATAGTTGCTGAAGAAACGCCAAGTGAGTGGCGATCGGCTAGAGCCTTCGAACCCACTGGTTCATGAGTTTGGACATAGTCCTCAACAATGGCTCGCAAAACCGCTAATTTACGGTCTTCCATCGCAACTCCTAGCACTCACAGGTATCGAGTGCCAGTCTAACCTTGGTTAGGCCCACAGGCGCGCGACTAAGCCATCGGCTAACAGGCGGCCTTGAAACGTAAGGATTGCCTTTCCTTCCTCGAATGCCACGGGATCCAACAGGCCTTCGGATACTGCGAGCTGGGCTTGGGCGTACCCAGAGTCTTCTAATGTCGATAGCGCAAGGCCTTCTCGCAAGCGAAGACCAAGCATGATCTCTTCGTGCCTGATGTCAGAAAGTTCTAGCACTTCACTTTCGGCACTCGCAGATATGCCTTCATCAACTCGAGCGGCCCATGCTGCTGGATGCTTTAAGTTCCATGACCTTGTTCCTGCGGAATGTGCGTGTGCACCAGGACCGATTCCTAGCCAGTCTTGATTTCTCCAGTAAGCGATGTTGTGTCGGCATTCGCCTCCAGGTTTGGACCAGTTACTTACTTCATACCAAGTCATGCCAAGGCTTTGGAGTTTTGCATCTATCAACTCATAACGATGCGCGGCCACGTCATCGCTTGGATTGGGAACTTCGCCTCTAGCCACGCGAGCAGCTAGTCGTGTCCCAGGCTCAACAATTAGTGAGTAGGCACTTACGTGATCAACATCTGCAGCTGATACTTGATCCAAAGTCTCAGACAGGTCTGAGTCAGTTTCGCCAGGACTTCCATAAATCAAATCAACACTGACGTGTTCAAAGCCAGCGTTTCTTGCATCGCTAACTGCTTGCCAAGTTTTACCCGGAGTGTGAGTGCGTTCAAGTAACGCTAGAACATTTGCCGCACTACTTTGGTGTCCGAATGAAACTCGCGTGAATCCTCCAGCGCGAAGTATTTCTAGATCTTGCAAAGTAACAGAGTCAGGGTTTGCTTCGGTGGTTACTTCAACATCATCCGTGAAACCGTAAGTCGACTTTAGAGACTGCAAAATTCTGACAAGTTCTTTGGAGTCGATCAAGGTAGGTGTACCGCCACCAAAAAATACTGTGCTTATTGCGCGGTTATCGGACGCCTGATCTTTACGTAACCAATTAACTTCTGCAATAACGCGATCTGGATAAGTCGCAGTTGTTATTGATGTGCCGTCGCGCTGAAGTTCAGCTGCTGTATAGGTATTGAAGTCGCAATAACCGCACCTTGACGCACAAAATGGAATGTGAACGTAGGCGCTTAAGGTACGCATTGGTTACTTGCTGTAGTGCTTGTTGTAACCCGAGACTCGAGTGTGCATTTCTTCTGGGAGTTCTGGGCAATTTAGCACCCGAGCAATTCGATCTGGATCACGATCGCCAGAAACCAATTGGTAAACATCGCTAACTGTTACGCCATGTTCTGGGGTGGATTCGATTACGATTTCATCCCCCGCCGTGATTTGGCCTGCTTCAAGAATCTGGAAGTAAGTACCTGGCATTCCTTCATCCATGAAGCGCTTAACCCATTTGTCTTCATCCATCCAGCGCGCAAAAGTTCCACATGGAATTCTTGGTCCAGTTACCTGTAGCAATGTGGTGCCAATGCGCCAAGTCTGACCAATAACTGCATTGGTTACATCGATACCAACGGTTGTTAGGTTCTCGCCAAATTTTCCAGCGGGAAGTTCTCTATCAAGTTCGGCTTCCCACCATTCGTAATCTTCGCGAGCGTAGGCATAAACCGCTTGCTCTGGCATCCCGTGATTTGGAATGTCCGAACGCTCATCGCCAGCAATGCCAGCAGTCGTAACTTCGCGAGAATCAGAAACAGATCGCTTATCGATAGCTGTTACGCCGACCGAACCGCCAACATCAGGGATAACAGCATTAACCACATTTAATGAAAGTACTTTTGCGGAACCATTTGATTCGGACATTACTTAGCCTTTGCCTTTGCTGCATTTTCGTCGGTAGATAGCGCAGCAATGAAGGCTTCCTGAGGAACTTCGACTCGTCCCACCATCTTCATGCGCTTCTTGCCTTCTTTTTGCTTTTCCAAAAGTTTGCGCTTTCGTGAGATGTCACCGCCGTAACACTTGGCAAGAACATCCTTTCGAATTGCTCTAATGGTTTCGCGCGCAATAATTCGAGCACCAATTGCCGCTTGGATTGGCACTTCGAATTGCTGCCTTGGAATCAAGTCCTTCAACTTAGCTGCCATTGCGACGCCATAGTTATAAGCCTTGTCTCGGTGCACGATTGCACTAAAGGCATCAACCGGATCTCCGTGAAGCAAGATGTCTACCTTCACTAGATCGGCAGATTGCTCACCAGTTGGTTCGTAGTCAAGTGATGCATAACCACGAGTCTTTGACTTGAGTTGATCAAAGAAGTCGAACACGATTTCAGCCAGCGGCAAGGTGTAGCGCATTTCTACGCGATCTTCAGACAAGTAGTCCATGCCTAGCAAGTTGCCACGACGCGTCTGACATAGCTCCATAATCGCACCGACAAACTCACTTGGCGTCAGGATTGTGGAGCGAACCATCGGCTCATGAACTTCAGCAATCTTGCCGCCTGGGAATTCACTTGGATTCGTAACAATGATTTCTTTACCGTCATCCATTACGACTCGGTATACAACGTTAGGCGCAGTTGAAATCAAGTCGAGATTAAATTCGCGCTCTAGGCGCTCGCGAACAATTTCTAAGTGAAGTAGACCAAGGAAGCCACAGCGAAAACCAAAGCCAAGTGCAACTGATGTTTCTGGTTCGTATACCAAGGCAGCATCGTTAAGTTTTAGTTTGTCTAGGGCTTCACGCAATTCTGGATAGTCCGAACCATCGAGTGGGTATAGACCAGAGAAAACCATTGGCACTGGATCGCGGTAGCCACCTAATGATTCAGCAGCAGGCTTGGCGGCAAGTGTGACAGTGTCGCCGACTCGTGACTGACGCACGTCCTTTACGCCAGTGATCAAGTAACCCACTTCGCCAACACCGATGGCTTTAGAAGAAACCGGATCAGGTGAGATCACGCCAACTTCTAAAGTTTCATGAGTTTCGCCAGTGCTCATCATTTTGATGCGATCGCGTTCAGGGATGCGTCCGTCAATTACGCGAACGTAAGTAACCACACCACGGTAAGTGTCATAAACGGAATCGAAAATTAGCGCCCGGGCAGGTGCATCTGGATCGCCAACAGGAGCTGGTACTTGCTTAACAACTTCATTTAGAAGTTCTTCAACACCAACACCAGTTTTCGCACTAACCTTCAAAACACTTTCTGGGTCACAGCCAATAATGTGTGCAATTTCAGCTGCGTACTTTTCAGGCTGGGCTGCAGGCAAATCGATCTTGTTTAAAACGGGAATAATCGTCAGATTGTTTTCAAGCGCTAAGTACAAGTTGGCCAGAGTCTGCGCTTCGATGCCTTGGGCAGCATCAACCAAAAGAATTGCGCCTTCGCACGCTGCCAAGCTTCGGCTCACTTCGTAAGTGAAGTCAACGTGTCCAGGTGTGTCGATCAAATTCAATACGTAAGTTTCGTTGTCATCGGCAACGAATGGCAGACGAACGGCTTGGCTCTTGATGGTGATGCCGCGCTCACGCTCGATGTCCATACGGTCTAGGTATTGCGCTCGCATGTGACGTGGGTCCACGATTCCGGTGATCTGGAGCATGCGATCTGCAAGGGTCGATTTGCCGTGGTCGATATGGGCAATAATGCAGAAATTACGAATAATTTTGGGGTCTGTGGCACCCGGCGCTGGGGGGTTAATTGCCTTCGACATTCGCTCATAATCCCACACTTGGGCGCAATTTGAGCATTCGGGTACTTCGCAGGTACTCTAGAGGCTCGAACACAAATAAACGAAGAGGCAAAAAGTGGCCAATATCAAGTCGCAGAAGAAGCGTATTTTGCAGAACGCTGCTGCCCAGGAACGTAATAAGGCAGTGCGTAGCGCGCTAAAGACTAAGGTTCGTCGTTTCCGCGAGGCCCTAGCAACAGGTGATGAAGCAGCAACTGCCTCAGCCCTTCGCGATGCAACCCGCGCCCTGGATAAGGCAGCTTCAAAGGGTGTCATCCACAAGAACCAGGCAGCTAACCGCAAGTCAGCGCTAGCAACAACTGCTGCCAAGAAATAATTTAACTTTTAGAAAAACCGCCTTCGGGCGGTTTTTTTATTGCTCTAAGTCGAGCGCTATTCTTTCGGCGCCCTGATTGCCATGAACTCTTTTTCCATGTGATACAAAGTCTGCGAACTTTCTAGCGATCGTCCACCCGGTATTGCAACGTCATAAACCGTACCTTTGCTTGACCTGTCTGCAAGTGCCAATAGGCGCGCAGCAGCAGCTAGTTGATCTGGGTGCCACTTAGCTTTTTGGGCACGCAAGAATCTAAGCTTCCAAGGTGGCACCCCAACTAATGGTGCTAGTTCATTTTCACTCATGTTCGCAGGCGCACTCGCGTACTTAATAAGTGAACGCAAACCGCTAGTTATTGCAGACACGGCAGGCACTGCTGCATTCGAATCATTTGTCATTGCCCAACGAAACTTTTCTAAAAGCTCTACAGGCTGGGCATTCCACATTGCATCACTTAAGTCCCAGCCCATTACGCCAACAACGCCTGCGTAGTACTGCGAGACTTCAACCTCATCAATTACTTCCGCTTCGGTATCTGCGCATAACTGGGAGACGGCTGCCAATAACTCCCCTAGTCCAGAACCAATAGATGCTTGCAACGCAGAAATTGCGCCGGCAGTTGCTTTTCGATTGTGTCTGCGGAATTCGGCAATCAGTGCAGCCTCTAAGTCTTTGGCCTTTAGTTCACCGCATGCAGCTTCAAGGACATTTGCTTTTCGGATGGTGTCAAGTAACTTCTTGCCCTTAACGCCACCTGGGTGCGTAATTACTAAGCGGACATGTTCAGGTAGTTCAGAAATTGCGGTTAGGAGAATCGCACCAACATCATCTGTGGCTCCATCGATTCCTTGCACCACGATTACCGTTAATTCACCAAACAATGATGGAGACAATGCATTTGCTAACTCTCCGGCTGCAGATTCATTGCTGGCCACAATGTCTTGGCGAACGGCTGCGGGGTCAGCTTTACGGGCTGAAGACATCACGCCTTCGATTACCCGCTGGACCAAAATGGCTTCTTTACCGACTGCAAGCACCACATGTGCTTGATCAGTAGCGGAAGCCTTTGCCATGGATTCAATATGTCACGAGCTCCTGACTATCGTCTGGTCGCCACCCGAATCTGGGAATCTTGAACGGATATTGCTAAATCTCCCCTGAGGTCAGTGCGAAATACCTGGCTGCCGGTCAATTCATAAAGCGAAATAGTCTCGGGCGCTGGGTGCCCATAGTCGTTGTCTTTTCCTACTGAAATAAATGCGGTTTCCGCATTGGCCCACTTTGCAAAGTCACTTGATTGGTACCGAGAGCCATGATGAGCAACTTTTATGACATCAAAGTTAATAGCGGGTAAGTCCCGCACTATTTTTTCCTGTACAGGTGGCTCAATATCTCCAGCCAACAGAATTGAAACCCCATTCGACTCAACGGCAATTGCGACGCTGGAATTATTAGCATCGCTGCCCTGACCCAAAATTAGTTCACTTGGCCAGATGCACGTGAATGAAACTCCATTTACAACAAAACGTTCTGGGTAGGTCATAACTAACGATTTCTTTTCCAGATGTGCCAAAACTTCGTTTACGAATCTTGTTGTGCCAGGAGGGTCACTTAGTGGACTAACCCGAATCTGGCCAACCTCCCTGCCCTTCATTGCTCCTTCAAGCCCACCGACGTGGTCAGCGTGAAAGTGCGTTAAAAGTAATACCGGTATCCGCTCAATCCGAAGATCAGTTAAACATCTATCAATCGACTCGGGGTCGCCACCAACATCAACTACGACTGCTTCATTTCGACCAACTCGAATTACCGTTGCATCACCTTGCCCAACGTCACAAGAGACCATTACCCAATTCGGAATGGGCCATTGCTTCAAACTAAACGTTGGTTCGATCCAGAAAAGCACTAGTGCAGCCAGAAGTATCGAGGCTGACTGACTTTGTTGTATTGAAGTTAGTCGACGCCAAACCAAGCCAACTTGCACAACACCAGACACTGAAAGCAATGCCAAAGCGATTCCAAGTTTTCCCGAAGGCCATGGGATGACCAGCCAATCAAGGGCTGCACAATTCCGAGCTACTACTGCAATCATTTGAGCAAAACATCCAGCAACCCAAGCTAGAGCAATTCCTAGTGCTTGCGAGATTGGGCTGACCAGTGCAGCCAGCAACCCCAGCACCATGGCGGGACCCGCAAGCGGAACAGCCAACATGTTTGCCGGTATTGAACTCAATGAAATAGGTGAACCCAGGGCAACCAAAATCGGAAACACGGAAAACTGCGCAGCTATTGTCACGGTCAATGTCTGGACCGCCCAAAGCGGAACTCGCTTTGGAATGTTGCGATCTAGGAAAGCTTGGATTCGATTAACCCACAGAATTAGACCTGCTGTTGCTGCAACTGAAAGTGCAAAACCATAAGACACCGCTAGCCACGGATCAATTGCCACAAGTGCAATCACGGCAACACTCAAAGCTGGAACTGGTGACTTGTTTGATTTGGAATAAGTTGCAGCTAAAGCAACTAGTCCCATGACCGTTGCTCGCAACACACTAGGTTGTGGTCTAACTAAAACCACGAAGGCACACAGCGCTAATACGGTCACTGCGTACTGCCTGTTTCGATTCACTCGCATCAGGCGCATTCCAGCAAGCACTATAACAATCAATAGCGTGACGTTTGTGCCAGAGACGGCAATTAGGTGCGTTAGACCTGCAGACTTCATCTGGTCTGCTAACTCTGGATCTAAAGCCGAACTATCCCCCAGCGCAAGACCTGGCACCAATCCTTGCGCGGCATCCGAACTAAATCGCAATGATGCATGTAATCCGTTTCGTAGATCAGTAGCCAATTCTTGATATCGAGGTGCGGATTGAACCAGAATTGGTGGTTCCAAGAGTTTGAGATGTCCAGCAAATGGTTTCCCAATTGGCGCTGGCGATAGCTTTCCCGAAAACTCAAATCGCTGCCCTGGAATGTAATGTTCAGCAATTGAGATTAATTCAGGATCGGAAACAAAGGTCATTACGGGCGAACGAACATCGAAAGATTTTCCTTTGGTTGTTAAAGAGTCAATTCGCAGTGTGATCCGTAAGAGTTTTCGATCATTCCAGTTCAAGGCTTCTTTGCTCTGGGTAATTATTGGATCTGAGGTAACTGTCGCAATCCCAATTACAACTGAGTTTGATTTGCTAACTTCCCAAATCGGACCAGTGACTAATGGAAGGATTCGTATTATCGAAAGTGCCGCTCCGAGCATGACACCTAGCAAGATCATCGAAATCAAAGTCTTTGACTCGATTTGATCTTTGGAAAAACGTCTGATGAAAATGCGACTTAGTAGAACAAATGTCCCGCACATGGCACTTAACCAAACCGGGTTAGCCAATCCGGCAGCGACAATAACAATTGCTGCTGACAGCCAAGTTGCAACAGCTAATGAACTAAGTCGAAAGTCCACTTAAATGCGAACAAGTGGCTTTAAGTTCGCGAAAACTTTTGGCCCAATTCCTGGGACCTCTTGCAGTTCTTCAATGGAATGAAATCGCTGATTTGATTCTCGCCAAGCAATTATTCGCCCAGCCATAACAGGACCAACACCCGGCAATGAATCTAAATCGGTCTCGGTTGCAAGATTTAGGTTGATACGAGGATCCGACGATAACTCCAGGGATTGAGCATTTCCAATGAAGATCATTTGGCCATCAACTAATCTCTCAGCCAAATTGATTCCGGTTACATCTGCACTCGGAATAACACCTCCGGCTGCAGCGATGGCATCGGCGACTCGAGCTCCTGCTGAAAGTGTCACTAGGCCAGGGGTTACGACATCACCTTTTACATCGACAACAATTTGATCGATTCCTTGATTTACCACTGGAACATCAGTGCTATTTGAAATCGGTATTCCAGCAGTAGCGACTTCAGGAATTGAAGCGGGAGATGGTCGGTTTAACCAAACTAGAACTCCGGTAATGAGGACTGCAAAAACTACCAACTTCAGAATTGGATTGATTGCCTCTTTTGGTGGGGTGACCAGCAACTGTGCAGGCTCAGGCGCTGGCGAGTACTCAGCCCTGCCACCCAATACCTTTTGAAGGCGTTCCGAAGCAGCTGAAGTGAGCTGGGATTTACCGTTATGAAAGCGCATGACTCCCGACCCTAATTTTTTAGATCAGAGAAATCCTTGCGCTTTGGTTTTTGTGGGCTGATTAAACCTGTGGACTAACCACTACGGCTAAAGCGCCAGGTCCAACATGGGTTCCTACTACTGCGCCAGCGGATGTGACCGATATTGAATCAACGCCAGTTAAATTCTTAAGCTGCTCGGCAACACTATTTGCTGCCTCAAGAGCTTCAACATGATGTACTGCAATTTCAGATTTAATTCGGGCTGCCGCCACGACAATTTCAATCATTCGGGCTATCGATTTTTCACTAGACCTGACTAATTCCTGTTGCTCAACCTTTCCATTAATCATGTGAAGTAATGGCTTGAGATTCATCGATGCGCCCATTTTTGCTTGCATCGCGGTTACGCGTCCACCTTTTTCTAGAAACTCCAAAGAGTCGACATAGAAAATGATTGAAGCCCCTGCGCACTTGCGTTGAATCAAATCAAGAACATCAGCGTGACTGCCTCCAGAATTTGCCAGCTTGGCGCCAGCCTGGACTGCAAACCCAAGCATCATTGCAATCCCTCGAGAATCAACGACATCGACTGGGAAATCAACTTTTCGGCTGGCCAGCACAGCTGACTCGTAAGTTCCTGACAATTCACCCGATAGATGCACACTGATTACTGAGTCATGTCCGGCACGATGTAGTTTTTCGAATGCTTCAACAAACACTTCAGGGTTAGGTCGAGATGTGGTGACTGACTTACCACTTCGAAGTGCAGTCGCAACTTCATCTACGGTAATGCCACCGACTTCATTGAATGCCACACCATTGCTGATTACTTGAAGTGGAACAACTTCGATTCCAAGTTCTGAAATAACTTCAGCAGGTAAATAGCAAGTTGAGTCAGTGACAATGCCAACGGACATTTGTTAACCCAAAACTATGTTGACAAGTTTTGGTGGCTTAACCACAACTACCTTGATGTTCTGGCCAGCAATTGCCTCGACAACTGAAGCTTGGCTCATTGCCAATTCCCGCATTTCATCTTCAGTGATGTTTGGCGATATCTCTAAGCGCTCTTTGATCTTTCCGTTTACCTGGATAACGCACTGCACAGAATCTTCAACTAGCAGCTTTGGATCTACCTCTGGCCAAGGAGCAAGGGCAACAGTTGGCTTGTGTCCAAGTCGTTCCCACATTTCTTCAGCGGTGTAAGGCGCAACCAAAGACAGCATGATCGCAACTGCTTCGGTAGCTTCTCTCGCGGCAGGATCAGCTGGACCACAACCGGAATCGATTGCTTTACGAGTTACGTTTACAAGTTCCATGGTTCGAGCTACTGCAACATTGAATCGGTAAGTTTCAACGGCAAGCTGGGCATCGTTTAATGCCTTGTGCGTTGCCTTTCGAAGCGCCAAGTCACCCGAAGTAAAGTCGCAACCCGGTTCACTCGAAACGTCTCCGGCTAGGCGATAAGCGCGAGCCAGGAACTTCTTGGCTCCACTTGGAGAAACGTCTGCCCAGTCGACATCGTCTTCAGGTGGACCTGAGAAAACCATGGCTAGACGAATGGCATCCACACCATGATCATTTAGTTCATCACTTAGCTTTACCAAGTTGCCACGGCTCTTACTCATTGCAGATCCATCCATTTGGACCATTCCTTGATTTAGCAAGCGCTTGAATGGTTCAACGAAGTCGACCATTCCCATGTCAAACATGACCTTGGTGAAGAATCGACTGTAAAGCAAGTGCAAGATTGCGTGAGTAACGCCACCAACATATTGATCAACCGGAAGCCACTTCTTTGCCTCTATTGGATCAAATGGTGCAGAACTTAACTGTGGATTTAGGTAGCGCATGTAGTACCAGGATGAATCAACAAAAGTATCCATGGTGTCTGCATCGCGTCGCGCAGGTCCAGCACACTTTGGACAAGGAACATTCGCCCATTCATCAGCAGCACCTAATGGTGATGTTCCCTTTGGAGCTAGATCAAGGCCAGCAGCATCAGGCAATTTAACTGGTAGCTGATCCAGCGGCACTGGTACTTCCCCACAAGATGGGCAATGAATGATTGGGATTGGAGTTCCCCAGAAACGTTGACGGGAAATCAACCAGTCGCGAAGGCGATAGTTAGTGGCTGGCTTACCAAGTTTCTTGGCTTCAAGTTCGGAAATGATCTTTGCGATCGCGTCAGCTTTACCAAGACCATCAAGGTTTCCGGAGTTAACGTGTGCGCCATCATCTGCGGTGGCTTCACCGGTTACTGCAGGATCCGTTTCAGATTCAACGACAACTCGAATTGGCAAATCGAATGCTTTTGCAAAATCAAGGTCACGCTGATCGTGCGCAGGAACTGCCATGATCGCGCCAGTTCCGTAATCAGCAAGTACGTAGTCACTTGCCCAAATCTGAAGGCGTTCACCATTAACTGGATTAATGGCATATCGATTTAAGAAAACACCAGACTTTGGTCGGTCAGTAGCCAAGCGATCCATGTCGCTAGTTGCCTTAACTTTTTCCAAGTACTCGTGGAAGGCAGATTCACTTTCAGTGCCTTCTGCCAGTTCAGCAGCAAGCGCCGAGTCAACCGCTACAACAAAGAACGTTGCACCATACAAAGTGTCTGGACGAGTTGTGTATACAACTACGGATTCATCGCGGCCTTCAATTTCAAAACTAACTTCGGCGCCTTGTGATCTTCCGATCCAGTTGCGCTGCATTAAGAGAACTTTCTCAGGCCATTGGCCTTCAAGTTCTTTCATGTCATCAAGTAGTCGATCAGCGTAATCTGTGATCTTGAAATACCACTGATTCAATTTCTTTTTTGTAACTGCAGAGTCGCAACGTTCACATTCGCCACCAACTACTTGCTCGTTAGCAAGAACTGTCTGACATGAAGGACACCAGTTAACTGCAGAATCTTTTCGGTAAGCCAAGCCGCGTTCATACATCTGCAAGAAGAACCACTGGTTCCACTGGTAGTACTCCGGGTCACATGTGTTTAGGACGCGATCCCAGTCAAAAGAACAGGCATAACGTCGCATCGAGGCTTTTTGAATTGCAATGTTTTCGTAAGTCCAGATTGCCGGACTTTCATTTCGTTTGATTGCCGCATTCTCAGCTGGCAAACCAAAGGCGTCCCATCCAATTGGATGCATGACGTTGAAACCTTGATGAACCCAGTAGCGCGAGATCACGTCGCCTAAGGCATATGCCTCAGCGTGACCCATGTGCAGATCGCCAGATGGGTACGGGAACATGTCGAGTACGTATTTAGTTGGTCGATTGTCGTCAGGTCGGCCCGATCTAAACGGCGCGATTTCGTCCCAAACTGGCAGCCATTTCTCCTGAACCGCGTGAACGTCATAGAAATTGGGATCTGGGGTTACCTGCTCGCTCATGATCCCTAAGAATACTGGGAAATGCCCTATGTCTAGAATCGGGATTGTGTCTAAGCGCGGGTGGATCTTATTTATTGCGCTGGGAATCATTTGGGGCACGCCTTACCTATTTATCCGGGTTGCGGTAGTTGACCTATCCCCCGCAATTGTCGTTTTCGGTCGAGTCATGATCGCAGCCTTGATTTTGCTTCCAATCGCAATTCATCAAGGACATGCCCGTTCGCTCAAGACACATTGGAAAGGCATCCTGACCTTCGCCGCAATCGAGATGTGTATTCCATTTGGCGCTCTTGGTGTAGCTGAGAAAGAAATATCCAGTTCGCTAACTGGATTGCTGATTGCAATGGTGCCTTTGATTAACGCAGTCATCTCTCGGCAGATGGGCTTGGATTCCGTTTGGGACGTTCGTCGAATCATCGGATTATTTGTCGGCTTCTTTGGCGTCGGAATGTTGGTTGGCTTTGATATCAGCGCCAGCAACTACTGGGCGATAATTCTGTGTCTTGTAGCAGCAATTGGATATTCCCTAGGACCAATTATCATCACCAAAATGCTTAGCGATGTTGCAAGCATTGGCGTAATTGCATGGTCATTGGTTGTTGCTGGATTAATTTACCTACCGGTCGTTGTCTACGAAGTTCTTAACGACTCATGGCGAGCTCCAGGCGTTGTGGAAGTTTCACAAAATGCAATTCTTAGCGTTGTCGCCCTCGGTGTTTTATGTTCTGCGATTGCATTCGTTGCACTCTTTGAATTGATCAAGGAAGTTGGGCCGACGCGCACAACCGTCATCACTTACATCAATCCAGCCGTAGCGATCATTCTGGGCGTGATTGTTTTGAGCGAGCCGATAACAACCGGCATCATAATTGGATTCCCGTTAGTACTTATCGGATCCGTTATGGCAACTAGAAGAAATGTTGAAGCTACAAATGTTTCAGCAGCTGAGGAACGTTAACGCGCTGTAAAGCCACGAGCGTATTGATTAGGCCAAGGAATTTCATCGCCTAGATCAGCGGCAGCCTGAATCGGCCAACGTGGATTTCCCAACATGGCACGGGCAATCATGACTGCAGACACTGCACCGTCCGAAAGAATTTCTTCTGCCTGTTCACCAGTGGTAATCATGCCAACAGCGTTGGTAAGGATTCCTGCTTCTTGTTGAATCTGTCGCGCAAACTTAACTTGATAGCCCGGACCAACTTCGATTTGCTGCTCTGGTGAAATTCCCGCTGAAGAGCAATCAATTAAGTCAACACCGCGAGCTTTAAGTTCGCGGGATAGTGCTACTGAATCTTCGATGCTCCAGCCGCCATCAATCCAGTCAGATGCAGAAATCCGTACGAATAGACCATGGGTTGCTGGAACGATTAGTCGAACGTAACTTGCGATTTCACAAAGCAGGCGAATTCGGTTTTCAAATGAACCGCCGTATTCATCGGTTCGCTTATTTGAAATTGGGGAAAGAAATTCGTGAAGTAAATAGCCGTGCGCAGCATGGATCTCAATCACGTCAAAGCCTGCACCGAGTGCTCGTTCTGCAGCTGCTGCGAATTGACCCTTAAGTTCTTCGATTTCGTCGAGAGTCATTTCTCGCGGTGCAGCGTAGCCTTCGAAGGCAATTGCTGACGGTGCAATGGTCTGCCAGCCACCGGCACTAGGTGCAACTGAACCTGGTTCATCCCAAGGAACATTCGTTGATGCTTTGCGACCAGCATGAGCTAATTGAATTCCAGTCTTAACTCCAAAGCGCTGAGCGAACCTTGGCACTTCTGCCCAAACTTGAGCTTGTTGATCTGTCCAAATACCTGCACATCGTGGTGTGATTCGACCTTCGGGTGCTACCGCGCTTGCTTCCACCATTACTAAGCCGGATCCACCGGTAATAAGTGATCCGTAGTGAACTGCGTGCCAATCTTGAATTACGCCTTCAACGGCTGAGTATTGGCACATTGGGCTGACCCACGCGCGATTCTTGAAAGTAACGCCGCCAACTTTAAGTTCTGAAAATAATTTACTCATTTAGTCCCCAATGGTTGCGACCATGATCGCCTTGATTGTGTGCAGACGATTTTCAGCTTGATCGAAAACCACACTTGCTTCAGATTCAAAAACATCATGGGTAACTTCAAGTCCGTCATGCATTCCAGTCTTGTTTGCAATAGCGCGACCAACTGTGGTTTGTTCATTATGGAAACCTGGCAAACAGTGCATGAACTTGGAATTTGAATTACCAGTCTTTGCCAGTGCGACTTCATTTACCTGATAGCTACCAAGTAGTTCAACGCGTTCTTTCCAAACCTCTTCAGACTCACCCATAGAAACCCAAACGTCTGTGTGAATAAAGTCAGAGCCGGGCAAGGCTTCATCCATATCTTCTGTTAATAAAATTGATCCGCCACTCTTGGCCAACAAACTTTGCGCAAGTTCTTGAACTTCACTTGCAGGCCATAAGGCTTTAGGCGAAGCGATTCGGATATCAGAACCAAGTAGCGCAGAAGTTACTAGTAACGAGTTGCCCATATTTGATCGAGCATCACCAACGTAAGTAAATGAAATATCTTTTGGTCGTTTCCCAGAATGTTCAATCATCGTCATGAAGTCAGCCAACATTTGCGTCGGATGCCATTCATCGGTCAGACCGTTGTAAACCGGAACACCAGAAAACTCAGCGAGTTCTTCAACTTGAGCCTGAGTCTTGCCGCGGTACTGAATCGCGTCGTAATAGCGAGACAAAACTCTTGCGGTGTCAGCGATTGATTCTTTGTGTCCAACTTGTGAAGACAGGCCGTCTAAGTAAGTTGTATGAGCGCCTTGATCAAATGCAGCTACTTCAAATGCGCATCTAGTTCGGGTTGAGGTCTTTTCAAAGATAAGTGCGATATTTCGGCCAACCATGTGCTGAATCTCGCGGCGCTGCTTCTTTTGAGCCTTTAGATCAATTGCTAAATCAATTAGGTAAAGAAACTCTTCGCTAGTGAAGTCGATTTCCTTAAGGAAATCGCGATTCTTCAAATCCATGATTACTCCGGGGAAGGCTAGAAATAGGAAAGGCTGGGAAACTCTTAAGTCCCCCAGCCTACCCTGCAGAAATTAACGTCCGGTCAAGCTCATGATGTGCTTAACGCGGGTGTATCCCTCAATAGCTTCGGTAGATAGGTCATTGCCATGGCCAGAGTGCTTGAATCCACCGTTTGGCATTTCAGCAGCCTGCACCAGGTGACAGTTAACCCAGACCTGACCGAAGTCCAAGTCCTGTGAAGTGCGGATAACTTTTCCGTGGTTTTCAGACCAGATCGATGCAGCCAAACCAAAGTCAACGTCGTTAGCCATTTCGATTGCTTGGGCTTCATCCTTGAAGGTTTGAATTGTTTGAACGGATGCAAAGACTTCAGTTTGAATCATTTCGTCATCTTGCTTCAGTCCAGCAACCAAAGTTGGCTCGAAGTAGTAACCACCATTTAGACGTTGTGCCTTGCCGCCAGTCAAGATCTCGGCATGGCTTGGTAGTCGATCAATGAAACCTTGAACTCGATCAAGTTGGTTTTGGCTATTCAATGCGCCATAGAAATGATCATCATTTTCTGGTGCACCAAACTTGAATTCAGCGACCTTCTTGGCAAGAGCCGCGGTGAATTCCTTTGCAATGCCTTCTTGAACAAGTACACGAGTACCAGCTGCACAGTCTTGACCTGCGTTGTAAAGGTTAGCTTCAGCAACACCTTGAACGGTCTTTTCAAAATCACAATCGTCATAAACGATGACTGGAGCTTTGCCACCTAGTTCCAGGTGGACACGCTTTAGATCTGGAGCGGCGCTTGCTGCAATTTCCATACCTGCACGGACGGAACCAGTAATCGAAACTAGGTCTGGACGCTTGTGTGCAACCATGGCGCGTCCTGTGTCGCGATCGCCATAGATGATGTTTGCAACGCCAGCTGGCAAATGCTCAGCGAAAATCTCAGCCATGATGCTTGCTGTGTGTGGAGTTGTATCGGAAGGCTTCAACACAATGGTGTTACCCATCGCTAGTGCTGGTGCAAACTTCCAAACTGCCATAAGTAGTGGGTAGTTCCATGGAGCAACCTGCGCACAAACACCAACTGGTTCGCGGCGAACAGATGAGTCGTAGCCGCTTAGGAATTCACCGGTTGACCAACCTGGCAAGTTGCGGGCCATGGTTGCGTGGAAGCGAGTGTGATCAACGCACTGTGGGAATTCTGCATCGCGCATCCACCAAAGTGGCTTTCCGGTGTTCTGAAT
The DNA here is from genome assembly GCA_030157865.1 of Candidatus Nanopelagicales bacterium. Classification (GTDB taxonomy): domain Bacteria; phylum Actinomycetota; class Actinomycetes; order S36-B12; family UBA5976; genus UBA5976. The sequence goes on along the minus strand of JAOATY010000006.1, from coordinate 40,917 downwards.
TTCAGCTGCAACGATTTCATCAGCGCGAGCTTCCATTGCATCAGCGATGCGGAATAAAGCAAGTGAGCGATCAGCAGGAGCAGTTCGCTTCCAACCTAGAAAGGCATCACTTGCAGCCTTGAATGCAGCGTCTACATCGTTACTACGGGAAAGCGGAGCCGTTCCATAAACCTGACCGATTGCAGGATTCTCAAACGACATAGTTTCGTTGCTTGAGCTATCGACGAACTTTCCGTTGATGAAGTTCTTTAGCGTTGTCATTTCGTTCCTTTACCTAATTAGCGACTGGCAACGCCAGCTGCAGCTTCCAAAACACATAATGCGCCAAGACGAATCGTTCTTTCATCTGCTGAATCAATCGTGGCATCAATTTCAGTAATGTCCATGCTAGTCACGCTGGCGTGAGAAGTGGCCAAAAACGTAAGTTCTCTTACCTCATCGGCCGATAATCCCCCAGGGGTGGCGGCTGGGCAGGCAGGCGTAACTGCACGGTCACAGACATCGACGTCTAAGTCGTAATGAATCGGCCCCCCGCTAGCTCCAGCAATACTGATCGCCTCGGCCATGATGTCCTCAAGAGATCGGTTTCGCATTTCCGCACGGGTAATTACCGTGATGCCATATTCCTTAACGCGCCGGGCATACTCTGGCGAATTCGCATAATCACTAATTCCAATTTGAACGATGTGGGTACCTTGCAGTCCGGCAGCAATCAATCTGCGAACTGGAGAACCGTTGCTAATGCCTTCACGGATATCGTGATGTGCATCAATTGTGATTAATCCAGCTTTGTCGATTTGGGAATCCCAAAGGCCTTTACCGACTGAATATGTAATTGCATTGTCGCCACCAAGAGCAACCAGCAACTTTTGTTTGCCACGAAGTTCATCCATGTGGGCAAAAACTCGGGCTTCGCCTTCTTCCCAATCCGGATCAGCAACGTCGCCGGCATCACGGACGGAAAGTTTTGCAACATCTAAATCGTGCGCCCAGGAATAAGTTGAGTACTTATACATAGCCTCGCGAATTGCCGCAGGCGTTTTGTCTGCACCAGTTGGGGTGATGGACGTTAAGTGGGCTCCGACTCCAATCACAGTGATGTCAGTTTGGGCCGCACTATCGAGGCCTCGCCCAGCCTCAAGCCAATGTCCAGCACGAGGCCAAAACTCATCATTATGCATAGTTGTCATTGCACACCCTTTCAGTGTCTTAACCATAGTCATTTGGCATTGGACTTAGGGATTCTGGGGACTTGGAATGGTGGCTAGAGTAACCTCGACTAAACGCAAAAAGCCAAAGGATTGCCATGACTTCAGGACCGCGCCCAGTTCGTGCCACGAGAGGTACACAGTTAACGACCAAGGGTTGGCAGCAAGAAGCCGCACTTCGAATGCTGCAAAACAACCTTGACCCAGAGGTAGCTGAACACCCTGATGAATTGGTCGTTTATGGCGGCACCGGAAAGGCGGCCCGTAACTGGGAGTCCTTTGATGCAATTGTGCGCACGCTTACCCACCTTGAAAATGACGAAACCATGTTGGTTCAGTCAGGCAAGCCAGTAGGCGTGTTCCAAACTCACGAATGGGCGCCGCGCGTAATTTTGGCGAACTCGAACTTGGTTGGTGACTGGGCAACTTGGCCAGAATTTCGCCGCTTAGAGCACATGGGCTTGACCATGTATGGCCAGATGACTGCTGGCTCATGGATCTACATCGGCACTCAAGGAATTCTGCAAGGAACTTATGAAACTTTTGCTGCGGTAGCTGCAAAGAAATTCAATGGCACTCTTGCTGGAACTTTGACCGTTACCGGTGGCTGTGGCGGCATGGGTGGAGCTCAACCATTAGCAGTGACAATGAATGATGGTGTCTGCTTAATGATTGACATCGATCCAACTCGGTTAAAGCGACGCGTGGAGACTCGATACCTAGATGAGATTGCTGACAACTTAGAAGACGCAGTTCGTCGTTGCCTTGAGGCTAAAGCAGCACGTCGCCCGCTCTCTGTTGGCTTAGTTGGCAATACTGCCGACGTACTTCCAAAACTTCTTGCCATGGATGTTGAAGTAGACATTGTTACTGACCAAACCTCAGCCCATGATCCGCTTTATTACATTCCGGCCGGCATGGACTTTGCTGATGCTCGTGAGTATGCAGACAAGAAGCCAGATGAATTCACAAAGCTGGCTCAGGAATCGATGGCTAAGCACGTTGAAGCCATGGTCGGCTTTATGGACAAAGGCGCAGAGGTTTTCGATTACGGAAACAGCATCCGCGATGAAGCCCGCAAGGGTGGCTACGACCGCGCATTCGAATTCCCAGGTTTCATCCCGGCCTACATTCGCCCACTGTTCTGTGAAGGTAAAGGCCCATTCCGTTGGGCTGCACTTTCGGGTGATCCAAAAGATATTGCTAGAACAGATCAAGCAGTTCTTGACTTATTCCCTGAAAATGATCACTTGCGTCGCTGGATCAATATGGCGCAAGACCGAGTTGCTTTCCAAGGACTTCCAGCTCGCATTTGCTGGCTAGGTTACGGCGAGCGCGACAAGGCTGGCTTGGCATTCAATGAACTTGTTGCAAAGGGTGAAGTTAGTGCGCCAATCGTGATTGGTCGCGATCACCTGGACTGCGGTTCTGTTGCTTCGCCATACCGTGAATCCGAAGCAATGCTTGATGGATCAGATGCAATCGCCGACTGGCCGTTGCTCAACGCAATGATCAACATCTCCTCTGGTGCTTCGTGGGTATCCATTCACCATGGCGGCGGCGTAGGTATTGGTCGATCCATTCATGCAGGCCAAGTTTCCGTTGCAGATGGAACTCCACTTGCTGCCCAGAAACTTGCTCGGGTGCTAACTAACGATCCAGGTATGGGTGTTATCCGACACGTTGATGCCGGTTACGACAAGGCGATAGAAGTTGCTGCTGAAAAGAACGTGAAGATTCCAATGCAACCGCATTCCCACGAAGCCAAAAGCGCAAATGGTGATCTGCTCTAAACATGAAAAATTTAGCGCTTACAAACATTGGCGAGTTAGTTACTAACGATCCAGAAATTAACAATGGCAAGCTTGGCATCATTGAAAATGCTGGCGTCGTCATTGCAGATGGCTTAGTAACTTGGGTTGGACCTGCCAGTGAACTAAAAAGCCAAGCAAATTCAGATCCAGTTGATCTGCATGGGTCTGCGGTCTTCCCCGGTTTCGTCGATAGTCACTCGCACTTGGTTTTCGCAGGTGAACGTAGCGCCGAATTTGCTGCGCGCATGTCTGGTCAGCCTTATGTTGCCGGTGGCATCAAAACAACCGTGGCCGCTACCCGGGCAGCAAATGATGAATCACTTAGAAATAATGTTCGTCAATTGCTCCACGAAATGACCGCTTGCGGAATTACCACCAATGAAATCAAATCCGGTTATGGACTCGACACTGCCACCGAAGAACGTTCAGTTCGAATCGCAAAGGAATTCACTGAAGACGTAACTTTTCTTGGTGCACACGTTGTGGCGCCCGAATTTGCAGATGATCCAGAAGGTTACGTTGATCTGGTAATTGGCCAAATGCTTGATGCATGTGCTCCGCATTCAAAATGGATCGATGTTTTTTGTGATCGAGGCGCGTTTACCGTTACTCAAACTAAGAAGATTCTGCAAGCAGGTATAGCTAAAGGTTTAAAGCCAAGAATTCATGCTCACCAGCTTGAAAATACTGGTGCGATAAAGATGGCGGTTGAGCTTGATTGCGCATCTGTTGATCACTGCACTCATTTAACAGACGAAGACATTAATCTGCTTGCTGGAAGTGACACCGTGGCAACTTTGGTACCGGGGGCTGAATTTTCAACGCGGTCCACTTATCCTCGTGGTCGAGACTTGATTGATGGCGGAGCAATGGTTGCGCTTTCAACAGATTGCAATCCCGGGTCTAGTTACACAACAAACATGCCGCTCATGATTGCGCTCGCAGTTCGTGAAATGCGTTTAACTCCAGCAGAAGCTCTCTATGCCGCAACTTACGGCGGCGCTCAGGCGTTACGTCGAACTGATGTTGGACAAATCAAAGTTGGCGCGATGGCTGACATAGTTGCACTCAATGCGCCGTCCTATGTGCACTTGTCATATCGACCTGGCGTACCACTTGTTAATCATGTGTGGCGATCAGGTAAGACCGTATTTGAAGTAGATAAGAGGAGAAATCATGGCTAAGTCCGAAGTTGTCATCAATACGACAGGTATGACATTTGAAGATGTGCTTGCCGTTGCTCGCCATGATGCAAAGGTCGTGATTGCTCCGACAACTATTGAAGCCGTTGCACATACTCGGAGCCGAGTTGATGCGTTAGCGGCTTCCGCTGAGCCGGTTTATGGAATCTCAACTGGATTTGGCGCCCTGGCTAATCGTCATGTGTCCCCCGAATACCGAGTGCAGCTTCAGAAGTCACTTATTCGCTCACACGCAGCTGGCCTTGGCAACTTGGTTGAGCGTGAAGTTACTCGAGCCTTGATGACACTTCGATTGAAAACACTTTGCTCTGGCCACACTGGAGTTCGTCCAGTTGTAGTGGAAACCATGGCAGCGATCTTGAATGCAGATATCACACCTGCTGTGTATGAATTTGGTTCCCTTGGTTGCAGTGGAGATTTAGCCCCACTTGCTCACTGCGCTCTTGTGCTTATGGGTGAAGGTGAAGTCGTCGACCAACACGGAAATATCACGCCAGCTGCAGATGCACTAAAGGCTGCAGGTATTGCGCCAGTTGAACTAAAAGAAAAAGAAGGCCTAGCGCTTATTAATGGCACAGATGGCATGCTCGGCATGCTCATCATGGCTATCTCAGACCTAACTATGCTCTGTGATTCTGTTGACGTAACTGCTGCAATGAGTGTTGAAGCGCTTCTCGGAACTGACAAGGTTTTCTTGCCAGAGTTGCACGAACCTCTTCGCCCGCATCCAGGTCAGGCTTTAAGTGCTGCAAACATGCTGAACGTATTGAAAGGTAGCCCGATCGTGGCATCGCACATCGATGACACATCTGTAGTTCAAGATGCATACTCACTTCGATGTGCACCACAAGTCACCGGAGCGGTGCGAGACACAATCGCACATGCAACATTGGTTGCTACGCGCGAACTTGCTGCTGCTGTCGATAATCCTGTGGTGCTGGCAGACGGCAGAGTTTCATCTAATGGAAACTTTCATGGCGCACCTGTTGCCTATGTTTTGGATTTCTTGGCGATCGCTGTTGCAGACCTCGGTTCGATTTGTGAACGCCGAACCGATCGCATGTTAGATAAGGCACGCTCTCATGGACTGCCACCGTTCTTAGCCGATGACCCAGGCGTTGATTCTGGACTCATGATTGCCCAGTACACCCAAGCGGCATTGGTTTCGGAAAACAAGCGTCTAGCCTCCCCTGCCAGCGTGGATTCCATTCCAAGCTCTGCCATGCAAGAAGATCACGTATCTATGGGTTGGAGTTCAGCTCGTAAACTTCGCCAAGCTATCGATAATTTGACCAAAATTGTTGGCATTGAATTAATGACCGCGGCTAGGGCCATCGATCTTCGGGCTCCTCTGCAGCCATCACCGATTACAGGTACTGCTGTTACTGAACTTCGCAAAACCAGTCCTGGACCTGGACCAGATCGCTTCCTTGCCCCTGACATGCAGGCTGCAGTTGATGTCGTTGCGAATGGGACACTGGCAAAACTCGTAAGGTAAAGATATGGTAAATTTCCGCAAAATTGCACTGTATTCAATGCTTGGTTTAGGGGTCGTTGGCGGCATCATCATCGCTCGCCAGTCCTTCTCTGAACACCCTGGTCTAATCGGATTTGTATTCACTTCCGCATGGCTATTTCCAATGGTTGTAGGTTCGTGGCTGTCATGGCGCCGTCCGATGATTGCGTTCCCGCTTCTGATGATCTGGGCAATGAGCCTTCTTGGTCTTTTGGTTTGGCAAGCGCTATCCCCAGACTGGTGGCTGACCGTAATCAACTCAAACGGACCAATCATCACCGCAGCAATCTTTGCACTCGCACCACCACTAGCGATCTACGGCTACGACCGCAGAACTCGCTACATGGGTTTGATTCTGCTTGGCTTACCGCTGCTTAACTTCTTGGCTAATTCAAATACCGATGCTTCAGGAACTACGAATCTCTTGATTACGCTGCCGGTATTAGCAGCTGGTGTGCTTTATGTAATTGCGTCATTTGTTGAAAAGCGCGATGACACAACTGAAGAAAAATAATTCCTAAGTAATTGGTTGAGCCGGTTCCTTCGGGGGCCGGCTCACTATTACGAGGCCAGTAAGAATTAATACTGATCCGATTAGACCAACAGTCGAGACGGTCTCACCCAAAAGCACTACACCCAAAATAGATGCCGTCAATGGCTCCATAAGTCCAACAGTGACAGCCGTAGCCGCGCCGATTCTGGCAATGCCGTAGATAAAGAATGCATAAGCAAGCGCAACGGTAACTATGCCGCCATAAAGTGCGCCAAGAAGTAAAACTGGATCTTGCAAAAAACTAAAGTCTTTGCCGTAGCTAAGTGGCGCCTGGAAGAGTGCCCCGATTGTGAACATTGGTGCCACGCATTGGAACGGGGTATGTCGCTTTGAGATCATTCCCATTCCGGTTGCTTGCATTGAATATCCGAAAGCTGCCGCCAGCGCGAATGCAATTCCTAAAACATTTACCGTGTTATCGCCACTTGGCCAGTTAAGTGCTACTACCCCAGCGACGGCGATTAAAGTTCCATACGCCCACTGCCTACCCGGCGGCTGTTTCAATGCAATCCAGGCAATTAACCCAACAAAAATCGGAGCCACACCAATCGAAACAACGGATGCAACGCCAACGCCAGTTAATTGAAAGGCCAAGATAAACAGTGGGAAGAATAAGGCTGCGCCAGTGCCACCGACCAAAATTGGAACGACATCTTGCTTGGTGTAACGCTTCTTGTTCTTTGAAAACAGAACCATTATCCAAAGCGCGGTCGTGCCAGTGAAATTTCGAACAAGTGAATACTGAAACTCGGTGTCTTCAGGAAAAAGCCTGACAACTGGACCTACTGTGCCCCAGAGAATTGTCCCTAGGGCAACAGCAGCGATTCCAAGTGAGCGACTGCTAGATCGCTTGCGATGCTTACCCGTTTGTTGGGAAGCCAAGGTTCAATCCACCATGGCTTGGATCCAACCAACGGCTGGTTACTACCTTGCCACGGGTGAAGAAGTGAACGCCTTCAGTTCCGTGTGCGTGAGTATCGCCGAAGAGTGATGCTTTCCAGCCACCGAATGAGAAGTAAGCCATTGGCACAGGAATTGGCACGTTGATGCCGATCATGCCAACTTCAACTTCGTTCTGGAAGCGACGAGCAGCGCCACCATCATTGGTGAAGATTGCAGTTCCGTTGCCGTATGGGTGATCGTTGATCAGCTTTAGGGCTTCTTCGTAGGTATCAGCGCGAACTACCGAAAGAACTGGTCCGAAGATTTCTTCCTTGTAGATCGTCATGTCCTTAGTTACGTTGTCAAACAGTGTTGGTCCGATGAAGTAACCCTCACCATCGCTATCTGGAACAACGTCGCGGCCGTCAACAACAACTTTTGCGCCTTCAGCAACACCAGTGTCGATGTAACCCTTGACTTTGTCGCGATGTACGCCGGTTACAAGTGGGCCCATGTCAGTGCCACGAGTTCCATCACCAGTAACGATCTTGCCCATGCGATCTTCGATCTTTGAGATCAAGTCATCTGCAATTGGACCAACAGCAACAAGTGCTGAGATCGCCATGCAGCGCTCGCCAGCAGAACCAAAGCCTGCGTTAACTGCTGAGTCAGCAGCAAGGTCTAGGTCTGCATCTGGAAGTACAACCATGTGGTTCTTCGCGCCACCAAGAGCCTGGATGCGCTTGCCGTGTGCAGTTCCGGTTTCGTAGATGTACTTCGCAATCGGGGTTGAGCCAACGAAGCTAACAGCCTTGATGTCTGGGTGAGTAAGAATGCGATCGACTGCTTCCTTGTCACCATGCACAACGTTGAAAACGCCGTCTGGAAGACCAGCGTCTTTCCACATCTGTGCGATGAAGTTCTGTGCGCTTGGATCTTTTTCAGATGGCTTAACAATTACTGAGTTACCAGCTGCAATTGCAATTGGGAAGAACCACATTGGAACCATGGCTGGGAAGTTGAACGGAGAAATGATGCCAACAACACCGAGTGGCTGACGAATGCTGTAAACATCTACGCCAGTTGAAACGCTTTCGGAGTAACCGCCCTTTAGAAGATGTGGGATGCCGCAAGCAAACTCAACAACTTCCTGACCGCGCATTACTTCACCAAGAGCATCGGAAAGAACCTTGCCATGCTCAGCAGTAATGATTGCTGCAAGTTCTTCTTTGCGGGCATTTAAGATTTCGCGGAACGCAAACATCGTGGTCACGCGCTTTGAAAGTGATGTGGCTGCCCATTCGGCGCCAGCGCGCTTGGCAACGGCTACGGCTTCATCCATGTCTGCAGTTGATGCGAAATCAACCGTTCCGGACAATTTGCCTGTTGCAGGGTTGTAAACCTCACCAGTTCGTGCTGCTTTACCTGTCCAAAGCTTGCCGTCGATCCAGTGTGTGATGTGGTTTGTCATAATTTCTCCTTGTTGCGGTAATACCCAAATCTAGTGGGTGCAGCAGGGGGTGTGCGAGGTAGGTTATGTCCATGACTGAAATCCGCTCAATTGTTGTATCTACCCAAGAAACCCTGCGGGAAAGTGGCACTTCAGTGTCCCCTGCAACTGTCAAGGTAATCGCCGCAGCCGTGGTTACCAATCCCCTGGCTGGCAAGGCTTTAGTTCAGGATTTAACCGAGCTCGAAATGATGAGTATCGAAGTGACTGCAATTCTCGCTGAGCGCGCTGTTAAGGCGCTTGAGGCCTTGGGCCTAAGTGCTGCAGACATCCGCGGCTACGGCAAAGGCGCAATCGTAGGAACTGATGGCGAACTTGAACATACCGCTGCTGTTTTGCACCCACGTTTTGGCGCGTCAGTTCGCGCGGCAATCGGCGGTGGTGCAGACATCATTCCTGGCACTAAGAAAGTTGCCGGTCCAGGTGCCTCAATCACAATGCCAATTGGCAACAAGGATGACCGCTGGGAATTTGATGACATGGATTCAGCAGAAATCACAATTGGTGATGCTCCACGTGCCAACGAAATGGTTATTGCAATTGTTTACTCAGTCGGCGGTCGACCACATGCTCGCGTTACGAAGGTGAAGTAAATGTTTAAAGCAATCATTTTATTAAAGCGTGGCGAAGACATGAGTCATGACGACTTTAAGCAGTGGTGGTTAGTTGATCACTCCGGCAAAGCCGCACAACTTCCTGGCGTTCGCAAGATTGTTTTCAACCTTGCTGACGATGGCAGCGCCTATGACGGTGTTTCAGAACTTTGGTTTGATTCCAAGGAAGATTTTGAAGCTGCATACGCAACCGAAATTGGTAAAGGCGTTGCAGCAGATTCCCTTGCACACCTTTCAGCACGCGAACGCATGTTCGTAACTGAAAACGACATCGTTTAATTCCTAGAAAGTAAAGAAACATGACAACTGAGATTCGCGGAATTCTTGCAGCAATCACTACTCCATTTACTGCAGACGGCAGCGCACTTGATGAACCAGCAATGCATGCCCAAATTAATCGACTAGTTGATGCTGGAATTCATGGCGTAGTTCCAACTGGCACCACTGGTGAGTTCATGACGCTAACTCCTACGGAATACCGTCGAGTTTTTGAAGTCGTTAATGAAGCTGCCGCAGGTCGTTGTCACGTGTTTGCTGGAGTCGGCTCGACTTCGACAGCGGAAGCGATCTCGCTTGCTAAGCATGCAGAGAAAGCTGGATCCACTGGAATTATGTTGCTTCCACCTTTTTATGCAGCACCTAACTTTGCCGAACTACAGGTCTTTATGCGCTCGGTTGCGGAATCGATTTCGATTCCGGTTATGTACTACAACATTCCAAGTTCAACTGGGGTGACTCTTAACGCTGAACAAATCGCACAACTTGGAGAAATCCCTGGGGTGAATTACCTCAAGGACACTTCTGGCGATGCTGTGACTATGGCAGACCTATTGGCTAATCGTTCTGACAAAATCAAGGCATTCAATGGCTGGGACACCTTGACCTTCTTTGGCCTAGCCAGCGGCGCAGAAGCTTCGGTCTGGGGAACTGCAACAGTTATCCCTGAACTAGCCGTGGCGCTCTACAACGCACTTGCGGTAAACAATGATCTGGCAACTGGCCGTGAACTTTGGAAGAAGATTTGGCCGATTTGCGACTTCTTGGAATCAGTTAATTACTACGCCGGCATCAAGGCAGGCTGTGAACTAATTGGCGCCAGCGTTGGACCAGTTCGCGCACCAGGACTGCCACTATCTTCTGAGCAAAAAGCTCATTTCGCCAAACTGCTTAATGCGGCTGGAGTTAAGACGGTTTAATCATGGCTGAAAAACTAATCATCGAAACGATTGAAGCCCACGCCGAGGGCGAAGGCGGTCGCGTTATAACCAACATGGCTCACCTGGTTAAGGGCGAGACTATGAAAGAACGGTTTGATTACTGTGAAGCAAATCTAGATTGGTTCCGCCACGCTATCTTGCACGAACCACGCGGCTATCCAGCGTTGTGTGCTGTGTTCATTCTTCCAGCAGTTAACGAAGGTTCGGATTTTGGAATCATTGTTCTTGAACAAGGCGGCTTTACTGCCATGTCCGGCAGCAACACAATGTGTGCCGTAACTGCTGCACTAGAAAAAGGCATCGTAAAGATGCAGGAACCAGAAACCACTGTGACTATCGATACTGCAGTTGGAACTATTTCAGTTCTAGCTCGCTGCAAAGATGGCAAAGTTCTCGATGTTGCAATTAGAAATGTTCCAGCCTTCACGGTTTACATCGACAAAGTTGTTGACGTTCCTGAATATGGTCCGATTCCAGTTGACTTGGTCTTTGGCGGACAATTCTTTGCCCAGACCAACATTGCCAACGTTGGTCTTGAGATCAAGCCAGAAAATGCCAAAGCCATCACGCGCGCAGGTGCAGCAATCAAATACGCAGTTAACTCGCAACTTCAGTTTGAACATCCAGAGAACCCAAGTATTAACAAGGTTGGCATTGTTATTTTGCACAATGGTGATCGCGAACCAGGTAAGCAAGCGCAAAACTCTGCTGTACTAACTGGCGACAACTTAACTGCAGATCCGGAAACCTGGAAGGGAATGCTGGACCGCTCCCCTTGTGGCACGGGCACATCAGCTCGCATGTCAGGTCTTTACACCCGTGGACAACTTGCAATCGGTGAAGAGTTCTCACACATGAGCTTCTTAGGTACCAAGTTCTTTGGCCAAGTTAATGATCCAACCAAGATTGGCCAATACGACGCCGTGGTTCCAACCATTCGTGGCAGTGCCTGGGTTACCGGTGTAGCAACTTGGGAAATCGATCCAACTGATCCATTCCAAACTGGTTATACGTTGGGCGACATCTGGTAGGTGTGGTTTTTGTTTAGGGCTTCTTGCAAAAACCTTCTTCGTTAAAACGCTCCGCTCGCGTCCCCAATTTCAGTATGCAGATCCTGCGGATCAGCATGAAATCTGGGGACCGACGCTCACTCCGTAGTTTTTCCTCAGAAGTTTTTGCAAACCGCTCCTCCCGAATCCACCGGACTAATCGACGAAGAAGGTTTTTGTAGGCGAATTACCGACTAACTTCGATCTCCGATAACATGGTTGAGGTTTGGGGCTGTGGCGCAGCTGGTAGCGCACTTGCATGGCATGCAAGGGGTCAGGGGTTCGAATCCCCTCAGCTCCACCAAATGAATAACGACCGCCTTCGGGTGGTCTTTATTTGTTACTTATCATCACCAATTGCAGGCTCAGGTAACGATCCTGCGTTGTATTCCTGCAGTCGCCACTTCAAGCCAGGCAACTTAGGCATGTTTTCATCCAGCTCAGATAACACTGACCACTGTGCGTTAGCTAGTACGCCAAGAATCGTCCACTGCTCTGGCGCCAATCCCAAAAGTCGGCCAAGCGCTGAACGCAAAGCACCACCGTGGGATGCCACGACTAAAGTGCCACCGGCAGGAATACCTTCTAGAGCATTCTCAATCGCGGCAACAACACGTTCAGAAACTTCCCAGCGAGTTTCTCCACCGCCAGGTCTTATCTCCGAGTCGCCACCCCAGGCTGCGTAGTCTTCTGGGTACTTAGCAATGATCTCGTCACGAGTCATGCCTTGCCATTCACCTGCAAAAGTTTCGCGCAGTCGCTCATCAATTGTTAGATCGATTCCAGCAAGGTTTGAAAGCGTGCGACCAGTTTCAAGGGCTCGAGATAAATCACTGGCAATCACATGAGTTGGTTTCATGGCTAGCAAAGTTTGCGCCGCATGGCGAGCTTGCTCTTCGCCAACTTCATTTAACGGAATATCGATTTGGCCTTGATGGCGATTTTCAGCGTTCCAAACGGTCTGACCATGGCGCCAAAGAACTAGGCGGCGTGGACTCATACCAATTCCACTGGGATGTGTGGGCAATCGCTCCAAAGTCTTTCTAGGTCATACAGACTGCGCTCTTCATCTTGCTGAACGTGTACAACAATATCGAAGTAATCAAGGAGTACCCATCGACCTTCACGATTTCCTTCGCGGCGAATTGGATCGACATCAATTTCATCGAGGGCAGCTTCAATCGCATCAACAATCGCGCCAACTTGTCGTTCGTTATCTGCAGAAGCTATTAAGAAGATGTCAGTAATGACCAAGTGCTCGCTGACATCAAGCAGAACTATGTTTTCTGCTTTCTTGTCATAAGCCGCTTGCGCCGCAATCTTTGCAATCTTTAAGGCATGTTCAGAGGCAGCCACAAACTCCACACTTTCTGTTTAGAACTCTAAGACTACTTAATTAACTGGTACGCGGGAAATGTTGGCGCTTGACCATAGGTTTGCTGCGCGAAGTTCGACGATTAATCGAGCAATGCTTTGCGTTGGAACATTTGATTTCGCTAATGAGCCCAGAGCGGAAAGTACTTCATCAACTCGAGCCTCATCACCTTGCTGATTTTCAAACACGGCGCGCAAGACTTGGTTAGTTCGATTCATGAATTGATCGGTAGTTTCAAATTTCGATTTCACCATGGCATAGCCGGCCGCTAGTCCACCAGGCAAAAGCGCAGTTCCCGGTCGAACGTATTGCGCTGCCTCCCCTGATTCACTTACTCGATAAAGATTGTCCGAATCAATCGTTACGCCACCAACACCATCAACTAGACCGGCAAGAGCCAGTCGCTGAAGATACATAGATCCATCTATTGGGATTCCAAGTGCGCCGGAGATGGCTTGATCTACTCCATCAAAGGAACCCTGTAGTCCTGCATCGCTGATTGGCACAAAACCTTGTCCCGGCGGAACTATCAAAGTTTCAGGATCGATGTTTACTACCGCGAGGTTTGTTCCATCGCTTGATTGCTTGAGGACCGTAACTGAAACAATCTTTTGTTCGGAATCAATTAAGGCAATCAACAAATTGTTTATATCTGTTGCTGGCTCAGCCGTTGAGCTTGAAGTTGGCGATGCGGTCACTTCCGCTGGAAGTGGCGCTGCTTGACCGTCGCCACGTAAAACAAAAACACCGGTAAGTAAAGCAACCGCCAAGATAGAGCTAATCAACCACTTTAAGAATGATGGAATTCGATTCACGCTTGATACAGACCTTGATCTGAAATGTACTGACTCACTTTTTGCGGAACTAAATACTGCGTATCTAATTTGTTTGTGAATCTGTCGCGAAGTTCCGTTGCAGAGATTCTCACTTCTGGCATCTCAACTGAAACAAAATCAAAAGGCACTGGGTCATTTTGTCCGATGCGATTAACCGCAACAATTGTTACTTCGCTGACAAAAGATTCCCATTCATGCCAACCTGGAATTCCGCTTAATGCATCAGACCCAACTATCCAGAAAATTTCATCTGCTGGATTTAGTTTCTTCCATTCGCGCACGGTATCGATCGCATATGTTGCGCCACTTCGTGCAATTTCGATGTCGCTTGCCTGAAACCTGTCATTGCCAGCAATCGCTAACTTCACCATTTCAAGACGTTGTTGACCCGCGCTTAAATCTCGATCCCGTTTTTGCCATGGGTCACCTGCTGGAATGAAAACAACCGTATCTAAGTTAAGTGCTTCATAAACTGAGCTGGCAGCAATCAAGTGGCCAATATGAATCGGGTCAAAAGTCCCGCCCAATATGCCAACCTTCATACCTACAAGAATACTTGCAACTAGTGTTGTGCTAATCGCCGAAGTTGAAGGGTAATTGCCTTGGAACATATTGATCATGTTGTGATCGGCGCTGGCGCTATGGGCAGTGCAACTGCTTGGCAGCTTGCCCTGCAGGGCCGAGATGTTGCCCTAATCGAACAGTTTGGTGTTGCCCACAACAAAGGCAGCTCCCACGGTGGAACCCGAATTTTTAGGCTTTCATATCGCACTCCCCTCTACACAGATCTTGCCGCTCGAGCACTTCCCGACTGGCGTGAATTAGAAGCGGATTCTGGCGAACACTTACTCGAACAGAATGGTCAGCTCGACCATGGCTATAAAGAAGCAATCGACGAGATTGCCATCAGCCTTGACCGTCACAACCGTGCATACGAGCGAATGGATGCTGCCGAGGCAAAAAGTCGATGGCCTGGAATGAATTTTGAAGACCACGTGATCTACAGCCCTGAGGGTGGTCGCTGTTTCGCAGACAAAACAGTTTCAACGTTGATTCGGCGCACCCAAGAACTTGGTGGCGATGTTCACTTGAACACCCGCGTCTTATCTATTCAGCTTGATGGTGATCACGCGATTGTTGAAACTGAATTCAAAACGTGGCGAACCCCGTCCTTGATTGTTGCTGCGGGTGGCTGGGTCGAAAAACTAGTAGGTCACCTAATTCATCTTCCCGAGCTAATTGTTGACGCTGGCCAACCTGCTCACTTCCAGCCAAAAGCTGGACTCGAAGCAGAATCATTATGGCCAAGCTTTCTTCACCATGGAGCCAATGGTCGTGGTGGCTCTCCATTAGAGGCCAGTGCCTATGGCCTGTATACACCTGGCGAAGGCGTCAAAGTTGGCACCTGGAGTGATCGAGAAGCAATTGACCCCGACAATCGAGATTTTGAAATCAGCCAGAAGCACTTAACCGAGATGAAGCAATATGTTGAACATTGGTTCCCAGGCCTGGATCTAGATACTGCTGAAGCAACCACGTGCTTATTTACCAATACTCCAGAAGAAGATTTCATTCTGGATCGCCGCGGACCAATAACTGTTTGTTCCCCGTGCTCAGGTCATGGATTCAAATTTGTGCCAACGATTGGAAAGATAACTGCAGAGTTAGCTCTTGGCGGTAAGCAAAGCACGCCACAATGGCGATTGCCTAGCTAATTTCTAGTGTGGCCGTCGCCAACTACAACGTAAGTTGAAGTTGTCATTTCCTGAAGCCCCATTGGACCACGGGCATGAAGTTTCTGGGTCGAGATACCAATCTCTGCACCAAATCCAAACTCACCACCGTCGGTGAAACGTGTGGATGCATTAACCATTACAACTGCAGAATCTAATTCCGAAGTGAATCTCGAAATTGCCACATCATCTGTTGCCACAATCGCTTCAGTATGGCCCGTAGACCACTTCTGAATGTGTCCCAAGGCTTCGTCAATGTCACTTACAACTCTTGCCGCGATATCAAGTGAGTAATACTCGTCCGCCCAATCAGAATTTGTGGCCAGCTTGAACTGCGTCCCAGCATTAGCTGCATATTCAGAGACTGAGTCATCTCCATGAATAGTTACACCTTCGGATTTAAAGGCTCGCATCAATTCAGGAACAAACTCATCGGCTATTTCGCTATGAATCAGTATGGTTTCAGCTGCATTACAGACACTTACCCGCTGAACCTTGGAATTAATTGCAATTGAAATTGCCTTAGCAAAGTCTGCCGACTTATCAATGTAAACATGACAGTTGCCAACTCCAGTTTCAATAACCGGAACTACCGACTCGGTTACAACTCTTTCAATCAGAGCGCCACCACCACGCGGAATAACCACATCGATCAAACCTCTGGCCTTGAGTAACTCCCCTACAGATTCATGTGACTCGGCCGAAACTAGTTGAATCGCTTCCACAGGCACTGCTGACTTAGAAAGCGCCGATCGCATTACTTCAACAAGCTTTAGATTCGTTTCCGATGCGGACGCAGACCCGCGAAGTAGCGCGCAGTTTCCGCTTTTCAAAGTGAGTCCCGCAGTATCTACTGTCACATTTGGACGAGCTTCATAGATAACAGCAACTACGCCAAATGGAACTCGGCGCTGGGTGATGTGCAGCCCAGATGGAACATCGAATTCGCGAATGGTTTCGCCTACTGGATCAGGTAGTTTTGAGATATCCATAAGGCCGTCAGCTAGGAGCTGGATTCGAGCCTGATCTAACGTGAGTCGATCAATTATGGCTGGATCAACATTGGCGGAAATTGCATTCGAAACATCAATCTTGTTGGCAGCAATGACCTCAGGAGAGCTTGCAACAATTGCCTGAGCCATTAAGGAAAGTGCCTCGTCTTTTTGAGCGCGTGAGCAATTTGCTAATTCACGCGCCGCAATCCGCGCAGCCTTGGCAAGCCTGGTAACTTCTGACTCTTCAGTGCTCATCACAAGACCACCATGTCATCTCGATGTATCACTTCACGATCAAATCCTGCTCCAAATTCTTGCAACAGGTCGGCTGTGCGTTTTCCAACCATTCCTGGTAACTCGTCGGAATCGAATGAAACAATTCCTCTCGCCAGAACCTTGCCGCTTGGATCGCAAACATCTACTGGATCACCAGCTGTGAACATACCTTGAACTGAAACAACTCCAGCTGGCAAAAGTGAAAGTCTTTTCTCTACAACCGCAGTCACAGCACCTTCATCAATGACAATGGATCCTTGCGAAGTCGTCGCATAAGTTAACCAAAGTAATCTGGTTGGAATTTTGGAACTGGAAGCAGTAAACAGCGTTCCTACCTCTGAACCAGAAAGAACCGACTCGGCTAAATCTGCTGAGGTGACCACAGTAGGAATTCCGGCTGCTGTTGCAATTCGAGCGGCTTCAACTTTGGTAGTCATTCCACCAAGTCCAACTCCGGCTGAACCAGTGCCACCAATTTGTACGTTAGCTAGTTCGTCCATGGATTCAACCCGGGAAATTAGTTGGCTATTTTCCAATTCAGGTGGTCCATCAAAAAGTCCTGGTACGTCAGAAAGTAGAACTAGAGCATCAGCTTGGACAACTTGCGCCACTAAGGCAGCAAGTCGATCATTGTCGCCAAATCTAATTTCATCTGTTGCAACCGTGTCGTTCTCGTTAACGATCGGAAGAATTCCTAGTTCGAGCAGGCGGTTTAATCCCCGCTGGGCATTTCGGTAATTTGCTCGACGCAAAACATCTGCTGCAGTAAGGAGTACCTGTCCAACAGTTATTCCGAATTCATTGAAGCCGCTTGCATATTGGGAAACCAACAAAGACTGGCCAACACTTGCTGCTGCTTGCTGCGTCGCAACATCTGATGGCCGAGAAGCTAAGCCAAGTGGGGCTAGACCTGCAGCAATTGCTCCACTTGAAACCAAAATTATCTGGGATCCGGAAAGTTTCTTTTCGGCAATTACTTTTACAAGAGCATTTACCCGATCAACATCGATCCCACCTGATCTAGTGGTGAGTGATGACGAGCCGACTTTGACGACAATGCGTCTGGCTGTCGTTATCTCAGTTCGCGCTGCCGTCATCTAAATCTCCATCAAAATCTTCGATGATTAGTGGATCGATAATTTCAACTACAGATTCTTCTGGTTCCCCAGTTCCGTATTGACGAATTCTGTGGATCGCTAGACGCTCCTCCGCACTTAGACGACGCTTGTCGTAAAGGCGCTGATCGGTGCCACGTGGACCTTGATGTAAGTCGCCTGCTGTCGGAGCCCAGTCAAAGACAACTGCACTCGGGCCATCGCCAATTACAACTTCGTCACCAGCTACTGCGCCAGCTTTTGCTAGTTCAAGTTCAATGCCAGCGCGAGCTAGGCGATCTGCCAAGTAACCGACTGCTTCATCGTTTGAGAAATCAGTTTGATGAATCCAGCGCTCTGGACGTTCACCAAGTACGCGGTAACGAATGGTTTCTGCGCCAGACTTTTCAACCTTGACCGTGAAGCCGGAATCATCAACTGATTTAGGTGTGACAATAACGCGTGGACGATTCTCTGCCGCAAAGATAGCTTCAGCGCGTGATGCCTTAACGATGTCAGCCAGCGCGAATCCAAGTTCCCGAAGTCCTTCATGGCTAACTGCAGAAACTAAGAAAACTTGATAACCGCGTTCATGTAGATCTGGAAGTACGAACTCTGCCAGTTCCCGACCTTCTGGAATATCAATCTTGTTCAAAACAACGACGCGTGGTCGATCTTCTAAGCCGCCGTATTGCTTAAGTTCGTTTTCGATTACGTCTAGATCAGTTAACGGATCGCGATTAGGTTCTAATGTTGCGCAGTCCAATACGTGAACTAGCGCGGCACAGCGTTCGATGTGGCGAAGGAATTCAAGCCCAAGACCTTTGCCTTCGCTTGCACCTGGAATCAGACCAGGAACGTCTGCCATTGTGAAGATCATTTCGCCAGAACGAACCACACCAAGGTTTGGCTCCAATGTGGTGAATGGGTAGTCCGCAATCTTTGGTCGAGCTGCAGACATCGCTGCAATCAGAGATGATTTACCGGCACTTGGGTAACCAACTAGGCCAACATCTGCCACAGTCTTAAGTTCAAGGATGACATCTCGGGTTACGCCTTTTTCACCCAACAGAGCAAAGCCTGGCGCTTTACGTTTAGTTGAGGCCAGAGCTGCGTTACCAAGGCCACCTCGGCCACCTGAAGCAACTACAAAGCGAGTTCCAACGCCCATCATGTCGGTTAACACAGTGCCGTCAGAAAGCGAAACAACAGTTCCTTCGGGAACGGATAGCTCGAGATGCTCGCCATAGGCACCATTGCGATGATCGCCTTGACCCGGCTTGCCGTTACCAGCACTGCGATGAGGGCTGCGATGGAAATCTAGAAGAGTTGTAACAGATGGATCAACAACAAGTACGACGTCGCCACCATTGCCACCATTGCCACCATCAGGTCCACCTAATGGCTTGAATTTCTCACGATGAACTGAAGCACAACCGTGTCCGCCATTACCGCCCTGGACATGGAGAGTTACTTGATCGATAAACGATGTCATTGAATCTCCTTTCCAAAAGAAAAGCGGGCCCGAACCGGACCCGCCAATCTACAAAAATTCCGCGGAATTATTCCGCAGGGACAATGTTGATAACACGACGACCGCGACGGCTACCGAACTGAACAGCGCCAGCAGCTAGTGCGAAAAGTGTGTCATCTCCACCACGGCCAACATTCTCACCTGGGTGAAAGTGTGTGCCACGCTGACGAACAATGATTTCTCCGGCGTTAACAACCTGACCACCGAAACGCTTTACGCCCAAACGCTGTGCATTTGAATCGCGACCGTTTCTGGTACTGGAGGCACCCTTTTTATGAGCCATGAGTTATACCTACTTCTCTGTTTTTTTCGGAGCAGCTTTTTTCGCTGGAGCGGCAGCTTTCTTTGCAGCAGGTGCAGCGGCCTTCTTTGCTGCCGATGCTGGCGCTTTAGTCGCCTTTGCATCGGAATCAGAAGATACTGTTTTCTTAGCAGCAGGTGCAGCGGCCTTCTTTGCAACTGGCTTTTCTTCTGTTGCTTCTGCAGCAGCCGATGCAGGCGCTTTAGTCGCCTTGGCATCGGAATTAGAAGATGCGGCCTTTGCAGGTGCAGCCTTCTTTGCAACTACTGGCTTAGCCTTTGCAGTTGCTTTGTCACCAGCAGCGATCTTCTCGCTACCGATTGAAATAATTTGCACATCAGTTAGGTCTGAACGGTGTCCTTGACGACGACGGTAACCAGTCTTGTTCTTGTAACGAAGAATTTCGATTTTTGGTCCACGGTTGTGGTCAATAACTTCAGCAGTTACTGTGACGCTCTTAGCGTCGGTGTTGACCTTGTCGCCATCCACGATCAAGACAGTTGGAAGTACCACTGTCTCGCCTGGCTTGGCTTGAACGCGGTCAAGGCTAATTAGGTCGCCAACGGCAACTTTCTCCTGGCGGCCACCAGCACGAACGATCGCGTACACGAGGTATCTCCTTGAACTAATGCTTGTTTCGGGTGAAAACCCTAAGTCTTAAGCCTCATAAGGTTACGGACTTAAGGGCCTTAGGGTCAAACCGAGACCGGCTCTTCGGGGGTTGAATCTGGGGTTGAATCTGCAGAATTGTCGTGGGAATGGTCGTGATTTCCCTTTTTACCCTTATTTTTAGGGGTTTTTGAGGAATCATGGCCTTCCATATTCACTACAGCTCCACGGCCCTGGCAATGATCACATGGCTCACTGAATACCTCCAGCAGGCCAGCGCCAATGCGCTTACGGGTCATTTGAACCAGGCCTAGAGAGGTAACTTCAGCAACCTGGTGCTTAGTGCGATCCCGACCAAGGCATTCAATTAGGCGACGGATTACCTGATCGCGATTGCTTTCTAAAACCATGTCGATGAAGTCGATAACGATGATGCCACCGATGTCACGAAGTCTTAGCTGTCGAACAATTTCTTCAGCTGCTTCCATGTTGTTCTTGGTGACAGTTTGTTCAAGGTTTCCACCCTGGCCAATGAACTTGCCAGTGTTAACGTCAACAACTGTCATCGCTTCAGTGCGATCGATTACTAGTGAGCCACCTGAAGGCAAGTAAACCTTGCGATCAAGAGCCTTAGCAATCTGTTCATCAATTCGATACTCAGTGAATACATCGGTTGTACCGACATACTTTTCCAAACGATCAGCAAGATCAGGTGCTACATACGATACGTACTGTTCAACGGTTTCCCACGCGTCTGCACCAGAAACAATTAACTTCTTAACATCTTCGTTGAAGATGTCGCGAACAACCTTGATGGAAATGTCAGGCTCGCCGTAAAGCATTGTTGGCGGTGAAGCGGTTTTTGACTTAGCTTCAATGTCAGTCCACTGCGCAGCAAGTCTGGCTACGTCGCGACCTAACTCCTCTTCACTTGCACCTTCAGATGCAGTGCGAACAATTACGCCGGCATCTTCTGGGACCACCGCTTTCAAAATTGTCTTTAGACGGGAACGTTCGCGATCTGGAAGTTTGCGAGAGATTCCTGTCATCGGATTGTTTGGCACGTAAACCAAGAAACGGCCTGGCAAAGAAATCTGGCTAGTTAAACGTGCACCCTTTTGTCCAACTGGATCCTTAGTTACCTGAACTAGAACTGGATCGCCAGACTTTAGTGCAGTTTCAATTTTCTTTGGCTGACCATCAAGGCCAGCAGCATCCCAGTTAACTTCGCCTGCATAAAGAACGGCGTTACGTCCCTTGCCGATGTCAACGAAGGCAGCTTCCATACCTGGCAATACGTTTTGAACGCGTCCCAAGTAAACGTTGCCAACTAGTGAACCACTGCTGGACTGGTTGATGTAATGCTCAACAACAATTCCATCTTCAAGAACTGCAATTTGAGTACGGGCTCCTTGCTGACGAACAACCATTACGCGCTCTACGTTTTCACGACGAGCTAGGAATTCAGATTCAGTCAAGATTGGTGCCCGGCGACGTCCAGCATCACGGCCATCGCGGCGGCGGTTGCGCTTTGCATCTAGTCGAGTTGAGCCCGACTCACTATCTGAACCATCGCGAGTGCGCTTACGACTACGTTTGCGAGCTGATGCTGATTCGGCAGATTCAGTTGAATCGTCTTCGCCAACTTCGGCTGAACCTTCTTCTGTTTCAGAACCTTCGGCACCATTAGTGGACTTGGCACGATTCTTGTTCTTGCCACCGCGGCGATTACGGTTCCGATTGCGGTTATTGCCACCGGTGCGCTCTTCGCCAGATTCGGAAGTTTCATTTGATGTTGATTCAGGTGCGTCAGCAGACTCAGAAACTGAAGCCTTCTTGGCTGGAACTTTCTTCGCCTGGCCCTTCTTTGCTACTGAAAGTGTCTCTTCAGTGCTGGCGGACTTAGCTGCTGCTTTTTTCTTGGCTGGCGCGGCAGTCACCGGAGCAGACTGGAATACCGGAACTGCAATCGGTGCCTTCTTGGCAGCTGGGGCCTTTTTCTTAGCAGCAGCCTTGGCAGGTGATTTGTCAGTTGCTTCAACTGGTCCATCAACTGGAGGTCCTGCAGGGCGGCCAGCGGCACGTCGACGTGGTTTGGTTTCTGGTGTTACTTCGTTATCCGACATGAAAGTCGTCTCCTATCGCACAAAACCTATGCCGAAGCACTGGGTCTTGCGTTCACTCACGCCCTAGGGCGCATAAGCCTATGTAGTGACGATGTAGGGCTCAAGCTTGTGTGGCTTCACGATCCAAGGTGAAAGGATCACCCACGGACCAACCATCTTCAAGCAAAGGACCTTGCGCCAGTCGAGTAACCCGAGGTGGGATCTCCTGGGCGAAGTCCGCAACTTTTTTCAGAGCTGCCAGAACATCGTCTGGTCGAACAGCTGGCACGCCATGCCGAACGACTACTTGAAGTATGGCACAGTCAGAGCCCATCTCCACATTTGCCCGAATTACCGCGGTTCTGGCGTCAAAGGTCCTAATTCCCGACTTAGTCAGGCGATCTACTAAGACTTCAGATTCCGACATAAAGGCTGCAAGTGCCTGCTCCAGAGTCTCTACGGATGTACCTGGGAGTTCGATTCGCCAGTGGCTGGCTTCAAGCCGGGCCACGAAATCAGGAGTGCGAGCTTCTACGACAGCTAAAACATCAAGTCCTGGTGGCAGAACCTCATCGAGAACGGCAAGGAGTTTGTCAGGGTCAACGACCTTAACTACGCCAATCTCTACATACTCGGCTTCACTGGCAACCCCCGTTGGCGCCGCATTGGCATACGAGATTTTTGGATGCGGTGAGAATCCTGCGCTGTATGCCATCGGAACGCCTGCTCGCTTTAATGCGCGTTCAAAAGCCCGCTGGAAATCACGATGAGATGTAAACCGAAGGCGATCTCGCTTGGCGTGCTGAATTCTTAACTTTTGAACCGCAGGAACTATCTCGCGGCCAGGATCTCGATCACGCGCCACTGTTTGCAACTACCCGAGATGGAATTACTGGCATTGGAAGCATCACAGCATTAGTTGGACCGACTTGGATCTCAGTACCCATGTGATCACAAACTCCACAGTCAAAACATGGTGTCCAGCGACAATCATCAACTTCAACTTCGGACAATGCGTCTTGCCAGTCATCCCAAAGCCATTCTTTATCAAGACCTGAATCTAAATGATCCCAAGCAAGAACTTCAGATAATTCACGCTCTCTGATGGTGTACCAATTTACGTCTACTGGTTCGTCAGCGAATGCAATTTCAGCTGCAGCCATCCAGCGATCGTAAGAGAAGTGTTCACTCCAACCATCGAAGCGCTGGCCATCACGCCAAACTTGTTCAATAACTTTTCCAACTCGACGATCGCCGCGAGATAGCAAACCTTCAACTACACCCGGCTTACCGTCGTGATAGCGAACACCAATTGACTTTCCAAATTCACGATCTTGACGAATTGCATCGCGAAGTTTGTAAAGACGTGAGTCGGTAGTTTCGTGATCAAGTTGTGCTGCCCACTGGAATGGTGTGTGTGGTTTTGGCACGAACCCACCAATAGATACTGTGCATCGAATGTCTTTGCGGCCAGATGCTTCGCGACCAGCCTTGATAACTTCATGGGCAAGGCGAGCAATCTGTAATACATCTTCATCTTCTTCAGTTGGCAAGCCACACATGAAGTACAACTTCACCTGGCGCCAACCGGATGCATATGCAGCCGTAACTGTGCGGATCAAATCTTCTTCAGTAACCATCTTGTTGATGACCTTGCGAATTCTTTCGCTACCACCTTCAGGGGCGAAAGTTAATCCACTGCGACGACCGTTTCGCGATAGTTCGTTAGCCAAGTCGATATTGAACGCATCAACGCGAGTACTTGGTAGCGAAAGTGAAGTCTGAGAATCTTCGTATCTGTCCGCTAATCCCTTTGCGATCTCTGCAATTTCAGAATGATCGGCGCTGGAAAGTGAAAGTAGACCAATTTCTTCGTAACCAGTCTTTTCAAGGCCGTTTGCAACCATGTCAGCGATAGTTGTCATGGAACGCTCGCGCACTGGACGAGTAATCATGCCCGCTTGGCAGAAGCGGCAACCACGAGTACAGCCGCGGAAGATTTCCACGCTCATACGTTCGTGAACGCTTTCAGCGATTGGAACTAGTGGTGCTTTTGGGTAAGGCCATTCATCTAGATCCATAACGGTGTGCTTTGCTACGCGCCACGGCACACCTGGACGGTTAGGTGAAACTCTGCGAATGCGGCCATCTTCTAAATACTCAACATCGTAAAAAGCTGGGACGTACATAACGCCGGACTTAGCAAGACGCATCAAAAGTTCATCGCGTCCGCCTGGACTCCCCTGAGCTTTGAAGTCCGCAATGATGTCAGTAATTGCTAGTACTGCTTGTTCGCCGTCACCAAGAACAGCGCCATCAATAAACATTGAGATTGCTTCTGGATTAAACGCCGCATGGCCACCAGCAATAACTAGCGGATGCGTTTCATCACGATCAACTGCATGCAACGGAACGCCAGCTAGATCAATGGCGGTCAGCATGTTGGTGTAACCGAGTTCAGTTGAGAACGAGACTCCAAGCGCATCGAATGCGCCAACTGGACGATGCGCATCAACCGTGAATTGAGGTACGCCGTTTTCGCGCATTAACTTTTCTAGGTCAGGCCATACTGCGTAAGTGCGCTCACACAAAGTGTCTGCGCGTTCATTCAATACTTCGTACAAAATCTGAACGCCTTGGTTTGGAATACCAACTTCGTAAGCATCGGGATACATCAGACACCAACGAACTGTGGCGTCCTCCCATGGCTTTACGACAGCGTTAAGCTCGCCACCAACGTATTGAACAGGTTTTTGCACCCGAGGCAATAACTGTTCCAGTGCCGGAAATACAGACTGGACCGTCATTTATAACCCTTTACAGTTTTGGGAAAAATAGTGCAATCTCGCGCGCAGCAGATTCTGGTGAATCCGAACCATGCGAAACGTTTAGTTGAGTTTCAGTTGCAAGGTCGCCACGAATAGTTCCCATGGCAGCGTTAACTGGATTTGTTGCACCCATCATGGTTCGCCAAGCAGCAATTGCTTCATTGCCTTCGATGACAGCTGCAACTAGTGGACCGCCGCTGATGAAATCAACAAGGTCCTTAAAGAAAGGCTTATCGGCGTGCTCGGCATAGTGAGTCTCGGCGATTGAGCGCTCTAGTGTGCGCATTTCCAAGGCAACAATTTTGAAGCCTTTGCGTTCAATGCGAGAAATTACTTCGCCAACTAGGCCGCGTTCGACGCCATCTGGCTTTACAAGGACAAGGGTACGTTCAGACATGTTCTTAATCTTAAAGGTTTTCTCGAGCTGCCTTTGCCTCGTCAACTTTCTTATTCATTACATAGGCCAATCCCCAAATCAACAGGAACAAAATGCCTGGGAAAAGTAATGGCCTGACAAAGATTCCAACGCCAATAATGATTGCCTGCACCACAATTCCAGTAGTGATCGCAGCCCGATTGTCGTGCCTGACACCTCCGACAGCCAAAATACAAAGGACCATCAACAAGAAAGTGCTCCAAAGCGCTAACGCCTTATCAACGTCATAAACCACTACCGAAATAGGAATTGATAGGCCTAAAACAATCGCCTCAAAAACTAAAATGGCGCTTCCCATTACCTTCATATGATTTACATCTCCCCTAGGTATTGGTCTTGCCCATAATTAAACGTGCTGCGGCGGCTGTGACAACAGAGCCAGTTACAACTACTCCGACGCCATTCATTCCAGCATCATCAGCCATTTGAATTGCGCGATCAATCGCACTCGTCAAGCTGGATTCAACATGAACTCGATCTTCACCAAAAACTTGAATTGCTAATTCAGCGATCTCCGGTGCCAACATAGCTCGCTGCGCACCATTCCAGGTAACTACAACATCGGTCATCACAGGTTCAAGTGCTTGCAGCACACCCATGACATCTTTATCTGCCATTACCGAAATCACGCCGATAACTTGATCAAAAGTAAATGACTCTTCGAGCGCAGTTGCAAGCACTGCTGCGCCGTGCGGATTATGCGCAGCATCGACGATAACCGTCGGACTGCGACGAACTACTTCGAGTCTTCCCGGAGAACTAACTGAGCCAAAGCCTTCGCGCACCGCATCAATGTCTAGCGTCAAGGTTCCACCAAAGAATGCCTCAACGGCGGCTAACGCCACTGATGCATTTGCAGCTTGGTGTGCGCCAAATAATGGCAAAAGAATTTCTTCATAAGTTCCATTTAGTCCATCAAGGTTTAATACTTGGCCGCCAATTGCTAATGCGCGATCTCGAACCGAAAATTCCACACCTTGTCGCGCGACCATTGCATCAACTGTGGCTGCGCGTGCCAGTAAAACTTCTGCCGGAACTGGATCTTGATATGAAAGTACTGCGATTGAACCGGACTTTATGATTCCTGATTTTTCAATCGCAATTTTCTCAACTGTGTCACCTAGATAATCAGCATGATCCATTCCAATTGGAGTGACAACGCTTACCTGCGGTGAAACAACATTTGTTGCATCCCAGGCTCCGCCCATTCCAACTTCAACAACAGCAACATCAACCGGAGCATCCGCAAATGCAGCAAAAGCCATTCCGGTCAGAACTTCGAAGTAAGACATCGCTGGACCACCGTTTGCAATGCTTTCGCTATCTACGATTGCCAGGTATGGCTCAAGCTCGTCATAAATCTCAACAAACTTCTCTGCAGGAATTGGTTCACCACTTAAGCGAATTCGCTCAGTGACTTGATGTAAGTGCGGGCTGGTTACCAAGCCCGTGCGCAGACCCATGGATCGCAACAAAGACTCAATCATCCGAGCCGTTGATGTCTTGCCGTTTGTGCCCGTGATGTGAATAACCGGGTAAGCAAATTGGGGGTCGCCCAAAAGCGTCATCAAATGGCTAATTCGATCCAGATTTGGTTCGATTTTCGTTTCTGGCCAGCGAGATTCCAAGACCTCTTCTAC
This sequence comes from Candidatus Nanopelagicales bacterium, assembly GCA_030157865.1. GTDB lineage: Bacteria > Actinomycetota > Actinomycetes > S36-B12 > UBA5976 > UBA5976. The sequence goes on along the minus strand of JAOATY010000006.1, from coordinate 13,590 downwards.
GCGCGACAGTTCTTGGATTTCAGGCAAAGTCATGGATTCAGTCTAATTGTCTTTGATTGTCTAGGATTAGGGATCATGAGCGCGCAACGAATGCCTGAAAAGCCAACACTTGACGGTTTGGAATCCAAATGGATGCAAACCTGGGATCAAGCTGGAACCTACTCGTTTGATCGCAGCGCAACTCGCGAAAACGTTTTTAGCATCGATACACCGCCACCGACTGTCAGTGGCTCATTGCACGTAGGTCACGTTTTTTCTTACACACATATTGACTGTGTAGCGCGCTACCAAAGAATGAATGGCAAGTCAGTCTTTTACCCAATGGGCTGGGATGACAATGGCCTTCCGACCGAACGTCGCGTCCAAAACTACTTTGGTGTTCGTTGCGATCCATCCCTTCCGTATGACCCAAACTTCCAGCCACCTGCTGAACCAGGCAAAGACCAAATTGCGATTTCACGCCGCAACTTTGTCGAGCTATGTGAGCAGTTAACTGTTGAAGATGAAAAAGCATTTGAAGAACTGTGGCGTCGCCTTGGCACCAGCGTTGATTGGAACCTGACTTACCAAACCATTGATGCCCGCGCCCGCGCAGTTTCACAGCGCATGTTCTTGAACAATCTTTCTCGTGGCGAGGCTTACCAAAGGGAAGCGCCAACCCTTTGGGACGTAACCTTCCGTACCGCTGTGGCTCAGGCTGAATTGGAAGATCGTGAACGCCCTGGTGCCTACCATCGCATTTCATTCCATAAGCCAGATGGCAATCCCCTATTCATCGAAACCACGCGCCCAGAACTAATTCCAGCTTGTGTTGCATTAGTTGCCCATCCTGATGACGAGCGCTACCAACCACTCTTTGGCACAACAGTTACCTCACCAATTTTCGGTGTTGAAGTTCCAGTACTCGCTCATACGCTTGCCGATCCAGAAAAAGGTTCTGGCATTGCCATGATTTGTACTTTTGGTGACACAACTGACGTAACTTGGTGGCGCGAACTGCAGCTACCTACTCGCCCAATCATTGGCTGGGATGGTCGCGTCATCACTGAAGTTCCAGAATGGATTAAGACTGACCTTGGACGCAATGCTTACGCAGCCCTTGCAGGCTTAACTGCGCATTCAGCGAAAGAGAAGATTGCAGAACTACTTCGCGAATCTGGGGACCTGGAAGGCGAGATTCGCCAGATTGTTCACCCAGTTAAATTCTTTGAAAAGGGCGACAAGCCTCTTGAAATCGTTACAACTCGTCAGTGGTACATCCGCAATGGTGGCCGCGACGCTGATTTACGCGCTGAACTTGTAGCCAGTGGACAGCAGATCACTTGGCACCCAGATCACATGAAGGTTCGTTACCAGAATTGGGTTGAAGGCCTAAACGGTGACTGGTTGATTTCCCGTCAACGCTTCTTCGGCGTTCCAGTTCCAGTTTGGTATGGCTTAGATGCTGATGGAAACCCAATCTGGGACAAGGTTCTAGTTCCAGATGCAGCACTGCTTCCAATTGATCCATCTTCCGATGCACCTGCGGGATACACCGAAGATCAACGCGGAGTTCCAAATGGATTTATGGGTGACCCTGATGTCATGGATACTTGGGCAACCTCATCCCTAACTCCACACATTGCAGGTGGCTGGGGATTTGATGAAGATCTTTGGAGCCGAGTGTGGCCATTCGACGTCAGGCCGCAAGCACACGAAATCATTCGTACTTGGTTGTTCGGAAGTGTTGTTCGAGCTCACTTAGAAGAAAAAGTCTTGCCATGGAAGCATGCTTTGATCTCTGGTTGGATCCTGGATCCAGATCGCAAGAAGATGTCTAAGTCCAAGGGAAATGTTGTTACTCCCCTAGATCTACTGGATGAACACGGCAGCGATGGCGTACGTTACTGGGCTGCTAGCGGTCGTCCAGGAACCGATACTGCTTTTGATGTTGGCCAAATGAAAATTGGTCGCCGCCTTGCAACCAAGATTCTTAATGCCAGCAAGTTTGTGTTGCTACAAGGAAGTGCCCCTGCCGAAGCAGTTACTGAACCACTAGATAAGGCTCTGCTTGCATCCTTGGCAGATGTTGTTGATGAAGCAACTAAGGCATTTGAAGCTTTCAATTACACCAAGGCAATGGAAGCCGCAGAGAAGTTCTTCTGGGAATTCACAGATGATCATCTTGAGTTAGTTAAGGATCGCTCTTACGGTCTTGCTGGTGAGCCTGCAGCCGCATCTGCTCGCGCCGCACTAACCATCACTTTGGAAACCCTGATCAAACTATTTGCACCATTCTTGCCATTCGTAACTGAAGAAGTTTGGTCCTGGACTCATGATGAATCGGTTCACACTTCGAGCTGGCCAACCTCTGACTCATTGCGGGCATTTAACGGAGATGCCTCATTGCTAGCGGTTTCGGCTGAGATTTTGTCCCAGCTTCGCAAATCAAAGAGTGAAGCAAAGGTTTCGATGAAGGCCGAAATCACCAAGGCAGTAATTAATGCATCTGCAGATGAGATTGCTAAGGCAAAGCTTGTTGCTGGTGACTTGGCTGCAGCCGGTCGAGTTCAAAATGACTTTGAATATGCAGAAAGCGCGAGCCCAATCTCCCTAGAGATCGAACTCGCGCCAACTAACGAAAGTTAATTACTTAAGCGGATTTTTCCTTTGGAATTCGCTTTGCAACAGGTGCTTCGCGTGGAACCAATGTTGGATTTACGTGCTTGCCAACAACTTCCTTGTTGATTACTACGCGGGCAATGTCTTCGCGGCTAGGTACGTCGTACATAACCGAAAGCAAAACTTCTTCCATGATTGCGCGAAGTCCACGAGCTCCAGTGCCACGAAGGATTGCCTGCTCGGCCACCGCTTCAAGTGCATCCTGGGTGAACTCAAGTTCCACGCCATCAAGATCAAATAGCTTCTGGTACTGACGCACAAGAGCGTTCTTTGGTTCTGTTAGAACCGCAACCAAAGCTTCGCGATCAAGTTGAGCAACTGAAGTAAATACTGGAAGACGTCCGATGAATTCTGGAATCATTCCAAACTTCAACATGTCTTCAGGCATTACCTGAGAGAAGATGTCTTGTTCGTTGACTTCTTCTTGTTCGATAGTTGCTGTGAAGCCAAGTGCTTTCTTGCCTACGCGCTGGCGAATGATTTGATCCAAACCTGCGAATGCGCCACCAACGATAAACAAAACGTTGCTGGTGTCGATTTGAATGAATTCTTGGTGTGGGTGCTTGCGGCCACCCTGTGGTGGAACTGAAGCGGTAGTACCTTCAAGAATCTTTAGCAGAGCTTGCTGGACACCTTCACCGGATACATCGCGAGTGATCGATGGGTTTTCACTCTTGCGAGCAACCTTGTCGATTTCGTCGATGTAGATAATTCCTGTTTCGGCTTTCTTAACGTCATAGTCAGCAGCCTGGATTAACTTAAGCAAAATGTTTTCGACGTCTTCGCCAACGTAACCAGCTTCAGTCAATGCGGTGGCATCTGCAATCGCAAATGGCACGTTGAGCATGCGAGCCAGAGTCTGGGCTAAAAGAGTCTTACCTGATCCGGTTGGACCAAGTAGAAGAATGTTTGACTTAGCTAGTTCAACGCCTTCTTCGCGAGAAGATTCGTTAGCGCCGGCCTGAACTCGCTTGTAGTGGTTGTACACCGCTACGGAAAGTGACTTCTTGGCCACTTCTTGGCCAATTACGTATTGGTCAAGGAAGGCATAAATCTCGCGCGGCTTTGGAAGTTCATCCCAACCGAGGTTTACTGACTCGCCTAATTCTTCTTCGATGATTTCATTGCATAAGTCAATGCATTCGTCACAGATGTAAACCGCAGGACCAGCAATCAATTTCTTGACTTTCTTTTGAATCTTGCCGCAGAACGAACACTTCAACAGGTCGCCACCTTCGCCGATACGAGCCATAGTGGTCACCTCCCGGGGGAATAAGTGTGGATAGATACTTCGAACGTCTTTCTAAAGTACCTTGAATCAAGCGTTTTCCTTTGGCGTACACGCCAGAGGAAAGGCTATTTGTTCAGTGGAACGCGGGTGGTTAGCACCTGGTCGATGATTCCGTATTCCTTGGCTTCTGGAGCTGTAAGGATTTTGTCGCGATCCATGTCGCGGCGAATGTCCTCAACTGAGCGGCCTGTGTGGTGAGAGAAGATACCTTCCATCTCGTCACGCATACGGAGAATCTCGTTTGCCTGAATTTCAATGTCAGATCCCTGGCCGCCACCTTCGGTGTATGGCTGGTGAATCAAAACTCGAGCATGCGGCAATGCAAAGCGCTTACCTGGTGTTCCAGCTGCCAACAGAACAGAAGCAGCTGAGGCAGCCTGACCTAGACATACGGTCTGGACGTTGCACTTTACGAACTGCATGGTGTCGTAAATTGCAGTCATAGCAGTGTAAGAACCACCCGGTGAGTTGATGTACATCTGAATGTCGCGCTCTGGATCAAGTGACTCAAGAACTAGAAGCTGTGCCATTACGTCATCAGCTGAGGCATCATCAATCTGGACACCTAAGAACACGATGCGCTCTTCGAACAGCTTTGCGTATGGGTTGTACTCACGAACGCCTTGAGGTGTGCGCTCAATGTAGCTCGGGAGAATGTAACGCGATTGTGGTGAATAATCCATATGAGTCTCCCCTTATGCCGTTCCGCCTTCGCCAGCCACGTCGCGCGCACTGCGCACAACATGATCGACGAAGCCATAGTCTTTTGCTTCTTCTGCAGTGAACCAGCGGTCACGATCTGAATCGTCAGTAACCGTTTGCACTGTTTGGCCAGTGTGCTCAGCAATTAGCTCAGCCATTTTTGCCTTTGTAAATTTCATTTGCTCTGCCTGGATCTTGATATCCGCAGCAGTACCGCCGATGCCGCCGGAAGGCTGATGCATCATGATGCGAGCATGTGGCAGCGAGTAGCGCTTGCCAGGAGCTCCGGCGCAAAGCAGGAACTGACCCATAGAAGCAGCAAGTCCCATTGCAACTGTGGCAACATCGTTCTTTACGAACTGCATGGTGTCGTAGATCGCCATACCGGCGCTGATTGAGCCACCTGGAGAGTTGATGTAAAGGAATATGTCCTTTTCAGGATCATCTGCGGCTAGCAGCAGGATCTGGGCGCAAATTGCGTTTGCCATCTCATCTGCAACTTGGGTTCCCATGAAGATAATTCGATCTTGCAAAAGACGCTGGTAAACCGAATCGCCAAATTGCTGACCTGATGGGGACGGGGTGCGTGCTTCCGGAAGTGTTAATCCCGGTACCTCGATGCCGCTCACAAATACTCCTAAATGTTTAGTAACAACTAAACACTAAGGGGTGAGGCCGACATTGGCAGGGGCGACATGGCTATGTTCGCTCCTAGCGTTGGAGATCCCTAGATCTCCCCCACTTGAAGACTGACCATTCGTCGGCCTCGCGGTGCTTACTCGCTTCGAGTCCGACTATTCGTCGGCCTCG
>JAOATY010000006.1:0-8026 GCA_030157865.1 Candidatus Nanopelagicales bacterium | reverse complement strand
ATTCGTCGGCCTCGCGGTGCTTACTCGCTTCGAGTCCGACTATTCGTCGGCCTCGAAGTTTTCCTGATCTGAGCTGGCATCGAATTCAGCGTCAAAATCTGCATCTGATTCATCTCCACGAAGCACTGATTCAAGATCGATCTTGTTGCCTGATTTATCAACAACATTGACGCTTTCAAGAACATGTGCCAAAGCCTTAGCGCGACGAACTTCAGAAACTGCGCCTTGAACCTGACCGGACTGAACTAGCTGGTCAGCAAACTGATCTGGTGCCATGTTGTAGCGCTGTGCTTCTTGGATTAACCACTGGGATAGCTCAGCGTCGTTGACCTGCAAGTCTTCAACTTCAGCAATCTTGTCCAGAACGATGCGGGACTTAAGGCCGTTACGAGTATTGGTTTCGAACTCAGCCTTGTGGGCTTCGTCGCCATGTCCATCATCAAAGTGAGCGTCAATCTCATCTTGAATTGTGCGCTCTGGAAGATCAATCTTTACTGCTTCCATAAGTGCGTCGTGAGTTAAGTCGCGAGCCTGGTAAGCCTGTTCAATTAAACGAACTCGACCAAGGCGAGTGCGAATGTCTTCGCGAAGTTCGCCAATTGTGTCGAACTCACTTGCAAGTTGTGCGAAATCATCATCTGCATCTGGAAGTTCGCGTTCACGAACAGCCTTAACGCCAACTTCAACAGTGATTCCCTTACCACTCCACTGGCCGGCGGACGGGGTGAATACAAAGTGACGAACTTCATCAGCCTTCGCGCCGCGTACTGCATCGTCAAAGCCAGGAACCATATCGTCAGATCCAAGTTCGTAGCTAAATGCTGTCGCTGCTAATTCTTCAACGACCTGTCCTTCATGGTCTCCACTAAGGTCAACCAAAAGTACGTCGCCATCTTTAGCTGCACGAGAAACTTCCTTCAGTGCACCGAAGCGACCACGTAGACCGGTTAGTTGTTCTTCAACTTGGTCAGCAGTTACTTCGGCATCATCTACAACAACCTTTAGAGAATCAAACTTTGGAAGTTCAAATTCTGGGCGAACATCAAGTTCAGCTGTGAAAATTAATCCGGTCTCTTCATCAAGTGTTGTTACATCAACTTCTGGACGACCGATTTGAACAATCTTGTTTTCGATCATTGCTTGAGCAAGACCAGATGGAATTGCATCGTTAACTGCTTCTTCAAGCACAACGCCGCGTCCTACCCGCTGATCGATGATGCGTGTTGGGATCTTGCCTTTTCTAAATCCTGGGATGTTTACCTGGGAGCTAATGCGCGCATATGCAGAATCCAATGACGGCTGCAAGTCAGCAAACGGCATCTCGATTGTGATCTTGATGCGGGAAGGGGAAATGTTTTCGACGACGCTTTTCACGGCTCTCCTATTTATAAGGGCGTTAGATGTGTAGAGCCCGCCCTAATAAATAAGGCGGACTCTACAACTACGAGTCGGGGCGGAGAGACTCGAACTCTCGGTCTCCTGCTCCCAAAGCAGGCGCGCTAGCCACTACGCTACGCCCCGATCTTGCTGTTCGATTCTAGTCATAAATAGGTAGTTCCCAAAAACGGGAGAAAGGTTTGGGCTTTGGGAATAAAGGGAGAGGAGCGACCTTGGAGCGAATGGAGCGGGTAACCTTGCCAATCGACTTTCGATTGGCAGATAAACACAGGCGAACCCTCGGTTCCATCCCGGTTGCCCTAGAATCTGCCAAAAAGAGAGCGTAATTCAAATCAGTAGATTTGAATTAAATGGGTACTGTCCGGCGGTCGCCCGCGGAATGAGCGGAGCGAATGGAGCGGGTGACCGGGATCGAACCGGCATGGCCAGCTTGGAAGGCTGGGGCTCTACCATTGAGCTACACCCGCGAGCCGCAACATAAGTTGCAACGGGATAACACTACCTCAAACCAGATGGTGCTTGATTTCTCCCTGCCAGTTTTTGGAAACTAGCGGTTTTCGTAACTGCCGATCTGCCCAATTCTCCGAATGTGGCGCTCGACTTGGCTAAATGGTGTTTCTAAAAATGCCTCGATAATTGCGAAGGCTTCCTCTTGGGAATGCTGTCTGGCACCAATTCCCACGACATTGGCATCGTTGTGTTCTTTGGCTAGTTGGGCAGTAGCGATACTCCAGGCCAAAGCGGCACGGACCCCTTTAACTTTGTTTGCTGCGATCTGCTCTCCGTTACCGGAACCGCCAAACACAACACCCAGTGAACCTGGTTCGGCTGCCACAGCTTCAGCAGCGGCAATGCAGAATGCTGGGTAGTCATCTTCGGCGTCATATTCATATGCACCGTGGTCGACAACTTCATAACCTTTGCCGGTCAGGTGGCGAGTTAATTCGTCCTTGAATTCCAGACCAGCATGATCAGTAGCTAAGTGAACGCGCATGATTACCTCTTTGTAGTCGTTGAGCAAAACTTAATCGAAAATTGGATCTCTGGTGCGGGTTCGCTTCAATTCAAAGAAGCCATCGGTGCCTGAAACCAGAACTACGCCATCCCAAAGTTTTCCGGCAGCCTCACCACGAGGAATCGGAGAAACAACAGGTCCGAACAATGCGGTTCCATTTACATGAATCACTGGTGTGCCTACGTCCATGCCAACAGGGTCCATGCCTTCGTGATGGCTCTTTCTTAATGCCTCATCAAAATCTGTGGAGTTAGCCGCGTCAATTAATTCCGCTGGGAGATCACATTCAGCCAGAGCTTCAACAATCACACTTAGGTAATCATCGCCACGACCTTGATCATGAATTCGAGTTCCCATGGCTGTGTAGAGCTTCCCTACGACTTCATCGCCATGCTTTTGTTGCGCTGCGATAACAACCCGAACCGGTGCCCAAGCGCGCTTCATTAAGTCGATGTATTTTTCAGGAAGTTCTCTGCCGTCATTTAGAACCGCCAACGACATCACATGCCAATTAGTTTTAACTGGCCTTACCTGCTCAACTTCCAACATCCAGCGCGAGGCAATCCAAGCCCAAGGACAAATGGGATCAAACCAAAAATCTGCGGTGGTTTTTGTTTCAGTCATGAATTCAGATTAGACCCGCATCTGCAGACCTTGATAGCAGGTGTCAAGATGGAGTCATTCAGGCAAATAAACGGGAGTACGCATGTCCAGCACAAACATCAGCAGACTAGAAGCCAGCGAACGCTCCGCTGTAGTTCAAGCCCAAAACTATGACGTAGAGCTAGATCTCTCGACACGCGACGACACCTTTGGCAGTCGCACAACTGTGCACTTCACTGCTCGTGAAGGTAACTCAACCTGGATTGATTTTATTGCTCCAAAAGTCCAGCGAATTGAACTAAATGGTGAGTCATTAGACACCTCGATTCACGATGGCTTCCGAATCCCATTGCGAAATCTAAAGTCCCACAACGTACTTATTGTTGAGGCTGAAGCGGCATACATGAACACCGGTGAAGGTATGCATCGCTTTATCGATCCTGTTGACGATGAGGTTTATCTCTACACACAATTTGAGATCGCGGATGCTCGTCGAGTCTTTGCCTGCTTTGACCAGCCTGATATCAAAGCAACTTTCACATTTTCGGTAACTGCTCCTGACCACTGGAAAGTTACGAGCAACTCCACAACTCCAGAACCAGTTGCAATCCGCGATGGAATTGCGAAGTGGGATTTTCCAGCCACCAAGAAAATGTCGACTTACATCACAGCGATTGTTGCTGGACCGTATTACGAAGTTCGGGACGAATACAAAGGAAAGTTTGGAACCTATCCCCTTGGCTTGTTCTGTCGCAGTTCGCTTTCGGATTATCTGGATCCAGAAGATCTGTTTACTGTCACCAAGCAAGGCTTTAAGTACTTTGAAGAAGTATTTGACTTCGGCTACCCATTTGAAAAGTATGACCAGCTATTTGTACCTGAATTCAATGCTGGTGCCATGGAGAACGCAGGTTGCGTTACTCATCACGAAAGCTATGTTTTCCGTAGCAAGGTAACGCGTGCCACATATGAACAACGTGCCAACACGGTATTGCACGAAATGGCTCACATGTGGTTTGGCGATCTCGTCACTATGAAGTGGTGGGATGACCTATGGCTTAACGAAAGCTTTGCTGAGTGGGCTGCACATCATGCATCAGTTGAAGCAACTCAATACACCGAAGCTTGGGTTAACTTCGTAAACCAGCGCAAGGCTTGGGGTTATCGCCAAGATCAACTGCCAACTACACATCCAATTGTTGCTGACATGTTTGACCTTGATGCAGTTGAAGTTAACTTCGATGGCATTACTTATGCCAAGGGTGCCTCAGCACTTCGTCAATTGGTTGCTTGGGTTGGCGAGGATGCGTTCTTTGCTGGCATCCGCGAATACTTCAAAAAGCACGCTTGGGGCAATACCGAGTTAACTGACCTATTGGTTGAACTAGAAGCTGCAAGTGGTCGCTCGCTACAGGATTGGACACAACGCTGGTTGCAAACTGCAGGCGTAAACACGCTTCGTCCTGAAATTGAAATCGAAGATGGAAAGTACAAATCAGTTGTTGTAATTCAGGAGCCACCGGTAGCCCCTGAAGGAGTCGATCAACTGTTGCGCCCGCATCACATCGGAATTGGTTTATACAACCGATCGGGATCAAGCATTAAGCGCGATAGTCGGATCGAAATTGATGTTGATGGTGCCAGAACTGAAGTACCTGAATTAGTAGGTATGCCAGTTGCTGACCTACTGCTACTGAATGATGGCGACTACACCTTTGTAAAGATTCGTCTGGATGAGGCTTCTGCCAAAACTTCCGCAACTGGTTTGCGCGACATTGAAGACAGCGTTTCACGTGCTTTGATCTGGGGTGCTGCCTGGGACATGACTCGTGACGCAGAAATGAGCACAACCGATTACTTGAACATGGTCCTTAATACCGACCTTGGAAGTATCGAGATCGGTGTTGCCCAGCAATTACTACTTCAGGCTCGTTCAGCTATTGAGCAGTTTGGTAACCCAGCAAATCGCGCTGCTAATCGAGACGCACTAGCTGCCTCACTCATCAAAGCATTGGCCACGGCTGAACCAGGCAGCGATCACCAATTGGCATTCGTCAAGAACATTGCTGGTCTTGCCCGAACCAAGGATCACACTTCCCTCATTGCTGGCTGGCTAGATGGCAGCGCCACTCCTGCTGGTCTAGAAGTTGATACTGATCTTCGTTGGCAGTTGGTTGCTCGTCTAGTTGCATTAGGTGAGTTGCCAGAATCTGCAATCGACCAAGAACTAGAGCGTGACAACACAGCGGGCGGACAACGTCAGGCTGCGTCTGCTCGAGCAGGCATTCCAACTGCAGAGGCGAAAGCAGTAGCCTGGAAGGCAGTTATTGAAAATGATGATCTTGCTAATGCGCTACTTGAATCAACCGTTGGTGGCTTTGCTCAACCGGATCAACGTGAGCTACTTGTCCCATATGTCGACAAGTACTTCGACGCAATTGCCCAGGTTTGGGAAACTCGCACTAACGAGATTGCCCAGACTTTAACTTTGGGACTGTTCCCATCGCTGCTTGGTTCACCAGAAATTTTGGCTAAGGCTGATGCGTTCATTGCCAACTCGGTTGATGTTGGAGCTATCCGATTAATTCGTGAATTGCGCGATAACGTTGCGCGCTCGTTGCGATGCCAATCAGTTGATATGGCTTGATATAATTAGAAACTAATTAGTTACTAATTTGGGAGCGTTCGCTACCGGTAACTTGGCGATCGGAAAGTGTTGGGTCATCTAGGTAACCGTCGCGAGTTGATTTGCGCGCAGCACTAGTCCAGCTTGGTCCCATGGTTAACAATGCAATGATTCCTGAGATTGCCAAAGGCAAAACCACGAACCAAAGAATCGCATTAAGCGTTCCCATTGGTTCACCTGGCTGATCGCCATCGTCACGCTTTGTTGTTTCGGCAAATGCTGGTGCGATCGATGTAGAAGCCAGAACTGCGAAGGCTGATGAAGTGGTCCAGATGCGGCGAATGGTTGTCGTCATGCCACCAGTTTACGGTAGAAATTTCTACACGCGATTCAGCTCCGTGACATCGGTGTATATTTAAGCCAAAATAGCAACATGACTAATTCAGTATTTCCGGATTGGTTCCTGGGGGAACCGCTAAAAATTATCATCATCTTTCTTGTCGCTTTCATAATTCGCTTCATCTTGGTCAGAGCCAGCAATCGGGTTGTTCGACAGGCATTTGGCTCAAATGAGCGCAAGGATCAAAGAAGTTCGACTATTTCTGCGGTGTTAAACACAATTACATCGTTGATTATTTGGGGAACTGCGATATTGATGTCACTCACAGTCCTTGGAGTAAACATTGGGCCACTTCTTGCAAGCGCTGGTATCGCTGGCGTAGCACTGGGATTCGGTGCTCAAACTTTGGTCAAAGATTACATTTCGGGTCTGTTCCTAATTATTGAAGACCAATACGGCATCGGTGATGACGTAGAAATTGGAACCGTTAGAGGCAAGGTTGAAGCCGTAGCCCTACGCACTACGCGAGTTCGGGATGAAGCCGGTGTGCTTTGGTACATCCGAAATGGTGAAATTTTGAATGTTGCCAACTTCAGCCAGAACACTTCCTGGGAGAAGTAAGTACTCCACCCTGCATTTTCGACTAAAACCAGTAACACTTAGGTATGTCGCAACTCTGTCTCGTTACCGGTGCTACCGGATATATCGGTGGCCGATTAATTCCTCGCCTACTGGAGCAAGGAGTCAGAGTTCGGGTTCTAGTTAGGCATCCTGAACGAATTTCGCAACACCCTTGGTATGACCAAGTTGAGATTGTTAGTGGCACAGCGGATGACCCGGATGTGTGTGATGAAGCGTTACGCGACGTTGATGTTGCTTACTACTTGATTCACGCAATTGGTAGCACTGGAGACTTTGAAGAAACTGAAAGAAATACTGCAAATGTTTTTGCGCAGGCCGCGAAGGCAAACAAAGTTGGCCGCATTATCTATCTTGGTGGACTTCAAAATGATCCAAAACTTTCGCCACACCTTCGCTCTCGTGCAGAAGTTGGAAACATCTTCATCACTTCTGGAGTGCCAACAATAGCCTTCGGTGCAGCGGTAATTATTGGTTCTGGAAGTTTGTCATTTGAAATGCTTCGCTACTTAACTGAGCGTCTGCCAGCAATGATCACACCTCGTTGGGTACGCACAAAGATTCAGCCCATTGCGGTTCGCGATGTATTGCGCTACTTAATTGAAGCGCGTAACTTGCCCGCGGGATTGAATCGAACTTTCGACATCGGCGGTCCTGATGTCTTGACCTATCAAAAGATGATGCACGGTTACGCAAAAGTTGCTGGATTGCGGAAGCGCATAATTCTGCCAATCAACTTGCTCTCCCCTGGCCTTTCTGCACGTTGGATTGGGTTAGTTACGCCAGTGCCAAAAAACATTGCTCGGCCTTTGGTTGACAGCTTAAAAACTGAAGTTATCTGTGCAGAGCATGACATCAAGCAATACATTCCAGATCCACCTGAGGGATTACTTGGATTTGAAGACTCCGTCGCTATCGCCCTGACTCGCATTCGTCAGGCAAACGTAAAGTCACGCTGGTCTTCTGCTTCTATGCCAGGAGAGCCAAGTGATCCGCTACCAACTGACCCAGATTGGGCTGGTGGCTCGCTCTATACCGACGATAGATATGTTCCGTCACATTCAACGCCGGAATCACTGTGGCGAATCATTGAAGGCATCGGCGGCGAAAACGGTTGGTACTCCTTCCCGTTAGCTTGGGAAACCCGCGGCCTCATCGATCGATTCTTTGGTGGCCCTGGAATTCGACGCGGTCGAAGAGACCCAAACAAGTTGCTCGCTGGGGAAAGTGTCGATTTCTGGCGTGTTGAAGAGTGTGTCCCAGGTGAATTACTAAGACTTCGAGCTGAAATGCACATGCCAGGACTTGCTTGGCTAGAACTACGCGTTGAAAAGAATGATGCTGGAGAAACTATGTATCACCAGCATGCGATTTATCACCCAAAGGGTTTGGCCGGCCATGCGTA
>JAOATY010000005.1 GCA_030157865.1 Candidatus Nanopelagicales bacterium | reverse complement strand
CGATGGTCGATTCACAAACACCTTCGGAACTGATGCTGATTTGTTAACGCTGAAGAATGCGCTACCTAACAATGCAACGAGCGCCACCGTTCGAATGGGCACCAACCTTGAAACGTATTACCCAATTGGTTTCGCTGTTGCTACCGAGTTGTATTCCCCAGAGATCCAGTTAACCAAAATTGCTACTGGTATTACCAAGGCTGATGGCACAACGCCTGAGACTTCATCGGTTGATGCCACTGATCGCATTACATATCGGATTTACTTCACTAACGTTGCTGCCGCAGGAACTGCGACCAATGTTGTCGTGACCGACACTTTGCCAGCTAACTTAACTTTCGTATCAACACCTTCGTCAGGCATCGGTTGTTCCGGATCTGGACAGACCTTCACATGTTCTGTCGGAAGCCTTAATGCAGGCGCGCAAGGTTATGCGGATTTTGTCGTCAGTGTTGGCTCAGGTTCGGGAACCTTCACGAACTATGCAACGGCTACTTATTCCGGTCCAGCAGGCGCACTTGAAGCAACTTCAAATGTTGTGACCCTGGAATATGCCAAGTACACATCTGACCTGATTGCAACTATCGATACCAGCGAGGAAACAATTGCATCCGGTGGAAGCACCAACCTTGATGTTTATGTTCGCAACGAAGGGCCAGCACCGGACTCCAATTACGAAGTTGTGATTACAGTTCCGTCCGGAACAGTCGTAACGCCTCCGTCAGGCTGCACAGTTTCAGGAACTACAGTCACCTGCGACGAATCTGCAGGAACCGAATCAAGCCTCCCAGAAGATGGCAATTTGATCGCCAGCGAATACGTCACGATCACTATCCCGGTTGTTCTGCCAGCAAACGGTTCGGTTTACGACTTTGCAGTTGCTGTAACAAGTGCTGGAAGCGATGCATCGGCTGATAACAATGGTGAAAGTCTTTCGCTTCCGAGCAACTCGTCAAGTGCAGCAATTCAGACATTTGTCGAAATGCCAAAGAACAAAAAACCAAAGGCAAAGCCAGCCAGCGTTGTCACAAAGAAAAACACTGCAATTGGCATTGATGTCACATCGCTGATCTCAGATGTTAACTACGACGAAATGTCACTTACTTTTACTCAGCCAAAGAAAAAGCAAGGCAGCGTTACTTTAAGTGGCCAGACCTTTACTTTCACACCAAAGAAAAATTACGTCGGTACGGCAACTTTCTATTACACAGTCATTGACATCGATGGCGCTAAGTCAAGCAAAACCAAAGTCACCGTAAAAGTAACCAAGACGGGCAAAAAGACCACAACGGTTAAGCGCTGCTTTATCCGCACTGGCTGTTAATTCATTTGCTTAGCCAAGTCATGGCATTGATGAAATACTCAATGCCATGACTATTGCTACTGATTCAAGCACTTGGTATTCAAATCCAGCTGCTCGGAATTGGTCATGTACTGCACCTGCAAAAGAAGTTGCTCGGTTTCATAAAAGTCTGCCGAACTACTCGGTAACCCCCTTAATCGAACTTCCAACAATCGCAGCCGAGCTCGGTGTTGGTCGAGTATTCGTGAAAGATGAATCCGCACGCATGAATCTTTCGGCGTTCAAGATCCTTGGTGCAGCCTGGGCTGTTGCTCAAGCTCTAACTGATGGCGCCAATCCGGCTGACATCGATGATGTTAAAGCGGCAATTGATTCCGAGAACAAACCAACTTTGGTCGCAGCAACAGATGGTAACCACGGCCGCGCTGTGGCTCACATGGCTAAGCGCCTAGGTCTGGAATGCGCCATCGTGATTCCAGACGGTGTCAGTGACCAAGCGATCAACAACATTGCTGGTGAAGGCGCCGAGATCACAATTATCGATGGCAATTATGACGAAGCGGTTGAACTAGCTAAAGAAATTACAGCAACGCTTGATCATGCAATTCACATTCAAGACATGTCTTGGCCAGGCTACGAACAAATCCCAAATTGGATCATCGAGGGCTACACAACCCTCTGCGTTGAAACCGATGAACAACTACGCGAACTTGGATCTGGCCCAGCTGACTTAGTTGCAGCTCCGGTTGGCGTAGGTGCGTTCCTGCATTCGGTGTTGGCTCACTATCGAAGTCAACTTGGACGAAACCCGGTAGTTCTGAGTGTTGAAGCCGTTGGTGCTGCTTGCGTATTGCGTTCGCTTAAGAATGGCGAACTCACCAGCGTTGATACTGTGCCAACAATCATGGCTGGCATGAACTGTGGCACGCCATCATCGGATTCTTGGCCAACACATCAAGCTGGCGTTGATGCAGCAGTTGCTTTAACCGATGATGAGACTCGATTAGATCTGAAGGTCTTGGCTGACCTTGGCATTGATGCCGGACCGTGTGGCGCCGCAACCTTGTCAGGTGTCCGCAAAGCCCTATCAACTCAAAATCGACGTGACGAACTAGGCATCACAAACGATTCAGTAATCGTTTTGTTCAGCACCGAAGGCCGCGCCGCTAACCCATTGCAATAGCCTCCAAGAAACCAGGAGTAAACATGTCCAATTACAACCTTGATGATCCAGTTGAACTGCTATGTGCTCTGACGGAAATCAACTCTGTGAATAGCACGTTGGTACCAGGTGCCTCTGGTGAATCCGAAATTGCAACGTTCATTGGCAAGTGGTTTACCGATCGTGGGTTTGACGTAACTCGCCTGGAAGGCACACCTGGAAGACCCTCGATAGTTGCCTGCAGCAAAGGCGCTACCAGCTCAAAAAAGATTATGCTCAACGGTCATATCGATACAGTCACTGTTGCAAGTTACGACGGTGACGGCTGCAAAGCAGTTCGTAAAGATGGAAATGTTTACGGCCGTGGAACCTTCGATATGAAAGGCGGCCTTGCTGGACAAATGGTTGCAGCTCATCGTGCAGTTCAACGCGGAATCACAGGTCAAGTAATTGTTGCTGCAGTCTCTGATGAAGAGCATGGCAACATCGGAACCGAAGAAGTGTTGAAGCACTTCACGGCTGACGTCGGTGTGGTTGCTGAACCAACCATGCTTGGCCTAACGGTTGCTCACAAAGGCTTCGTTTGGTTCGACCTGAAAATAAACGGGCTAGCTGCCCATGGTTCTCGCCACGACCTAGGAATCGATGCGATCACCAAAGCGGGATACGCCCTGGTTGCATTAGATAAGTACGCAGCTGAGTTAACTTCAAGACCGCATGTGAAGTATTTGGAAACACCATCGGTTCACGCCTCCATCATCAAAGGTGGCGAGGAACTTTCGAGCTACCCAGCCGAATGCACAATTGCAATTGAACGACGAACGGTTCCCGGCGAGACACCAGAAGGTGTTCGCGCCGAACTAGTAGCGATCCTTGATGAAGTATCTGCCAACACAAAAGATTTTTCCTACGAACTCGGTGGCGGTTTTACCCGCGCACCTTTGCAAGTGAGTGAAGACCACGAGATTGTTCGCTCAATTCAGAAGCACTTCCAAACCCACACCGGCAGCCCTGTCGGCTTTCGCGGTGAGTGGTATTGGACAGACGCGGCATTAATGAACGATGCCGGCATCACCACAGTCTTATTCGGCGTGGATGGTGAAGGCGCCCACGCCGCTACGGAGTGGGCGACCGAAAGTTCAGTTCACACCGTTGCCGATGTGTTAACTGACGTCGTCGTTGAGTGGTGTAACTAAATCAAGCTGGGTGACTTGTGGGCCGGGGAATTCGGATGCCCTTGCATCCGAATCATATAAATACTGATTTCGAACCCAAAGCCCTTGCTGCCCAAACGGGTTCCCCGGTTGGGCATTGGATTTACAGATCAGGGATTCAATCCCTATAAAAATTTCTAACGTGGCCAGGGCCGGGGTCGAACCGGCGACCTTTCGAGTTTCAGTCGAACGCTCGTACCAACTGAGCTACCTGGCCACGCAAAATCGATCAACATCAAAGATGAAAACCGACCTTGCAGCGACCCCGACGGGACTCGAACCCGCGACCTCCGCCGTGACAGGGCGGCGCGCTAACCAACTGCGCTACGGGGCCTAGATACCCAACTTTTGGTTGAGTACTTCAGCCGATTTCAAGACGGTCAGGTCTTGAAATCTTGCGTACCCCCAACGGGATTCGAACCCGTGTTACCGCCGTGAAAGGGCGGCGTCCTAGGCCACTAGACGATGGGGGCAAATGCTCTTCTTGCGAAAAGCATGAGATTGAAGCATACGGGAAAACAACCGCATCAGGCAAAGCGATTACAGGCGACCCGATCGAGATCAGGCCAAGTCAGATTACGAACTAAACCGAGGTACCTTCGCCTGAATTTGGCAAGGAAATCGAGCTGGCAACCAAAAGGTTCTGGACCTCATCCTGGCGATAGCGGCGATGGCCACCAAGGGTGCGAACAGCAGTGAGTTTTCCAGCATCTGCCCAACGAGTCACCGTCTTAGGATCCACCCGGAAAAGGGCTGCAACTTCGGCGGGAGTCATAAGAACTTGGGAATCAGACACTGGGGAAAACCTACTTTTCAGGGAGAAAATCAACTCTCTGATTCAATCCCCCAAATCGGACATCAGCGAGCCGAAAAGCCCTATTTAAGGCAATCTTGACCTAATCCTTACTGTTACTCATAAGTACGGCTCTGAGTGCTCTAAATCACTCCAAAAACCATTCAAACTACCCGTCAGATGCACCAATTTCAGGCTCAGATAGACTGACATTGCAGTTACCGACCTGCAGATCGCAATAAAATCTGGCAAATCAGTAACCAAATAGAAACTCCGGGTAGTTAAGGGGGCGCAGTCATGGGACGTGGCCGTGCAAAAGCCAAGCAAACTAAAGTTGCTCGCGATCTGAAATACAACAGCCCAAACACAGACTTAAGCGCCCTGCAAGCTGAACTTGGCGGATCATCATATGTTCCAAGTGATGAAGATATTGAAACACCAGATCTAGAAAACGATCCGTACGCCAAGTATTACGAGGATGAAGAAGACGAAGATTAAGTCGCTATCAATTTAGCTGACTATTTCGCGTAATTCCCAACGAGCGTTACCGCTCCACCGTTTCCGCCTTTAGCTAGCGCATCGCCAGTTTCATTTGCGCCGCGTAAACGAACCTCACCACAAACCCAAGCTTTCAAACCACTTGCCTGCAACGCAGTGATTGCGATCTGAGCAGCACTATCTGGCACAAATGCCAGCATGCCAATTCCCATATTGAAAGTTTTCTCAGCTTCGATTTGTTCGATGTTGCCGCGCGCTTGCAGCCAAGCAAAGATCGCTTGCGGTGTCCAGGTCGATCGATCCAAATCAAGTGCTAAATCCGCTGGCATAACGCGAGCCACGTTTGCTGCAATTCCCCCACCGGTGATGTGTGAGATGGAATGAACTTCAACGGCCTTGATCAAATTCAAAATGTCTTTTGCATAAATCCGAGTTGGTTCCAGAAGTTCCTCGCCAAGGGTTCGACCGAACTCAGCAACACTGTCATGAACATCTAGACCTGCAACATTAAATGCCACATGCCTTGCTAATGAATAACCATTTGAATGCAAACCGCTTGATCCAATTGCAATCGCAACATCACCTGCAACTACTCGCTCTGGGCCAAGCAAGTTAGGCGCATCAACTACGCCAGTCCCAGCGCCAGCAATGTCGTAATCATCGGGGCCGAGTAGCCCTGGGTGCTCTGCTGTTTCGCCTCCAACTAAAGCGCAACCTGCCTGCACGCAACCATTTGCAATTCCAGTAACAATTGCAGCCACGCGTTCTGGATGAACTTTCCCAACTGCGATGTAGTCAGTCATAAATAGTGGCTCAGCGCCGCAAACCACTAAGTCATCAACCACCATGGCAACTAAATCGATACCAACTGTGTCATGAATATCCATCCGACGAGCAACATCAATTTTGGTGCCAACACCATCTGTTGAAGTTGCTAGCAATGGCTTGGTCATTGTTTTGAAAGCGCTGATATCAAACAGTCCAGCGAAACCACCAAAGTCACCAACAACTTCGGAACGATTCGCACTTGAAATTGCGCTACGCATTAAATCAACAGCACGCTCACCTGCGTGAGTATCAACTCCTGCGGCAGCGTAAGAAGACTTCTCTTGATTTTCGCTCAAGGTCGGCGAACCACTTCATCAATAGCAGTCATTCCATCGTGGGCAATGCCAAAACCTTCCAGAACGTGCTTACCAAGCTTTGCTTCCTCGGGAAGTTCAACTGGGTACACGCCATCAAAGCAAGCTCGGCATAACCGATCCTTAGCAACGTTGGTTGATTCGACTAACGCGTCAAGTGAAATAAAGGACAGCGAGTCAGCACCGATCGACTGGCGAATCTCGTCAATGCTCAAGCCATTGGCAATCAATTCCGCACGAGTTGCAAAATCAATTCCATAGAAACATGGCCATTGCACCGGTGGGCTGGAAATTCGAACGTGAACTTCTAACGCACCAGCTTCACGAAGCATCTTTACGATGGCGCGCTGAGTATTGCCTCGAACAATCGAATCATCGACGACAACTAGACGCTTGCCTTCAATAACCTCGCGAAGCGGATTAAGTTTCAAGCGAATACCGAGCTGGCGAATCGTTTGGCTTGGCTGAATGAAAGTGCGACCAACATATGCATTCTTAACAAAGCCCTGCGCAAATGGAATGCCACTAGCTTGGGCATAACCAACTGCTGCCGGGGTTCCTGACTCTGGAACTGGAATCACCACATCGGCATCTACTGGGAATTCTTTTGCTAAACGTCGACCAACTTCAACTCGAACACCATGAACGGCATTGCCATTGATGGTTGTGTCCGGGCGAGCTAAATAAACAAATTCGAACAAGCATCCCTTTGGGTCAGCTTCTGCAAATCGACTGGAACGAAGGCCATGCTCATCGATCGCAACAATTTCACCTGGTTCGATTTCGCGAACGTAAGTAGCGCCAACGATATCCAAAGCCGCAGTTTCTGATGCAATCACCCAACCGCGCTCAAGGCGACCGAGTACTAACGGACGAATACCTTGGGGATCACGAGCACCATACAAAGTTTGATCATCCATAAACACAAGCGAGAATGCGCCACGAACATTAGGCAGCTCAAGCTTCGCTGCGGCTTCCATTGTCATGTCAGGGTGTGCGGCTAACAAAGCAGTCAAGATGTCAGTATCGGTTGTTGCCAATCCACCAAAGTCTGGATACAACTCCCCTGCAGATTCACGAACATCGCGAAGTCGAGAAGTTAGTTCATGGGTATTGGTGAGATTGCCATTGTGTGAAAGCGCAAGGTGACCGGTTGCAGTTGCGCGGAAAGTTGGTTGCGCGTTATCCCAGCAACTAGAACCGGTGGTGCTGTAACGGGTGTGACCGATTGCAATGTAACCGGAGAGAGATTCCAAAGCTGATTCAGTGAAGACCTGAGAAACCAATCCCATGTCTTTGAAGACTGTGATGTTGTGACCATCGCTAACAGCAATGCCAGCTGATTCTTGACCACGATGCTGCAATGCATACAAGCCGTAAAACGTAAGTTTGGCTACTTCTTCCCCGGGAGCCCATACGCCAAAAACACCGCAGGCATCCTGCGGACCTTTTTCCCCTGGGAGCAACTCGTGATTGAGTCGACCATCGCCTGCCACAGGCCTAGTCTACCGCCCAAGCCATGCGACAAGATGGGTGTATGACAAAGGTTGATCCCGCCCTCGCACTAGAGAATGCAGAGATTGCCCTAGCCAACCCAACTAACCCAGAACTGCTCGCCAACGGGGTTCGCACATCTCTGCAATGGTTTGCCGAACAAAATCCAGGTCGCGCTGTCGAAGTCAGAGTCCCGCCCTACCTCGCAGTTCAGATCCTTGGTGGCACCACACATCGCCGTGGCACACCGCCAGCCGTTGTCGAAATGAGTCCGCAAACTTGG
The DNA here is from genome assembly GCA_030157865.1 of Candidatus Nanopelagicales bacterium. GTDB lineage: Bacteria > Actinomycetota > Actinomycetes > S36-B12 > UBA5976 > UBA5976. Next base: position 7,395 of record JAOATY010000005.1, on the reverse strand, counting down.
CTCGAATTATTCACCAAGAAACTAACGTGGGCGGAAGCTGTTGCCAGCGGAAAGATCGCTGCAAGTGGCGAACGCAGCGACTTAAGTGAACTGCTTTAAATCGCAATTAGCCAAATAGTCGAGGCAGAGTTTCTTCGCTGATTGTGCGAAGTTCATCTATGTCCAGCGTGACTGTTTCGCCAAATACTTCAGCTAATTCAACTGACTTACTCAAAGCATCAACTACGCCGATTTTGGTGACAGGGAAACTCTTTGATTCGCAAAGCGCCAAGAATTCATCATTGCGATCCTGCGGAACCACAACCACAGCGCGAGTTGCTGATTCACTCCATAAGAAAGTGAAGGCATCCAGTCCGGCTGGAACCTCTAGTCGAACACCAACGCCTGAACGCATGGCCATCTCAGCAATCGTCTGTGCAATGCCACCTTCAGAAATATCGTGGGCAGCTGCAAATAAACCATCAGTTGATCCAGCAACCAAAATCTCAGCCAAAGTCATTTCAGCATTCAAATCTAAAACGGGAGGCAGGCCACCGAGGTGATTGTGAATTGCATGAGCCCATTCAGAGCCAGCTAATTCATCGCGAGTGGTTCCAAGCACATAAACAACTTCGCCATCGCTCTGCCAAGCCATAGGCGTGCGGCGATCAACGTCTTGAATGACTCCGAGAACGCCTATGACTGGAGTTGGGTGAATAGCAACTTCTCCGGTTTGGTTATAGAACGAAACATTGCCACCAGTAACTGGAGTTCCCATTTCTAAACACGCATCAGCTAAACCAGTAACGGCTTGTTCAAACTGCCACATCACTGCTGGATCTTCTGGTGAGCCAAAGTTCAAGCAGTTAGTAACAGCTAGGGGCTTTGCGCCAGTAACAGCAACGTTGCGATACGACTCAGCAAGTGCAAGCTGTGCTCCCTTATAAGGATCAAGGGCCGCAAACCGAGCATTGCAATCAGTTGAAACTGCAATTCCAAGACTGGTATTTTCATCGACGCGAATCATTCCGCTATCTTCTGGTTGAGCGAGAACGGTGTTGCCCATCACATAACGGTCATACTGCGAAGTCACCCAAGACTTTGATGCAAGGTTTGGAGTTCCCGTCATAGTTAGCCAAGTTTGTTTAACTTCAGCAGCGCTGGATGGTCGAACTAAATTCTCCGGGCCTGAGGATTGGCGAACATCCATCCAATCTGGACGGGCAAAGGGGCGTTCATAAACCGGACCATCGTGAGCTACTGATCTTGGTGGCACATTAACAATTTCTTGGCCATGCCATTCAACTGTTAGTCGACCTGAGTTATTAACTTCGCCAATTACAACAGCTTCAACATCCCACTTCTTGCAAACGGCCATGAATGTATCGATTTTGGCCGGCTCAACTACCGCGCACATTCTTTCCTGTGATTCGCTCATCAAGATTTCTTCTGGCGACAAAGTGCTATCGCGAAGAAGCACTCGATCCAGCCACACGTGCATACCGCCTTCGCCATTGCTGGCAAGCTCACTTGTTGCGCAGGATATTCCAGCGCCACCCAGATCCTGAATACCTTCAACTAATCCGGCATGCAAAACCTCTAATGTGCATTCGATAAGCAGCTTTTCCATAAATGGATCGCCCACTTGAACACTTGGTCGTTTCGCTGGACCATCAGCATCAAAAGTTTCGGATGCCAGGACACTTACGCCACCAATGCCATCGCCACCCGTGCGCGCACCATAAAGGATCACAGCATTACCCACACCACTTGCTTTGGCTAAGTGAATGTCTTCGTGCTTCATAGTTCCAACACATAGTGCGTTAACTAATGGGTTGCCCTGATAGCTGGCATCAAAAACGATTTCTCCACCAATGTTCGGTAGTCCAAGGCAGTTTCCATAACCACCAATGCCAGAAACAATTCCGGTTAACACGCGACGAGTGTCTGGATTTTCTGGATCTCCAAATCGAAGCGGATCCATTACGGCAACTGGGCGCGCACCCATCGAAATAATGTCGCGAACGATGCCGCCAATTCCAGTTGCTGCACCTTGATACGGCTCAACATAGGAAGGGTGATTGTGTGACTCAACCTTGAATGTCACCGCCCAGCCTTGGCCAATGTCAACGACGCCAGCGTTCTCGCCAATGCCAACCAGCATTGAATCATTCTTTGGAACCTTGGTTCCAAACTGACGTAGGTGAACTTTGGAAGATTTGTAGCTGCAGTGTTCAGACCACATAACGGAATACATTGCTAATTCAGATGAAGTTGGGCGACGACCCAGAATCTCGCGAATTGATTCGTATTCGTCTTTCTTTAAACCAAGTTCAGCAAATGGCTGAGAGGTTTTTGGAGATGATGTGGCATCCGAAACTGTATCAATACTCATGCTGAAACTTTTCCATTGTTAACAAGTGATGAAAGAAGTGAAGTAAAGAAACCTAGTCCATCAGTAGTCGGTCCAGTTAGCTTTTCAACTGCGTGTTCTGGGTGCGGCATGATGCCAACTACATTTCCTCGCGCATTTGTAATTCCAGCAATGTCACGACGCGAACCGTTTGGGTTGATTTCTAGGTAACGAGCAATCACTCGTCCTTCACCTTCTAGTTCATCCAAAGTTTTTTCATCAGCTACGTAGCCACCTTCACCGTTCTTAAGTGGAATCAAAATCTCTTGACCAATTTCAAAATCAGAAGTCCACATCGAACTATTGTTTTCAATTCTTAATTTTTGATCCCGGCAAATGAAATGTAAGTGATCATTACGAGTTAATGCGCCAGGGAGCAAATGCGATTCGGTCAAAACCTGAAAGCCGTTACAAATTCCAAGAACAGGCAATCCACCATTTGCAGCATCTACAAGCTTTCCCATTACTGGAGCAAACTTTGCAATCGCGCCACAGCGTAAATAATCTCCATAAGAAAAACCACCAGGCAATACAACTGCATCAACGGAATGCAGATCTGCATCGGCATGCCAAAGTGCAACAGATTCGCCACCAGATAATCGAACTGCACGGGCAGCATCTTTATCGTCAAGGGATCCAGGGAAGGTGATCACGCCAACCCGTGGAGTCATGGGCGAACCTGCACTGTGAAATCTTCAATTACTGGATTACTCAAAAGCGTTTCAGCAATCTCATGAATCTGAGCTAACTTCGCCTCATCAACATCGCCATCAATGTTTAATACAAACTGCTTACCCTGTCGCACATCAGCAACGCCAGATAGGCCAACACGACCAAGCGCACCAACAATTGCGCGCCCTTGAGGATCAAGAATTTCAGGCTTAAGTGCTACATCAACAACGACTATCGCCATAGTTTCTCCCAGAGAGGCGTGAATGCTACCTACGCCCACGAGTTTACCTAGGAGTCGTGTTCGTGACTCTTAGAGTCCCCTTTGAGGGCAATTTCTCGCGCAATGGCCTCTACCCGTTGATCAAGCCTGGAGACTCCAACGCTCAGTTGCAGGGTAAGCGCAGCCAAAGTAAAAATGGCTACAACGAAGAACAGGTTGGACGGTTGCACAAATCCAAGGGCCTGAGAAATGTTGGTCAGCAGGTTAGGCACCAGTCCAAACACGAGGGCTACAGAAGTAAATGTCGTCCAGGCCACTGCGTACTTGAAAGCTAGCTTCTTTCGGCGAACTAGGCGCAAAGCCAGAATAAGAAGCAGCGCAAAGCACGCAACTGTAAAGATGATTCCACCCATGACTTAATTATCTACAGTTTCTTTGCTTTGAGGATTGGTCCGCCACACCCCAGCCGTCAGAATGATCATTCCAGCAGCACGGAACACATGTAGTCCGGCTCGCGCAGGCGTGTGTGAGGCAGCCCCATGCTGTCTTACCTCTAATGAAGCTGGGATCTCTTTCATCTTTAAGCCATGTCGATGTGCGAGGACTAGTGATTCAACCGTGTCCCCTAAGTACTCAGATGGGTAGTTCACGGCAAAAAACTTAATTGCTCTTGGCCCAGCAACGCGAAAACCCGAAGTTGGGTCAGTGAATTTTTTGCCAGTTGAGATTTTCACAAGAAAACCTAAGAACCTCATCGCCATCCGACGAATAAACGAAGCTTCCCAAGGACCTGCTAAGAACCGGCTTCCAACTACGACGTCAGAGTCTTCAAGATTGGAAATCAAATTCGAAATTTCGTTTATTGGGTGTTGACCATCAGCATCAACTTGGACAACTGCGTCGTATCCGTTAGCAAGCGCATACTTGAATCCGGTGCGCATAGCCGCACCTACGCCGCAGTTAACTGGATGCCGAAGACAAAGAATTCCGGCGCTCCTGGCAACGTCCGAGGTGCCATCGGTTGACCCGTCATCGATTACTACAGCAGAAATAGACCAGCCATCGATACTTGGGCTATTCATAAACTGTTGCAGCGTGGATGGCAAAGCTTTGGCTTCATTAAGGGCTGGGATTACAACGAGAGCTTTACGCCCTGATTCTGTTGACTCGCCCACGTACCGAGTTTACTCGTCGAGCTAATCAATTGGTGATCTGATATAGTTTCACAACTTCATCAGGCGTCATCAAGATTTGCCATTTTGATCTCTGCGTGGCCATCAAGCATCAATGAAAACTTAGTTTCTTGGGCTAATAGTCCTGAACTACACTTGAGAACATGGCAAATATCTGGAAATTGTTTAAGCAGGGTTGGGCTGCAATTTCCCACACTGGCCGCAGAGTTCTATGGATCTATGGATCTGCCTTAACTTTTCTTTCACTAATCGATGCAGTGGCGCTATACATACTTTCAAAATCCGTGCTTGCTAACAACACTTCAGAATTGAACGTGGACGGAATTGGCAAAAGTCTTGCGCTTGTAATTGTCCTATTCCTGTTGAGAAGTATTTTCGCAACTGCAATCTCATATTGGGGCGTTAAGCATTTTGCTCAACAAGAGGTTCAACTTGGATCTGATGGATACCGAAGAATCAACAACCTTGGGTGGGATCGTCGCCAGTCCGTATCGGCCGTTGATCTATACAGCAGCGTAGACCGAGGTCCTAACTCATTGGTTCAAGGCGTAATGATCTCGGTCGTTACCATCATCACAGAATTAATAAGTGGACTTGTAATTCTTGCTGCAATCTTGTTTATGCAGCCTTTAACAGCAATCGTGGCGCTTCTTTATTTTGTGACTGTCGCACTGATTCAACATCGAGTACTTTCTGTCGCTTCCCAATCAGCTGGCGAACGTGTAACCAGAGCAACTCAAGAAACGTATCAAAAGCTCAGTGACGCAAATTCCATCGCTAAGTTACTGGCAATTTCCCCCTCTAAATCTTTCGAGGAAAGCTTGAATTCAACCCGAGCTGAACTTGCCTACGCAAGGGCAAGTTCCTCATTTTTGGCTTTACTGCCCCGATACTTTATGGAGTCAGTATTGGCAGTTGGATTTCTCGTTGTGGCAGGAAGCGCATACATCGTTGGTGGAGCAGCGGCGGCTGCGGCTTCTTTAACTGTGTTTGCTGCGGCCGGCTTTCGCTTACTTCCGATTGTTAATCGAATTCAAGGACTAACGCTTTTGGTTTTCTCATTGGAACCAACTGCAAAGCTAACTTTCCTGACCGAGAATCTGTATCCCGAAACTGAAACTTCTCGGCCAGAAACAGTGAAAACTTCAAATGTAGGAACCGAAACCCTTGTAAGCCTGCAAAGTGTTTCATATCGTTATCCTTCTGCTACTCAATTTGCTGTTAAGGATTTGAGTATTGAACTTAAGGTTGGGCTTCAGTACGCAGTGGTGGGGCCATCAGGTGCCGGCAAGACTACTCTGGTCGATATCTGTCTTGGCTTGTTGACTCCGCAAGAAGGATTGGTCCTAAAGAGCAAAGAATCAACTGAGACAAATGTAAGTTACGTGCCTCAGGAAACCAATTTGATTTCTGGAACTTTGTTTTCAAATGTCGCTCTTGAATGGGACGAATCAGAGATTTCCGAAACGCACGTTCGTGAAGCTATCCATGCAGCACAGATCGATGGGTTACTGACAGCAAATGATTCGATCGAAACTCTGCTTGGCGATGGCGCAGCCTCAGTATCAGGCGGACAAAAGCAGAGAATTGGTTTGGCCCGTGCACTTTACAGAAATCCGGGATTCTTGGTCCTTGACGAAGCTACAAGCGCACTTGATTCCGAAACAGAACGCGCCGTAATGGATAGCGTGGAACAGCTTCGCGGAAAAGCCACGGTTTTAATTGTTGCGCATCGCTTATCAACTGTTAAGGACGTCGACCAAGTCATTTACATGGAAGATGGAAACATTAAGGGCGTTGGGACCTTTGTGGAACTTAAGGCCGCCATACCTGGGTTTGCTAGACAGATTGAATTGGGAACTTTGGGATTAGTGGACTAGATGTTCATGAAATAGTCGTGTTTACCCATTCGACTTTCAATTAGTGCTGCGTTTGCCTTAGTCCATTCAACTGTTCGTTTTAATCCTTCATCAATCAAAACTTCAGCTTCAAAACCTATTTCGCGTTTTGATTTTTCTGTCGAACCAAATCGCCTGCCGGATCGATCCCAGTCGCGCGCTGGCTTCATATCCACAGGAGTGGAATTTCCAGTTAGCGCATTAATTTTCATAGCTAACTCAGCGATTGTTGTTTCACGGCCGGAAGCTATGTTGTATGCCTCACCAGGTTGGCCATTTAATGCGCAGGCAATTAAGCCTCGCGCGATATCTTCAACAAAAATAAAGTCTCTACTTACCTGTCCCCCATTATCGAGCGGAAGGGCTTCACCATTTAATGACTTCCAAATAAATGTCGGCGTGACGTTTCGCCAAACTGTTGCTGGTGTGCCGCGCCATTCACCAGCACCAAGAATTTCCCTAGGGCCATAAACGTTCTGAAACCTTGCTCTTACAAACGGAAGGCCATGCTGGCGGAAATAAAAGTTTCCATACATTTCGCCAACTAGTTTTGAAATCGAGTAAGGACTGTCGTGGAATAGCGAAACCGGAGCATCTTCGTCTGTTGCGGCCGCATCGCCATAAGTCTTTTCGGCCACTGCACAGCCAGCAGCTGCATACACGACTTTAGAAATATTTGATCTAGAGGACAAATAATCAAAGAGCCTTAACGAAGTAACGTTATTGTTCTCGTGATCCGCAATTGGGTCTGCAATAGATGACTGATTGCCGTGATAACAAGCTAGGTGCCAAATGTAATCAATTTCATTGGGTAGTTTTTCAAGGGTTCTTTGGTCTGCAGCAGAGCCCTTTATAAACAAAACTCTTGGATCAGTCGGGACGTTTATTGCATCGGAAGATAGCAAGTTGTCCAGGATCGTGAGTTTCTCAATACCTTGATCAAGCAACATGTGACTCAGATTGCTACCCACAAAACCTGCGCCACCAACAACAAGTGCAGTTTTTCCCTTGAATGGCTGA
>JAOATY010000004.1 GCA_030157865.1 Candidatus Nanopelagicales bacterium | reverse complement strand
AATACGAAGACATCTTTGATGGCTCTGCCGTAATTGAAGCCAAGGTCGAAGAACTGATGGCTGCTGCTCGCACTGAAATTGCTCGTATTGATGACATGGGTGGGGTAGTGGCAGCTATCGATGCCGGTTACCTAAAGAGTCAACTAGTTGCCTCGCATGCGAATCATCGCCGCAGTATTGAATCAGGCGCTCGCACCGTGGTTGGTGTTAATGCGTTCACAGAAACTGAAGTTAGCCCGTTAACTGCCAGTATCACGGATGCAATCATTCACGTTGATCCAGCTGTTGAACAAGAGGCGATAACAAGTCTTACGTCTTGGCGAGCAGCTCGCGATGAAGCTAAAGCAAGTGCCGCCACTGCCGCCTTGATTGCTGCAGCCAAAACAAATGCCAACTTAATGATTCCAACTTTGGAGTGTGCTCGCGCTGGGGTAACAACGGGTGAATGGGCTGATGCACTACGCAGTGTCTTTGGACAGTTCCGCGCACCAACAGGTCTAGCTAACGTTCCAGTCGGCGGCGGCACCGGCTCGCTTGGCGCAGTTCGCGATTGTGTAAAGATCACCGAACAAGAATTAGGACAGCGTCTGCGACTATTAATAGGTAAGCCAGGTCTAGATGGTCACTCAAATGGCGCTGAACAAATTGCAATCGCTGCCCGAGATGCCGGCTTTGAAGTGATTTACCAAGGCATTCGCCTGACGCCTGATGAGATTGTGGCAGCTGCAGCACAAGAAGACGTGGATTGCATTGGGCTTTCGATTCTTTCGGGCGCGCATGTGGACTTAGTTCCGCAGGTGCTTGATGGCTTAAAGACGAATAACATTTCAAACATCCCAGTAATTTTGGGTGGCATCATTCCGGCGGCTGATGAAGTAAAACTTATTGGCGCTGGAGTCGCTGCAGTATTTACGCCTAAAGATTTTGATATTCCACAGATCATTCTGGGAATACTCAATGTAATTCGAAGTAATCACGACCTAGCACCACTAACTGCAAAACCTGTCACACCAGAACACACCATTGGAGTAATAAGTGAGTAACAAAGTTCTTCGTCCCCGTCGTTCATCCCTTGCGGTTCCGGGCAGCAGCGTCAAGATGCTGGATAAGGCTCGCGGCCTTAAGTCCGATCAGCTGTTTATGGACTTGGAAGATGCGGTAGCGCCACTTGCTAAGGCTGATGCTCGCAAGAACATTGTGCAGGCACTTAACGAAGGTGGTTACGAAGACAAGATTCGCGCCGTACGTGTGAATGACTGGACAACTCAGTGGACTTACACCGACGTAATCGAGATCGTAGAAGGCGCTGGCGCGAACTTAGATTGCATTATGTTGCCTAAGGTGCAAACGGCCGATCAGATTGTTGCTCTTGACTTGCTTCTAACTCAGCTTGAGCGCACTAACGGTCTTGAAGTTGGTCGCCTTGGTATTGAAGCCCAGATCGAAAATGCAATGGGTCTAATCAACATCAATGCAATTGCAGCTGCCAGCCCGCGTATTGAATCAATCATCTTTGGCCCAGCCGACTTCATGGCCAGCATCAACATGAAATCCCTAGTAGTTGGCGAACAGCCACCGGGCTATGACACCGGCGATGCCTATCACCACATCTTGATGAGCATCTTGATGGCAGCTCGCGCATACAACAAGCAAGCAATCGATGGCCCTTACCTTGGCATCAAGGATCTTGAAGGCTTCCGTCGTGTAGCAGGACGATCGGCTGCACTTGGCTTTGATGGCAAGTGGGCGTTGCACCCAGACCAGATCGAATTGGCCAACGAAGTGTTCTCGCCAAAGCAGGAAGACTACGATCACGCCGAAATGATCTTGGATGCTTATGACTGGGCGACCAGCTCAGCCGGCGGCGCAAAAGGTGCGGTAATGCTCGGAGATGAAATGATTGACGAAGCATCTCGCAAGATGGCACTGGTTGTTTCAGCCAAGGGCCGCGCAGCGGGAATGAAGCGCACCCAGACCTTTACACCGCCGGAGGCATAAATCACATGGCACGCTTAGCTCAAACTGAAGGCTTGAATGATGTTCAAGAAGCGATTTTGGATGCCGTGCATTCATTCGTGGAAAACGAAATCATTCCAGTTGCCAATGAATTAGAACATGCTGACGAATACCCACAGGCAATCGTTGATGGCCTAAAGGAACTTGGCGTATTCGGTCTGATGATTCCAGAAGAGTACGGCGGCCTCGGCGAATCACTATTGACTTACGCGCTTGTGGTTGAAGAAATTGCGCGCGGCTGGATGCCAGTAAGTGGTGTTATAAACACTCACTTCATCGTGGCTTACATGTTGATGCAGCACGGAACTCAGGAACAAAAAGACAAGTACTTGCCACGCATGGCAACTGGCGAAGTTCGCGGCGCATTCAGCATGAGCGAACCAGGCGTTGGTTCAGACGTTTCCGGTATCACTTCTAAAGCTGTACGTGATGGCGACGGCTGGAGCCTGACTGGTCAAAAGATGTGGTTAACCAATGGTGGATCTTCCACGCTGGTTGCAGTTCTAGTTCGTGCTGATGAAGATGCGCCAGCTGATGCCAGCGTTTACAAGAAGATGGCTACCTTCCTAATTGAAAAGGAATCAGGATTCGGCGAAGTGCGTCCCGGCTTAACCATCCCAGGCAAGATCGAAAAGATGGGTTATAAGGGCGTTGACACCACTGAATTGATCATGGATGGCCTAAAGCTTACTAATGATGATTTGCTGGGAGGGGAAACCGGCAAAGGCTTCTATCAAATGATGGATGGCGTTGAAGTTGGTCGCGTTAACGTTGCAGCTCGCGCATCAGGTCTAGGTCTACGTGCTTTTGAACTTGCCATTGATTATGCGCAACAGCGTTCAACTTTCGGCAAGGTAATTGCTGAGCACCAGGCCGTTGCCTTCCGTCTAGCGGACATGGCAACCAAGGTTGAAGTTGCTCACACCATGATGGTGAACGCTGCGCGCAAGAAGGATTCTGGCGAACGTAACGACATGGAATCTGGCATGGCTAAGTACATCGCTAGTGAATTCTGCAAAGAAATCGTTGAGGATTCATTCCGTATCCACGGTGGCTATGGCTACTCAAAGGAATACGAAATCGAGCGCCTATATCGCGAAGCACCGATGCTACTTATCGGCGAGGGCACTGCAGACATTCAGCGCATGATTATCGCGCGCCGATTGCTCGAAGATTACAAAATCCGCACCTAACCAATTAGGTGCGAGGCTTTAGCCTTCGATTATGTAATGCGTGTCCTGAATTTCGCAGTTCGGGCCGTTGATTGGAACGATGTCTTGCGGACAAGACGAGAATCCAATGATGCAATCCATTTCAGCGCGCAAGACGATATATTCGCCAACGCCTGCCGGGCAACCATCCCACTTGATCGAGTTATTGTCAGTTGGGCTAACTGGAATATTCATAAATAGATTCAGTGGCGCTGGGTGAACTAAGCGCTCAACATCAATCTTGTCTAAAGCAACTTCTAAGTTGTCTTTGCAGTTCATGTGGTACTCGGTGCAACCAAGCTGTTCGTAGCGGTAACGATCGCAAGACGGCATCAAGGTGTCGTGGATGCCAGGAGTGGTGTCTTCAATGATTGTCATAATGTCGCGACGCTTTGTGGTTACTAAGGTGTCACCAACGCTTGGAATGATCTTTAGTAATGCAGCGTGAGTGTGGTGCATGGACATGTATTCGTTCATGTCATGAGCAGCAAAAGCCCAGAAGTCGATGACTTGCTGACCGAAGGTATTAATCACCTTGAGGGTCTGACCCTTTTTCATGCGATCAGCCACTCCGTGGCGAGCTGGAATAAGTTTCAATTCAGACATCCTGACCTCCATAAATTTGGGTTCTAGAGACACCTTAGGCTGTTAGTCATGGCTATTGATACATCCCGGTTCACAATCCACCCCGAAGTTAAAGAGGCGCTGGCATCAGGCCAAGCGGTAGTGGCTTTAGAGTCCACAATCATCAGTCACGGCCTGCCAAGCCCGCGAAACGTCGCGGTAGCTGGCGACATTGAACAGAGTGTGCGCGATGGTGGAGCGATCCCTGCCACGATCGCGATTATTGATGGCGTTGTCAAGGTTGGTTTGACCGCAGAAGAACTTGCCATTCTTGGTGATCCAAATAGCAATGTCGATAAAGTATCCACGCGCGACCTTGGCCCAGTTTTGGCTGCTGGGGGACATGGCGCAACTACGGTTTCAGCAACTAGTCACATTGCTCACTTGGCTGGCATCAAATTCTTTGCAACTGGTGGATTGGGTGGTGTGCACCGCGGAGCTCAAGAAACTTATGACGAATCAGGTGACTTAGTAACCCTGGCTCGCACCCCGATCACCGTTACTTGCGCTGGAGTTAAATCAATTTTGGATGTTGGCGCAACACTAGAGCGACTCGAAACTCTTGGCGTGACAGTCGTTGGTTTTGGTACTGATGTTTTTCCAGGTTTCTACCGCGCAGATTCAGGATTCGGGGTGACTTGGCGAGTGGACACTATTGAACAAGCAGCAGCAGTAGGTGTTCAGCGCGATGCGATCCAAGCACCTGGCGCAGTAATCATTGCAAAGCCGGTTACTGAAGCCGATCAACTCGATCTTGCACTTCACGATCGCGTTTTGACTGAAGGCATGGCAGCTGCTGACAAGGCGGGGATCATCGGAAAAGATGTCACGCCGTTCTTGCTGGATTGGTTCCATACTCAAACCAACAATCAGTCACTTGAAGTTAACGTAATTTTGATTAATGCCAACGCTCGCTTGGCCGCAGAGATTGCAGTGGCAGCACTTAAGTCATGACGACAAATTCGAATGCCAAGATTTGCGTCATTGGTGACATCAATGTTGACGTAATTACCTTGCTGTCTGGACCACTTCAAAAGAACACCGACACAACTTCGGTAAATGCAATCACGCTTGGTGGCTCCACTTGCAATATCGCGGTGTGGCTAACGCATCTAGGCGCAAAAGCGGACTTAGTCGGAGCTATTGGCGATGACGTACTTGGCACTTGGGTAATCACTCAGCTCCAAGCTTTTGGCGTTTCAGACGAAAAGATTCGAACTATTACTAACAACAGAACCGGAACTTGCGTGATCTTGGTAGATGAAACTGGCGCCCGTTCGATGATGCCTGACTTCGGCGCCAATCTTTTGCAGACTGTGGATCAGGAGTTAGAGAACTTGATAAGCGACTCCGACATCGTCGTAATGAGCGCCTACACATTCTTGCGCCCCGAATCTCGATCATTTGCATTGGACGTTCTGGAATGCGTTGAAAAGACTAATGCCCGCATGGTTATCGATGCAGCCTCGAGTTCGCCAATTATGAATGCTGGTCCAGATAAGGTTCGCAAGTATTTATCTCGCGCAGACCTTGTCCTAGCCAATGAGGATGAATTTGCAGCTCTTGCTGTTGGAGCTCCAGAAGATTGGACCCACGAATTTAAGAACTTGATTGTTAAGCGTGGTCCGCGTGGTGCGCTCTGGCTCTACAAGGGGCAAGAAGTTGCCTCGGTTAAGGCTGAAGACGTAAAGGTTATCGACACCACTGGTGCCGGTGATGCCTTTGCAGCTGGACTTTTGTCGCAGTTAAGAACGCGAGCGAATTGGGACAACTTGGGTGACGTTGACTACGCCCAGTCGCTTCTAGTGGCCTCGCATACGGCCGCTGAAAACTGCACAACTCTTGGGGCAACACCAGTTTCTTAAGCAATTGCAGGCTGGGTCAGTTTCTGTCAGACCCTAGGGATACCTTAAAAGCAACACCAGCTTTAAGGGGCCATCATGATCAACATTCGCACTCGCCGTACCGCATTGGTTTTGGCAATTGGAACCGCACTTGCCTTGGCATTTAGCTTTGTTCCTACGCCAGCTCATGGCGTAACCACAGTTCACAAACTGAACTACGAAGGCGAAGTCAGCTGCCCTGAATCCAACCCAATTAAGGGCATGACTTTTGACGCTCGTAGTGGTCATGTTTCGACTCAGTGCTACACCCAGTTCTATTGGGACGCCAACATGATGGGTGGCGAAGTTTTCGAGGAATTCGATGCTGTCATTAGAGCTGGATACACCCCAGGTGCTGCCATGATCGAACGGGTAACAACTGCCGTTACCGACTGGAAAGCTGAGCGGATTGCTATCGATGCACTTCGCGATGATGCCCAACGCCGCGCACAAGCGGCTGCTGATGCAAGCCCTGGCGATGTGATCTGCAAGGCCTGGAGCTACACCTCGCGCTACAACGGCTCCGGTGGCGGAAGGGTTTGCGCAGTGAATAACAACCCAGTTGACGTTTCTCGTCAGCCAGCACCAGCACCAGTCGCAGATCCAGCAACCCCGGTCGTAACACCTGCACCTGTTGCTGAAACGGTTACGAGTGATGCTGTGGCAACTCGATACTTTGCCAAGACCAACAAGATTCCGAATCTTTCTGGCTTTGCAACCAAGCTAACTTTCCCGAAGGCTCCAAAGGGAACCAAAATCAAGATTCAGAAGTCCGCAGGGGATAGCTGCAAAGTAAGTGGACGCGTTGTGAAAGTTAAGGCTTCTGGGACTTGCGACCTAACCGTGACACTTTCGCGTAAAGGAAAGGTCGTTGGCAGTCAGACATTGCTAATCGGCCGCGCTTAAGGATTCAAGCGACGTCGCTGGAGAAGCGGTTAAAGCGCTACTTCTTCTTCAGCGATAAAGTTCCAAACTAAGCCGTTGTCCTGGCCAGTAATTTCGATGTATCCAACGGCTTCGCCTTCTTCAGCAACAACAAAAGCTGGACATCTAACAACTGCGTTGTCGGATTCACATGGACCAGAGGTATTGAATGGCACATCAGGACCAGAAACCAATCCGTTTGATGCCCACACGCCGTTGTCGGCTACAAAGGATTCAACAACTTCGGCGCTGACTTCACTGGCTAGTGCGCCGCAAGCAACTGTGGCCACGCGGTATTGCACGTCATTAACAATCAAGTCAGCTTCTTGGCGCACGAAGGGCACTGCGCCTTCAGAGAACGTCGCACACTCCACGGTCACATCTGCTTCAGCTACATCAGGCATGTCTTCATAGGCGATGCTTGGTGCAGCAGATGGGGCCATGGACGTTGCAGATGAACTCGCTGATTCGGTCTGATCAGAACAGCCGACAAGAGCAAGGGATACAACTAGGCCAGAAATGACTACGGGAAGTTTCATAGTTTTAGCCTACGTCTGGCATACACATAGGCGGGTTAGCCACACGCGCTGGGATACCTGCCAGCAAGTCCGAGGTGACCGATACATTCGGAGTTATGGAATCGCGCTTTGCAAACCCTGGAGATGTGGGACTGTTCCTGCATTACGGGGGATCTGGCGGCACACACGAGCTAGACCACGATTTTGTGATTGTGGACGTTGAGACCTCTGGCCTAGATCCAGCCGCTGGCGCCCGCGTTATCGAGATTGCTGCCGTGCGGATTAACCAAGCCGGGCAGATCCTTGATTCAATGTCTTCTTTAGTGAACCCAGAAGATGGCAATACGGGCGCAGATTGGATTCATGGAATCACGCCCGACATGGTCGAAGATGCGCCAACTTTCGATCAGGTTTTTGATGACTTAGCCCGAGTTATGGACAACGCAATTTTCGTTGCACATCATGCCAAGTTCGATGAAGGTTTTGTCGCTGCTGAAGCCCAGTTAGCTGGAGCCAAGTTGTTGACCATGCCAGCTATCTGCACTTACTGGTTGGCTCGGAACACAGTTAAAGGAACAGATAACTTCAAGCTGGGAACTTTGGCTGCGCACTTTGAGATTTCGCAAGAAAGCGCTCACACTGCATTAGATGATGCCAAGGTTGTGGCATCGATGTTGCCGAGAATGCTTGCAAACTACAAGCCGCTAACTTATTTCACGCAGCCGACTGAACAACCTAGGATTGGAAATAGCGCGGCGTTAATGCCTCGCAACTAGCTAATAGTTACAGCGCCACTTGGTGTCTGAAAAGTTACTGCACTTAAACCGATTTCGTCGTCTTCAACCCAAGTTACCGCGATGTCATCAAGCATTGCTTCTGGCGTATCGCCAAGCCATGTGGTCAATGAATCGCGATCGCCACTTAGTGCGAACTCAGTGATGCTGACAGATTCAGATCCGCCAACGCTTGGATGCGCGCTCATGTCGTCCCACTTGATGAAGAACGGCAGAATCGGCTCAGCAATTAGGTCGATAACGCCAATCTGCTTCCAAGTTAGGTCGGTGCCACCTGGACGTAGGCGATGACCTAGGCCAGCCTGGCGACCAATACGAGCTTCAAGTGGAGCAACATCGTCAACACGAACTGCCCAACCCATCCAGCCACCGCCAGCCTCAGCGCGATTACGAACGGCCTGACCAAACGGCACAGTTTCAGCGACTGGGTGCTCTAGTGGAGCCACAATCTCGATGTACTGACCGGAGGCCATGGGGAAAATAAAGTTTCGGGTGCCAGCACGTGGGTGCTTGCCACCATCAATAAATGCAACGCCCAATTCAGCTCCGAGGCGCTGCACAG
Organism: Candidatus Nanopelagicales bacterium; assembly: GCA_030157865.1. Taxonomy (GTDB): domain Bacteria; phylum Actinomycetota; class Actinomycetes; order S36-B12; family UBA5976; genus UBA5976. The sequence continues at coordinate 8,860 of JAOATY010000004.1, read as the reverse complement.
TGTCCGCAAGTTCGGCATTCGTGACGGCGTAAGCGACGTGATCTAGTTGCATGAGAAAACTTTGGCACAACCGGGATAGGTCCGCATCACCGGGGTCTGGTTTTGGATGCGACACGCTGGGCGTGTCATTACCGAGGTTGCGGGGGTTTGTTGTCTAGATTTTCGTTAAGCACCCAGAGGGACGGCGGAGGGGAAGCCACCCGAACTCTGGGTGCTCTTTTGTGCCCAAAATTCTTCGGGCCTTGGTCGGGACTTGCGAATCAAGATTGCGAATTCACACCAGTAAATTTCACACACGACAATTCGATCTATAGATCTACCGTTGCCTGTCCCTCAGGCTTTAGCAATGAAAAATACCGATGACGAGCAGACTGCAGAATCCTCATTTGATCTGCCGGCACCTTCGCTCAGTGCCAAGCAATTGAAGCAACGCGATACCCAATTAACTAAGGCCACGAACAACTTTGCCGAGGCCGTTCTCACTGATGCTTTCTCGGCCAGAGGGGACCTAGTTAGTCAGATTTTCGAGCGACTCCAGGATGAATCTGACCTGTCGTGGAGCGAACATGCCCAGCTATGTATTGGGTTACGAGATATCCGCACTCGCGATGGCTTGCTGCGCAGACTTCATGACGCACCGGAGCTTCGTGGGCTGTTTCTGTCACATTTGATTCGTGAAGTCGCGAGAGCAGGGCAAGAATTTGTAGCTCCGCTGGCAACTGTCTATGCCGGCATCGCGTGGCTGGAAGGTCAATCACAACTTACGCGTTTGGCGGTTGATCACGCTTTACAAATTGATGCCAGTTATTCACTTGCTCAGTTGTTAGACATCGCACTTCGCCACAATGTCCCGCCGGCTGTTTGGTCATCGTCATTAGCTGCAGTCAGTTTCGATGCCTGTCTAAAGGGCGCGGCTTAATTATCCACAGCAAATTGATTCGAACTTGAATTTCTTGTTCAGGTCCTTAGGCTCAAATTGATAGCAAGTTATGTTCGCATGCGTTTCGGGGGGAACCATATGAAAGCTAAGCAGACTCGTTTTGCTGTGGTGGCAGTGCTGTCATTCGCGTTGGTTTTCATACCTGGACACACAAGCCAAGCCGCCAACCCTGATGTTGGTGGAAACAATTCCATCTCGGCCTATGTCGGCACCGGCGGACTGTTATTGCCCGACTCATTTTCTGGATCAAAAGCGACCAAGTCCGCAGTTGCTGATTGCCTTGGCTGCACTTGGCGATACACGATCTATTGCATGCAGGGCGCGAATGCTCCGTGTAAGCATGCGGTGACATCTTGCCCGCGAGGCAGTTTGTTGTATCGAGTTTGGTTTGGGCGAACACCAAGCACGGTTGCCGTAGTCGGATCGGTTTGTTGGGGGAGTTCTAATCCAGTTACTCGCCGCCAAGTCGAAGGCCGAGTTGAGGACTACGTGATTCGATACATTCCAGCATTGCGCCCTGGGTTTGATCCACCGGGTGGATCCTTAACAAGTGTTCCGGTGATCTTTTGGACTGGCCAACCAACCAGTTTCAAGCCACCAAGTTTCTCGCTTTCCGGTCATTCGGTTTCGATCACGGCACAGCCAACTTGGCGATGGACTTGGGGTGACGGGGGATCAGTCTGGAAAAGCGTTGCAGGAGCCCAATACCCAAGTCGCCAGATCACTCACCAGTATCGAAGCCCAGGTAATTACAGCGTGGGAGTCACTTCAGTTTGGCAAGCCCAGTACACCGTCTCTGGCGTTGGAACCTTTGATGTCTCTGGCGAAGTCCTTCGGCAGTCTCGGACGCTGAACGTCCCAATCCTGACGGCCAAGACAGTTCTGGTCTCGCACTAAACCGCCAAATTGGACCCAGGTGACCTCGATTCTGCAGTGTCACCATCAAGGGGTACACTTAAGGAACATCCTCGCGATGTAGCCCGTGTTGAGCTTCTTGCTTGACAAGGGCTCTTGTTATTGCCCAAGTCATTAACAAGGTCGTAAGAAACACCGCAAGTTAGCGCTGAAAGAGGCATAAGTGGCACCGAAGAAGGCAGCACCAGCCAAGAAGACAACAGCCAGTAAAGCAACTGCCAAGAAGGCAGCACCTGCTAAGGCCGCAAAGAAAGCGCCAGCCGCAAAAAAGACTTCCGTTCCAGTTAAGAAGTCCGCTGCGAAGGCTCCAGCAAAAGCTGCTGCTAAGACAGCGGGAAAAGCTCCAGCAAAAAAGTCTGCTGATGTAAAGCCAGCCAAGGCTGCAAAGAAATCCGCTAAGGCCATCAAAGGTGACGATGATGAGCTCGAAGGTGAAGAAATTGATTTAGAAGCCGACGTTGTAATTGACGATGTCGAATTAGCAGCAGCTGCAGTTCTTGAAGTTGATCTTGAAGCTGAACTTGTCGCCGACCTTGCTGACATCGCAGATGAAGATGAGGCAAAGCCAGCAATCGCCGCTGACAGCGACAACTTGGTTATCTCCGATGTTGATGACACCGATGAACCAGTTCAGCAAGTTATTACTGCGGGCGCTACCGCCGATCCAGTCAAGGATTACCTAAAGCAGATCGGTAAAGTTCCACTGCTTAACGCTGAAGAAGAAGTAGACCTTGCAAAGCGCATTGAAGCCGGTTTGTTTGCCGAGGAACTTCTGGCAACTCGTGGACCATTCAAGGATCGTCGTCAGGGCGATTACGAATGGATCGCTGAAGATGGCCAGCGAGCTAAGAATCACTTGCTTGAGGCAAACCTTCGTTTGGTTGTTTCGCTTGCAAAGCGTTACACCGGTCGTGGCATGTTGTTCTTGGACTTGATCCAAGAAGGCAACCTTGGTTTGATTCGCGCCGTTGAAAAGTTTGACTACACCAAGGGTTACAAGTTCTCGACTTATGCAACTTGGTGGATTCGCCAGGCAATCACTCGCGCTATGGCTGACCAAGCTCGCACAATTCGTATTCCGGTTCACATGGTTGAAGTCATCAACAAGCTGGCACGTGTACAGCGCCAGATGCTTCAGGATCTTGGTCGCGAACCAACACCTGAAGAACTAGCCCGCGAACTAGACATGACACCTGAAAAGGTTGTTGAAGTTCAAAAGTATGGTCGCGAACCAATCTCGCTACACACACCACTTGGTGAAGAAGGCGATAGCGAATTCGGTGACTTGATCGAAGACTCTGAAGCCATCGTTCCGGCGGATGCAGTGTCGTTCACATTGCTACAAGAGCAGCTGGACTCAGTGCTTGATACCTTGTCAGATCGTGAATCTGGCGTTGTAAAGATGCGCTTTGGTCTTACTGACGGACAGCCAAAGACATTGGATGAAATCGGAAAGGTTTACGGCGTAACCCGTGAGCGTATCCGTCAGATCGAATCCAAGACCATGTCTAAGCTTCGTCACCCATCACGCTCTCAGGTATTGCGCGATTACCTAGATTAAGAATTAATCGGTCGCTTTGTGACTGTTGCGAAAAGGGATTAGCCAAGCGCTAGTCCCTTTTTTGCGTGTCGTAACCCCTCAGAACATTGAATTTCGGGCAGGGTAAAGGGGTAAACGTTTTCTTCCTCTGGCGGTGTGTAATGAAGTCGGCAATTCGAATTTCTGCAATGGGTTTGTCCTTGGCTCTAGTTTTGAGCGCTTGTGGCGGTAGCGATTCCGCTTCATCTGGTGGGGAATCCGCAGAAGTACCTGCTGGCACACCCGCCGTTTGGTCTCTAACTGGCTTGCCAGGTCCTGAAGATGCTCAGATTCAACCAATCGTCGTTGTGAAGATTGAAAATGATCCAGTCGTTCGCCCACAAACCGGACTTGAGCGCGCAGACTTAATTTTTGAAGAATTAGTTGAAGGCGGCATGACAAGATTTGCTGCGATCTACCAGTCAGATTTACCAGAGCAGGTTGGTCCCGTTCGTAGCGTTCGCCACGTAGACGTAGCAATTGCTGAACCTATGGCTGATGCGTTTGTATTCTCTGGTGGCGCTCGCCGAACTATGAAATTCGTTAAGCGCAAAATTCCAACCACAATCAGCGTCATTAACGAAGGCGCACCTGGCATGGAGCGTGTTTCAACCATTCCAGCACCACACAACATCTTTTTGAATATGGAAGAAATGCTGGATTCAATTGCGGCAAAGAATACAGCGAGTTCTGGTTTCTTCGTGCGACCAGAAGTTAAGCCAGCTTCTGCATCTCCAACAGCAAGTGCATCAGGCTCGCCAAAACCATCATCAACTGCGCTAACAGGTAAATCAGTTACTGATGTCGGTGTTGTTTTCAGTAGCTTTGCTGGACCGAATTGGAAGTGGAATGCCACGGAAAAGATGTGGATGCGCAGCGAAGGTGTTAAGCCATTCTTAAATAAGGATGGAAAACAATTTGGCACCAACAACTTGATGATCATTGAAGTCCGCGAAATCGATGCAGGATACAAAGGCCAGACCGGTGGTTACGTACCACGCACCGTATTGACTGGTTCAGGTCGCGCTTGGGTACTTAGTGAAGGCAAGGCTGTTGAAGTTGCCTGGAACAAACCATTCGTAGATGCCCAAATGGAACTTACTGATCTTGATGGCAACCCATTCACCATGCCTACGGGTCGTACTTGGGTTGAGCTATTGCCAGTTTCGGCCGAAGGCCAGACTGCGTTCACAGGTAAGTACAGCTTTGATGGGGTATTAGTTCCAGTAAAGAATTTGCCTAAGCCAGCCGCAACGCCAGAGCCAAGCGATACCGCAACTCCATAATTGGAATTGCGTTTAAGTTACGCGTTGTCTAGCTGGTGAGTTTCATCTTGCACATCAACAGCAACTGCGCGAAGACGAACTTCGTGCTCTTTGAAGTGATGGCCGCAGAACTGTAGGGCTGAACCGCCCTCTAGGAATACGCGCACCAAAGCTTGGGCGGCGCATCGGTCGCAACGATCAGCAGCAGTAAGTGGAGTACGAGTGATTGTTGAAGTCATCCTTGCACCATTTCCTTTTTAATCGTTTCGTGCGTTCCGTCTATTGTTTAATCATTTCAGAGAGTTCGCTTTCTAACACGCCGAAAAGTAGCAACTAGAGACCAGGTTCACTAACGGCGTATTGCCTGGATTCCACATTGTTGAAAGTTTCCGTTGCTCGGGAGATTCACAAACGCACATACTGATTAGTCTTAAGCGGCGTGGCAGCCCGGAAAAGTGCCGAAAAATGCCTATTGTTAAAGGGTTATGGCAGCCAAAAAGACCGCTTCAGCCGCGGGTGATTACAACGCCTCCGACCTATCGGTCCTAGAAGGCTTAGACGCCGTCCGTAAGCGCCCCGGAATGTACATCGGTTCCACGGACTCACGTGGCCTGATGCACTGCCTATGGGAGATCATCGACAACTCAGTCGACGAAGCCCTCGGCGGACACTGCACTCGAATTGAAGTAACCCTGCACTCGGACCAAATCGCTGAAGTTCGGGATAACGGTCGCGGTATCCCAGTAGATGTTGAGCCAAAAACCAAGCTCACTGGTGTTGAAGTTGTAATGACCAAACTTCACGCTGGCGGTAAATTCGGTGGCGGTTCATACACAGCATCCGGTGGTCTGCACGGTGTTGGCGCCTCGGTAGTTAACGCTCTGTCTAGTCGTCTTGATATTGAAGTTGATCGTGGGGGCAACACTCACGTCATGAGTTTTAGTCGCGGCGCCCCAGGTGTATTTGTTGGCAAAGACGAAACTGGCAAATTCACCAAGCAAGGTGGACTTAAGAAAGCTGGCAAGCCTGCCAAGAAAACTGCCACAGGTACTCGAATCAAGTTTTGGGCCGATGCCCAGATCTTTACTAAAGACGCCGCGTTTGATCTAAATGAGATTCATGCTCGCGCTCGTCAAACATCTTTCTTAGTTCCAGGTCTTGCAATCGTCGTTACGGACAATCGATTAAAGAGTGATAACACCACAGAGTTTGTTCATGTTGGTGGAATTTCGGAGTTCTGCGAATTCTTAACAACGGGCGAAGCAGTTTCTCCAGTGATTCGCCTTAAGGGATCAGGCAAGTTCACGGAAACAGTTCCAGTTCTCGATGACCAGGGTCACATGACACCTCAAGATGTTGAACGCGAACTTGGCGTAGACATTGCATTGCTTTGGAACAACACTTACGACACCACGTTGCAGTCTTATGTAAACATCATTTCCACGCCAAAAGGCGGAACGCACGTAACTGGATTCGATCGCGCAATCGTCAAGGTAGTTAACGAGCAACTAAAAGCTCAGCGATTAATCAAAGCCGGCGAAGATGCGGTTTCCAAAGAAGACGTGCAAGAAGGTTTAACAGCCGTTGTGACCGTGCGATTGGCCGAGCCACAGTTCGAAGGTCAGACTAAAGAAATCCTTGGAACGCCAGCTGCTGCAAAGATTGTTAACACCGTCGTCAGTAATGAACTTTCAAATTGGTTTACTAATCCACCACGCGGAGCAAAGCCAGCAACTCGAACTGTCTTAGACAAGGTTGCTAATGCATCTCGCGCCCGGTTAGCAGCGCGCCAGCATCGCGATACTCAGCGTCGAAAGACCGCTCTTGAATCTTCAACTTTGCCGGCAAAGCTAAAGGATTGCCGAAGCGAAGATAACGACCGTACTGAATTGTTTATCGTCGAAGGTGACAGCGCGTTAGGTACGGCAAAGTCAGCGCGTAACAGTGAATACCAAGCCTTGCTGCCAATTCGAGGCAAAATCCTCAACGTTCAAAAAGCATCTCTTGCTGACATGCTCAAGAACAATGAGTGCGCGTCGATCCTGCAGGTCATTGGCGCTGGTTCAGGTCGATCATTCGACATGGAATCGGTTCGTTACAACAAGATCATTATCTTGGCGGATGCGGACGTGGACGGCGCGCATATCCGAACTTTGTTATTAACTCTGTTCCAGCGTTACTTAACCCCATTGCTTGAGGCTGGTCGAATCTATGCGGCAGTGCCACCACTTCATCGCATTGAGGTTGTTGGATCTGGCAAGAAGACTGGCGAAGTTATCTACACTTACAGCGATGCCGAAATGGCAGCCACATGTAAAGACTTAACTAAGCAAGGTCGTCGTTGGAAAGAACCAATTCAGCGCTACAAAGGCCTTGGTGAAATGGACGCCGTTCAGTTGCGCGAAACCACAATGGATCCAGAAAAGCGCACACTTCGTCGCATCACAGTAAGTGACGCTAAGTCAGCTGAAAATGTTTTTGAATTGCTTATGGGTAGCGAAGTTGCGCCACGTAAGGACTTCATTATCGATGGTGCAGCCAAGCTAGATCGCACCAAGATCGACGTTTAAGACTTCTTGGCTCGGCTTATTGCCACCGGTACGCCACCAACGCCCCAGTCATCAGCTGTCACTTCGTTTATGACAATGCGAACGTTATCTGGATCAGCATCTAGAACGCGGATAGCGGCTTCAGAGATTTCTTTGATCAGGGCATGCTTTTGCTCGACACTTCGGCCTTCAATTAACTGCACAGTAATAAATGGCATGACATTTCCTAACTAGAAGTCGTAAGTTTGAAGTTTGCCGGTGTTTACATCAAACACTGCGCCACCAACAGTCACCTTGTTAGCAACCAAGAATGGGTGAGTGCGGATGCGCTTAACGTCGATCTGAAGCGCCTCGATTGGGTCGCTAACAGTTCTGAACTCAACGCTGCGGGTATCCACGCCGTAATCCTTAAGGATGGTTTCGTGGATCTCTGGTTCAGAAGCACTAGCCATTCGGCAATCTGTATGCGGCATAACAAGAACTCGATTAACGCCAAGCAGGAAAGTCGCTAGAACCAAAGTTCGCAGAACGTCATCGGTAACGCGAGCGCCAGCGTTACGCAGAATTTTCACATCTCCTGGACCCATACCAACGATCGCTAGGGGACTGATGCGCGAATCCATGCAAGTAATAATCGCTAGGCCTTGCGCAGCTTTGCCAGTTAAATGAGAGCTCTCAAAATCCTTGGCATAAGCATTGTTAGCGGAAAGAACGTCGCTAAACGTATCTTTGGGAAATGGCTGATTGGGCATTAACTATTCGCCGCCACCACTGGAGTGACCAGGGAATACACCTTGATGTTCGTCGATGTAAGGAACTGAGTTGTTAACTGCAAGACCTGCTTCACCAAAGCCAACTGAAATCAATGGAACTTTACCGACGTAAGTTGTAATGTCACCAGCGGAATAAACGCGAGGCAAGTTTGTCTTCATGGTGGTGTCAACCAGAATGCGACGCTTTTCTAGTTCGATACCCCAGTTAGCGATCGGACCGATGTTCGCAATGAAGCCAAGAGCTGCAACAAGAGTTTGAGCTGGAAGTGTGCGAGATTCGCCGTCTTTGTTCTTGATAGTGACTGATTCAATCCAGTCATCCCCAGAAACGCTTTCAACTTCGGAATTGATGATTAGCTCAACACCCATGGCGCGAACTTGATCAACCGTTGCAGCGTGAGCGCGGAAAGTATCGCGGCGGTGAACGAGGGTTACAGACTTAGCAATTGGAGCTAGTGAGTATGCCCAATCGAATGCTGAATCGCCGCCACCAATGATGACAACATCTTTTCCAGCATGGACATCAAGTTTTGGAACGAAGTAAACCAAGCCCTTGCCAACGTATTCATTGCCAGCCGGCAATTCACGTGGCGTAAAAGATCCGATGCCGCCAGTAATAATAGCGACTTTGGCTTCAATGACTGTGCCCTTGTCAGTTACAACTCGAACTGGTCCATCTTCACTGGTTTCTAATTCTTCAGCGCGTTCACCTAATACAAAGGTTGGGTTAAAGGCTCCAGCCTGCTTCATTAGGCCATCAACTAGGTCGCGACCCTTTACCGCTGGAAAGCCTGCAATATCGACGATCTCTTTTTCTGGATACATGGCAGTGATCTGGC
>JAOATY010000003.1 GCA_030157865.1 Candidatus Nanopelagicales bacterium | reverse complement strand
CCTATCGCCCGGCAGGCTGGATAGCGGATCAAGGTCGTCCTTATTACCTAACTGAATTAGCGCTTGTTCTGGTAGCCGTTCTAATCGCTGGAATCTTCTGGTTTGTTGGGAAACGAAACCTTCAGTCAGCCCCACCAGTTGCTCACTCCGAGACTCAAGAAGTTGATGAGGATCAGACTGAATCTGATTCGAATTCAAATCACGAAACTGAAGAAGAGCCAGCATCCAATAACTAGCCACGGTTTGCCGTACGGTTACAACATGATCACATCTGTTGTTGAAGTAGCAAGCGCCGAAGCTTTAGTCGCAAAGTACGTAAGTGAGCTAAGCAACGAAGAGGTTGCTGCGGATTCACTTTTACCGGATTGGTCACGCGGGCATGTAATTACACATCTGGCGAACAATGCGCGCGGACTATCAAATCTGATCGAATGGGCTTTGACTGGTGTGCAAAAAGATATGTACGTATCGGTTGAGCAGCGCGCAATAGATATTGAAGAAGGCGCCAAGCGCCCAGGTAAAGAAATTGTTGCCGATTTCCTGGAGCAATCTAAAATCTTTGCCGAGAATCTTGATCGCTTAATCGCTGGACCACTGTTAAGCGAAGAAGTTGTTTTGGGAAATGGCTCGCATGTCCATCCCCACGAAATGACCACATTGCGCGAGCGTGAACTCTTGGTTCACTTAGTTGATTTAGGCGTTGGCTATAAAGCAAACGACTGGGCTCTGAATTGGTCGATCAAAACTCTAAAGAGCGTAAGTGCCGGGAAGCGCAAAGAGTCAATTAAATTCCGACTCTTGATTGCTGGTGACCACACTTGGACCATGGATCAAAACGGCATGACAGATATTTTCGGAACGCCACAAAGTCTTGCGGCTTGGTTAATGGGCCGAGAACCTGACGACAAGCTTGTGACATCAGATGGTTCACCACTTGGCAAACCACCTCTATGGCTTTAAAGTCGAAATCTAGGAAAGAGAGCAATCATGTCTGAAGAGCAGCCAACAATTACTGTTCGTGCCAATGGATCTTTGCGCGTAAAGGGCGCAACGTTAATCGGTGCCGATGGAAACGTAATAAGTGACAAAGAAACTTTCTCACTATGTCGTTGTGGTCATTCAAAAGATAAGCCCTTCTGCGATGGTGCTCATCGCGAAGCTGGATTTGAAGATCCAGGCACACACGCACCTGTTGAGTAATTGAGCTCAATAGTTAATGGAACTGTCTGAACTTAAAGCTCGTTGGAACGAAGTTCTTGATGAGCTTGAAGCCACTGATCGCATTGCTTGGTTGGCATTCTTTGATGCTCGGCTTGCTGACTTAACTGACGACGTCCTGACTCTAGATTTTTCCGATGCCACAAAATTCCAAGATGGTCATGATCTAAAGAAAACGCTTCCTGAGAGCAGCTATAAATCATTAACTGCCGCTATTCAAAAAATTGTTGGAGTAACACTGGAGCTTAAGTTCTATTCCAAAAATTGAGAATATTTGTCACGATGTTAAACAGATTTGCGTTCTTAATGTCCTGCAGCTGCTCTAGAAGTTTCAATCAATTTATTTAGAAGTTCAGACTCATCTTTGAGTTCATCAAACAAAATTAGGGAATCGACTAAATCATCAGGGACGTCGAGGGTTAAGAACTCGATCCCAATGATTTTTCCATCTTTATCGAGATCAACATTTGCATAATCAGATGCATTTACTGTCTTTGCAACAGCACCGTCGTTGAAGGTGATGTAGGCAGCATTGGAGGCACTATCAAGTGTCATAACATAATCAGTCATTATTCTCGCCTTTCCAAACTGCTGACTCAATTATCACATGATCGCCATTCTTTGGGAATCGATAGATCCATAACTTTAGAACTCGGCCATCCACATTTCCTTCAATTCTCACTCCAGATCTGATGCTTACAACGGAGAAATGGAAGTCTTGCAAAACTGATTCAACGTGCGCAATTGAAATTCCACGCTGGGTCATACGTTCAATAGCATGCGGCGTGTATTCGATTTCCAAAAACGACTTCCTGAATGATTGATGGTTGAACGAGAGTATGCCGTTTCACAAATCACGTGCAGTAGATATTCACAGGTGACGTCATAGTCCGATTGCTAGTCTCTATTCATGCGTTTTTTGATTTCCGTTATCGATACTGCGTCCGGAATGGCCTCACCAAGTGAAATGGCTGTCATCGATGAGTTCAATGAAAAGCTACGAGCAAATGGATATTGGGTAATCGCTGTTGGCATTGCATCCACTAGCGATTCGACAACCATCGATAACAGATCTGGTGCAGGGGTTTTGAATTCTGGCTCAAGTCTTTATGGCACTGAATATATGAGTGGATTTTGGATCATTGATGTTCCAAGCAATGACTTGGCGCTGGATCTAGCGCAAGAAGGATCTAAAGCCTGCAATAGAAAAGTAGAGCTTCGCCCACTCCTGGGCTAGAAAATAAAAAGGCCCGCTTTAGCGGGTTAAATCGTCTGGCGCGCTCGAAGGGATTCGAACCCCTAACCTTTTGATCCGTAGTCAAATGCTCTATCCGTTGAGCTACGAGCGCGTGCGCACCTAAATGCGCTCCGCCAGTCTAGCCCAATTAGAGGGTCTGCCAAAAATCGCAGAATATCGGGAGTTTAGATGTCTTGGATGGAAGCGTGAATTGGGATTACCTGGTCTAGTCCAGTAATGCCAAACACCTTTAATACGCGCTCATTTGTAATAACTAGATCTAAGTCAATGTCCGCTTCGCGGCAACGCTTAAGTCCTCTGACGATTACACCTAAGCCTGATGAATCCATAAATGAAACGCCAGTTAAATCGATAGCTACCGAGGATGTTCCGGAATCAATCGCCGCAATAATTGCTACGTCCAAATCAGGTGAGGTAGCTAAATCCACTTCGCCAGAAACCGTAATTACGTAACGGTCTGAGCCTGGGGTCGTTGCGATTTGCATGATCATCCTTTTCAACTTGTAGTACCAATCTACGCTATTTAGTTAATCGCTACCTGCTATCCCAGCCCTAGAAGTTGCTTGAATTTTCGGCAAAAATACGTTCAAGAATCGATTTGGGTTTAAGTCCGAAAGCAGAATTTCAATACTTGTTGATTCCGATAAACACTCGACAGTTACACCGTAATTTGCAGTGCTGAATTCCTGTGCCACGGCACATGCCTGTTCTTGATTGAACTCGAGCTCTTGTGCTCCCGCAAGAGCAATAGCTTCCGCTTTAGAGTTCAGTCTTTGCTGAGCGACTATAACTTCAGCCACCATTCCGATTAAAGCAGTGCCGATTAAAAGTGCAATTGAAATGGCCAGAACCAAAATCGAAATCTGTCCTGAATCACTTCTGAAAAATCGAAACACTCTTAACCAAACTCTTCAAATACTGGCTCAAGTCTTGCTCGAGCATTTGCAGTAAGTTCAATTCGATATGGAAGCAGCATCAAACCAATATTTTTTGAGGTCTTTAAAGTAAATTTCACAACTTCAACTTCTGGTTCAACTGTTATCTCAGTTCCTTCTGGAAGTGAATTTCGAAATGAATCTGGAATTGGATCTCCCCTGCCAATGATTCGAGCACCAAGAGCCGCACTACTTTCCAATTGAATTTGAGTAACTGCTAAACCAATTAGTGAAACTGCCATCGAAACAATGATTAAGAGAGCTGGAATTGCCAAAGCAAATTCAGCAATTGCATACCCGTGAGTGCGTTGGACTAAATGTTTGCCCTCATCTAGTCCAACGCTTGGTTCACCGTTAATCATTAACTAGTGAATAGGAAACTGAATGCCTGCTGAACAATCTTCCAGATCAAATCTTGCACTTCTGGACTTGTGAGCATCTTTAGTAGCAGACCACCCAAGCCGGCAGCAGCTACTGTGCCGACTGCATACTCTGCGGTTGTCATACCTTCTTCGTTTGATATCGCACTATTAATTCTTGACTTCACGTACTCCTCATTTCTGATTTTGCGCGAATGCGCAATTGAAGTTTGAAGAATTACAAATTCTTTCGAAAGGGTGACGTGTAAATTGTTAATTTGGCAATGCTGTGGATTACTGAGTTATTCCGCCAATTAATCCAGCAACGATTGGAATAACGGCCAGCAAGATGAATGCTGGCAAGAAACATAAGCCAAGGGGCAAGACACTTTTCACTGCGACGGATTTTATGCGCTTTAACTTTTCGGTATCTAGGTAACTCTGCAACACGAAATCAACATCAGTTAACTGATCGGAAACTGGACTACCCGAATGCAGTGAAGTGATTAATACATCTGCAATAGACCGCCACCCAGGATTAGCAATTGCAATTTCCTCCAGGCCACGTGCGAGTGGAAAGCCCATACGAAATTGATTCAGTCCCCGCTCAAGTTCTTGAGCTGCTGCATGCGGAGAATGTTTCCGTGCGTACTGCAGCGCATCACTAATCGTCATACCGGAGCTAATTCCAAGTCGAATGACCTCCAGTGTCTGCAAAATTTCGGAATTTGTAGCTTTTCGGGCAGAAATTTCTATTTCAGTATCTATTGGCGCGGACTTAGGTGGTTTTATTTGAGGCAGCGGGAAAAACAAATATGCGGCTATACATATGCACAGAATGGAAATAGTTTTCAAGTGACATCCGATAATGCGCGCTTGAGTAGTCGCTTGATCCAAAACCAGCCCACTACTTCAAGCCCAATTCCAAGAACTAGGCACACACGTCCGGCTGATGAACCGATCAACCAAGAGATCGAATCTGTGCCAAGTATCAACCCCATGCCTGCGCCCATGATTGGCAATCCGGCAAGCACGAAGACCGTGGCTTTTGTGCTCGCTAACTCAGTCACAATCAGCTGTTCCTGGTTTCTGCGAGCAATCAATTTATTAGCAACTTGGGTTAGTGCTTCGTTTACGCTGCTGCCCGATTGCGAACTTAGTTCAAGTAGATTTGCGCAGCCCGCCAACGATGAAGTCTTTTGGTTTTCTGCATCCTCATGCATCGCCAAATAGATGTTGGTTTGTGATGCAAGGGCTTGTCGAGTCCTTGTGAGTAACGACTCTGGGGCTCTACTTACTGCAAAACCAAGAGCATCCACTTGGTTAATTCCAGCATGAAGTTGACTCTTTAAATTGAATACGAATTGAAGTTCTACTTCGAAAGTTATTTTGCTTTTGGCTTTTTGTTTGATCGCAAACTTTGGTATTCGAATGCGTGAGATCCATAGCAGGTTTGGCAGTGGTCGTACTGACATTGCAGCCCCCATTGCGATGAATGCCGTAGCAATGATTAGTTTCATGCCGTGCTTGCAGTCAAAAGTGATTGCGTAATAACGGTTCCATCAGAGGCTCTGATGAATTTCGCTAACTCCGCAACCCCACGCATTCCATTTCTGGCGTTACGCATCTGGATTACAACATCAAAGGCCGAATACATCTGTGCGTGGATTGCTTCGCGTGGTAAACCAGCTAAAAGTCCCAAAGCTTCAATTCGGGTTGGCACACTTATCGCACTATCAGCATGAATGGTTGTTGCACTTCCTTTGTGTCCAGTGTTTAACGCAAGCAACAAGTCACTAATCTCTCTACCTCGCACTTCCCCAACTACGATTCGATCTGGTCTCATGCGCAGTGACTGTCGCACCAAATCTGTCATTGTGATGCCACCGGCACCTTCGCTATTGGAGAGACGGGCCTGAATTCCCACGACATGTGGATGTGAAATTGAAAGTTCAGAAGAGTCTTCAATTACAACAATTCGCTCGGTATTTGGAACTCTGGCCAACATGGCTGCTAACAATGTGGTTTTACCGCTACCGGTTCCACCGCTGACAATAAAACTCTTGTGCTCATCGACTACTTCACAGATTGCTTGGTATGTGACGAAATCTAAGTTGCCATTGGCAATCATGTCTTCAAGTGAGAGTGAATGCCGCTGCGGTGTTCGGATTGAAATAGTCACACCTGCGGATGAAATCGGAGGCAGCATTGCGTGAAACCGCAAACCTGAATCCGTTTGAATGTCTACAAATGGTTGGGCGTCATCAAGTCTGCGATGCCCCCGAGTTGCTATTCGCTTAGCAAACTCTTGAGCTGCTGCCTCGGAACTAAAGGTAACTTCGGTTTTCTCTAAACCACTTCCTCTATCAATCCACACATCATCAAATCGATTGACCAAGATGTCCGTGAGATTAGGCAGGAACAATAGTTCTTCTAATGGACCAAGGCCAAAGATGGATGATAAAACTTCATCAACTAACTCAACAAGATCTGAATGAGGCGTTGCTGGATAAAGTGACCTAACTATTTGGGAAATAGATTCAGCATTAGGTTCAACTTTGGCTTCAATACAAGCTGCTTGGATTTGCTCCAGAACGTTAAGCAACTGACTTAAGTTCCTTTAGGAATGAGATGCGTTGGGCTAGAGAATTTAGATTCCGTGTAAAGCCACCAAGATTGATTCCAGAAACCCCAAAACCTTGTTCTATTTGTTCGGCTATCCGAACATCGGTGTTCACGATTGCTGCAAGTGGTGTGTTTAATAACTCAGCAATCTGCATTGGATCAAGATTTGAACCTGGAACATTTCGAACAACTAGTTCTATGTTCTTGGTATAACCTGCTAAACCAGCAATGCTTCGTTTTGCACTTGCACAGCCTCTAACTGTTGCTGTTGTCACTACTAAAACCAAATCACAGTTAGTTAAGGCATCGATTGAAAAGTGTTTATCGCTGAGTCTTGGAAAATCAATAACTACCAAGTCACAAGACTCATTTAGTTTCTCTAGAACTAAAATCTTTGGTGTTTTAGTTAAAGCCGTTAACTTACCGTGAGTTAGCAAACCAACATTGTCGCGGTTGGGCAGACTTCGCAAAATGTCATTGCCATTTATCGACCCAGAGAGGTTCGAAAAATCTTGCCATCTCATCCCTGGTTGATTTTCTAATCCAAAGGTTATGTCTAGGCTCGCAGAGTTTTCATCTAGATCAACTAGCGCAACATCGTGGAAAATTTGTCTAGCATGAAATGCTAATCCGCACGATATAAGTGACGCACCAGCTCCACCTGATGCCGGTACGAGACCAACGGATAATCCTTTCGATCTAATTGGTTGAACTAAGTTTTCAATCAGCCAGTCTCGGGACTCGGGAATTGTCGCAACATAATTTGCAGACAGACGTAATGCGCTGCTCCAGGTTTCTGTGTTGGAAGCGCCCACAACTACCAGGACGATGTCACTGTGCGTGATCTCAATTTCCGCGAGCTCTTGACTTACAAACACTCGATAAGCCAAATCGATTTCTGACTTAGTCGGCTTACTGGCTATTACTAAGTGGGTTTGAGTAACTGCAGCAATTGTCTTGAATTCACTGATTACTCGATCGTCACAAGTGATTAATAGGGCGTGCATTCAAACTCCAGATTCCTAAGTGCGCGAATCTACGCGACTTCGAAATCTTTAGTCCTACGTGAACCAAATTGAAGGCGTATTTAAAGACTGTGTGAATTGAATGGTTGTGGAAAAGGTGAGAGCCCTCTCGGGGGGAGAGGGCTCTCTAATCGATACGGGGGGTGTATCGATGTGACTACTTGAAAGCAGTCATTACAAGCGTGACGAATATCTAGCAGAAATTCAAGTTAACTTTTGGCGTCAGCCATTTCGGCCAATTCTTTAGCCATTTCAATACCTCGTTTAATGGCTTCACCTTGCCACGCAACCCAAGCGCCAACGCCTTCACGAGTTCCCGACATATATCCAGTTAGTGCTTTCACATACGCTGGCCGGCCAAGCAAAAATGCCCCGTACTCGCTCATTACAAGTCCATCGTTATCAACATCACGAGCAGCAAGAATCAAACGTGTGCTGGCGCGTGCAACTAAATAGGAACCCTGAGTAAATGGGCGCAAGGTTGCAAGTTCACCATGTGCAATAGCTGCTACCAAAATCGATGGCGCTTTTGATTCAATAACAAGATCGACTAACTGACTCATTCGATCTTGTAAAACTTCATGCGGCGGCAAACTGCCTAGTCGAAGTGGGTCATTGACATCGTTCACAGTTCGCGGCCTACCACGATCCTCGTCCGTAGACACAAAAGTGTGAAGTCTTGCCAGCGCCTTAAGTGGTTCGGTCTTAAACGCTAAGCGTTGTAAATCCGCTTCCGCAGTTACAAGAAGTCCTTGGTCCGAAAGCGAACCCATTGGCGAAACTTCAGGTTCCATAGTTGGATCTTTTGGCATCTGTGCGCCATCTAAAGCAGCAGTTGCAAAGCCAGCAATTCGTCGAGTGTAAGGAATTAGTGAATCTTTATGGCGACGAACGGTGCGATTCCACATCAATTCGTCAATTGCTTTTAGCGTTGACTCACATTCACTTGAAACACCAGGAATTGAAAGAAGATTACTAAGTGGATCGGCTGTTGATTGCGAAGACACTTGTGTTACTTGGAACCCGAACGTAGATTCGAAATTGTATTAACGGTATCCGTAACTGACTTTGCAGTTTTTGTACCGAAGGTAATTTTTGAAGCTTGTCGCATTGCCAATAAGCCCAGTAGAACTCCACCAAGTGTTAGACCGCCAACCACAAAAAGGAAGCTCACCCACAGTTCATACCCACGCGTATTGAGGTAGTACGCAACGGCAATGAAGACAAAAACGACTGCAAGATTAAGCATTGCCACTGCAGTTATGAATAACCCGGAAGACTTTGCTAGCCGTCCTACAGATTCTTTAGCCTCTGCTTGCGCCAATTCAATATGACTATTAACTAAAGAGGTTAGATCATCTTTAATCGAGTTAATCATCGATACAAAGTTCGAATCTTTTTCTAGGCTCATTTTTCCTCCGCCTCCAACTCTACTTGGGATACAGGTGGTGAACGAAACTTATTTTTGATGCACTAAGTGCACGCTTTTTCTAATCTGCAATGCAATAACGGCTAAAACTGCTGCAATTACGCTGGCCATTAAGACTGAAAGGCGTGCAAGTGAATCAAGTCCGGCATCGCCGACAAACGCAAGTTTGGTAATTAACAGCGATACGGTAAATCCAACACCCGCTAGCAATCCAATTGCTAACACATCTCCCCAGAAAAGAGACTTGCTTAGTTCGGCTCGTGTGAATCGGGCTGCAAGCCAGGCAAATCCCAAGATCCCGATTGGCTTTCCAACAACCAATCCGAGCATCACACCAACAGAAACTGGTGAAGTGAATGCCTGTGAAACCGAAATTCCAACTACCGAAATTCCAGCAGCAAAGAAGGCAAATACTGGGACACAAAGTCCAGCAGACCAAGGATGGAATTTATCCAGTGCACTCTCTAGCGGCGACTCAGTTTCACCTTTCTTTAGCTTGATTCGCATAGCCAGACCAAGTGCAACCCCGGCAATAGTGGCATGCACACCGCTTTCGTGAAGGAAAACCCAAGTAGCAATTCCAAGCGGCAGGTACAAGATTGGACTTCGAATTCCTTGACGCTGTGCTGCAGCGAAAACAACTACACATGAACTTGCAGCCAATAGGTAAGTAAGTGCAATTGAAGATGAATAAAAAATAGCAATGACAATAATTGCGCCCAGGTCATCCACGACGGCAAGTGAAAGCAAGAACGCTCGCAGTTCAATAGGAAGGCGTCGACCTGCGATTCCGAGCACTGCTAACGCAAAGGCGATGTCTGTTGCCATCGGAATGCCCCAACCTGAAGCACTAGGTTTTCCAGCATTGATAACTGAAAATATAATTGCAGGAACAATCATTCCGCCAAGAGCTGCAGCAATTGGAACCGCAGCGTTTGCTCGATTACTCAGCGAGCCTGAAACTAATTCGTATTTCAATTCCATACCCGCAACAAAAAAGAAGATTGCAAGTAGTCCATCAGCGGCCCATGTAGCAACTGTTAGATCAAGGTGAATTGATTCAATTCCAATTACTTTGTTGGAAAGCGAAAAGTACCATTCAGACCATGATGAGTTCGCGATGATCATTGCAGCTGTGGCAGCAAGCAGTAGCAATGCGCCGCTGTAGGTTTCGTTCTGAAGTAACCTGCGAATTCGAGAACGTGAATTTGGAGTCAGTTCATCAAAAGACTGAATCGCATGTTCCATAACCCAAGTCTACTTTGAAAAAAGACCTATGGATTAGTCGTCATCTGTTGACGAACTATTCAAGCCATCACTAATCAAATTCATGATTGTTGGATCTGCAAGCGTTGTTACATCACCAAGTGTTCTATTCTCCGCAACATCTCGGAGCAGGCGACGCATAATTTTTCCGGAACGAGTCTTTGGCAATTCTGCCACGATCAAGATTTGGCGAGGCCGTGCAATCGCTCCGATCTCTTTCGCAACGTGAGCGCGTAGTTCTTGAGCTACGCCTGGGCCATCTTCTGAACCTGCGCGCAAGATGACGAACGCGACGATTCCTTGCCCGGTCGTTTCGTCATTCGCCCCAACTACTGCTGCTTCTGCAACTGTCGGATGGGAAACTAATGCGGACTCAACTTCAGTAGTTGAAATGCGGTGACCAGAAACATTCATTACATCGTCAACACGACCTAACAACCAGATCGCTCCGTCGTTATCCCACTTCGCTCCATCGCCTGCGAAATATTGCGACTTGAAACGTGACCAATAGGTTTCTTTGTAACGTTCCATGTCGCCCCAAATGCCTCGAAGCATTGCAGGCCAAGGCTGAGTTAAAACTAAATAGCCGCCGCTTCCATGACCTACAGCAACTCCAGCATCATCAAGGATTTCGGCGGAAATTCCAGGAATCGGACCCATTGCTGAACCTGGCTTAGTTCCAGTAACACCTGGAAGCGGGCTGATCATGATGCCACCGGTTTCGGTCTGCCACCAAGTATCAACGATTGGGCAATTACTTGCACCAATAACTTCGCGGTACCACATCCAAGCTTCAGGATTAATTGGTTCGCCAACGCTACCTAATAGGCGAAGGGTCGATAGATCATGCGCTTGTGGGAATTCGTCGCCCCACTTCATAAAGGTACGAATTGCAGTTGGTGCTGTGTAAAGAATTGTCACGCCGTACTTCGCAACAATCTCCCACCAACGTCCCTTGTGCGGTGTATCTGGAGTGCCTTCATAAATAACTTGTGTCGCGCCATTTGCTAGCGGTCCGTAAGTTACATATGAGTGGCCAGTAATCCAGCCCACATCTGCAGTACACCAATAGACATCCGTCTCAGGCTTTAGATCAAAGACGACTCGGTGTGTGTAGGAAGCTTGAGTTAAGTAGCCACCAGTGGTGTGCAAAATTCCTTTAGGTTTTCCAGTCGTACCGGAGGTGTAAAGAATGAAAAGTGGGTGCTCAGAATCGAATGCTTGTGGTGCGTGACTTGTTGACTGTCTGGAAACAATCTCATCCCACCAAATGTCCCGATCGCTATTCCAATTAACTTCTTGCTCTGTGCGCTTCACAACTAAGACATTCTTAACGCTAGGCATATCTTCGATCGCTTCATCGACTGCGACCTTAAGACCAAAAGCACTTCCCTTTCGGAAGCCCCCATCTGCAGTTATAACCAAGCTTGCTGATGCATCTTCGATGCGACTACGAAGTGACTCTGCAGAAAAGCCGCCGAACACCACCGAATGTGGTGCGCCGATTCGCGCGCAAGCCAGCATAGAAATGACTGCCTCAGGAATCATCGGCATATAGATAGCAACACGATCGCCAGCTTTGATTCCCAATTCCGTTAAAGCATTCGCAGCTTGGCTAACTGAGTCAAGCAAGTTTTGGTAAGTGATGGTTTGGGTATCACCACGTTCGCCTTCAAAATGAATTGCTACTCGCGAACCATTGCCGGCTGCAACGTGGCGATCTACACAGTTAACCGAAACATTTAACTTTCCGCCAACAAACCATTTAGAAACTGGCGCATCCGACCAATCTAAGACCTGGCTCCACTTCGTATCCCACTGAAGATTTTCAGCTTGTTCATTCCAGAATCCATCGCGATCATTCTTTGCACGGTCATATAGATCCGCCTTGCCATTTGCTTGCGCGGCAAATTTTTCAGATGGGAAAAATACTCGGTCCTCGTGAGACAAATTCTCTAACGCTTCACCGCTCATTTTTTCAACTCTTTCATTCTCAAAACTAAAACTCTTTGATTGCAAATCTGTTGCTATCAACGATAGTTCTCTTAGTTCTTGCTCTGGTCAAGTGAAATTTAGATTTTTTCTTATCTTGTTACTGAATCTTCTTCGGTTAAAGCCTTTATCTCATCTGCAATCATGGAAACCAAATTGGATGGTTGCATAGCTCCATCTACTCCAGCCACTACTCCGAGCAGTTCGGGAAAACCCGCCAAGGCACCAGTTCTGGTAACCGAACAGAGGGGATTCTGTGCTCGTGGAGCTTCATCTCGATCAGCAATTAATCCTTGCCACGTGGTTTCCCAGCTCGCCAGAATTTCGGGCTCTTGCGGAACTGAAAAGAAATGGCCAACAGGTGCATCGTGTCGCAACGTCAAAAGAGATGACTCTTTAAGTCTTCGCACTAACACCATCGACCAAGCTAAATCCTTGTTACCTTTTCGGATCGAGCACGGAGTCCGACAAGTTCGTTGGCCACTTACCTCCGAAACAGGGCTTGGTACTCCGGCACAAATAGCAAGCGACGTTGCTGTTCTTGAGTGGTTATCACGTAGGTAGATTCGCCAATTCTTTTGTGATTCG
The DNA here is from genome assembly GCA_030157865.1 of Candidatus Nanopelagicales bacterium. Lineage (GTDB taxonomy): Bacteria > Actinomycetota > Actinomycetes > S36-B12 > UBA5976 > UBA5976. Next base: position 79,187 of record JAOATY010000003.1, on the reverse strand, counting down.
TTCGCGGTGAGAACATTTGCGAAAGCTTTACGCTGTTGACGATTAAGTGGGCAAGCATCGGTCTGCCACATTGAATCTGGTTGCGAGAGATATTCAGAAAGCTGTTTTGGATTTCCAGCATGGCCTAATTCTTTTTCCCAGCCCAAAAGTGGCAGGTACTCAGTCATCAAATGAATTATGGATAGACCCATACTGATGTCGCCTTTAAGAATTCGAGTCTCGAAAACTTCTAGTAAAAGTTCATAGGTTGGAATTAAAGATTGGAATGCACCCACTGCTTGATCTTGCATTTTCATTGGCCAGATTCGAAGGGCTAACTCGTCCCTGATGTACTGCGGAATCTGTTCATCCTGACACCATGATTCAAAATCATGTGTGTCCACGTTTAATACTGCTTCACCCAATCGGGCCAGGTTTCGAATCTTTGCATGAACTTCAGGTCGGCTGGTTGTTGCAGCTGTTGCTGGTGCCCCATAATCAACCGCATCAAGCAAACGCATAATCAGCCAAAACTCATTAAGCGTTGCTAGCTGACTTACTAAGTTTGAAACGTTGTCTCTTTCAACATCTGCCAACAAGTTGAACATCACGTCGGCGCGTTTACGAAGCCCTGGTTCCGTCCAGAGTCGGGTCACAGCAGTCGGACTTTTTGATTCAGACACCAGAGCACTCTCCCGTTGCTACGGCTTGCGTAGCAGTACTTGCTGTTTCAACTCCAACCATAAACTCTTTGGCAGTTAGGGCGTAGCCGGTTTCGATATCCGTTGCTGAGGATGCGAAAACAAGCCCAGCAACCGTGCCATCTAAAGCAAACATTGGGGCACCGGAATCACCTTGTTTGATGTCTGCCGAAATTGCATAAATTTCTCGAGTTACTTCGGTTTTTCCATAAATGTCAGTGCCTTTAGATTCTGAGACACTTCTAACTCGCGCCGGAATCAAAGTAAGCGGCCCACCACCAGGAAATCCTGCAACCACTGCGCTATCGCTTCGACTTAGTGGTTCACTGATTCGCAACGCCACAGATGGAAAATCTTTGGTTCGAATGATTGCAACATCTCGGGCGGGATCGAAGTAGACCACTATTCCTTCGAAGGCTTTGCCTTTGCCTTTAACGCGCAAGGTTGGGTTGTCTACTCCAGCAACGACGTGCGCGTTTGTAATGATCAGATCTTGTCCAATTACAAATCCCGAGCCACTTAAGCGAGTGCCGCACTCTTCGGCAATTCCTTCAACTTTGACCACAGAATCTAAAGCTGCAATAACCGCGGGTGCATCAACTGTTGTTAGGTCTGGTGGTTCAACCGCTGGAGCAAGTAATACGTTTGCAAATCCTTCAGGCAGACCAGAGTTTGAAACATAGATTCGAACCGACTCAACGCCATCACGAATTTCTGTTGGCATGTATTGCTCAAGAGCATTTAAGACTTTTGATTGCGAGACAGTATTCGTCAACGAAGAAATTGGAGCAGCTAACAAGGTTGTCGCAAGTAACCAAAAAACAATTGACCACGCAACTAGTGACAATGCAGCGCCCGTCAGATTATCGAGCAATCTAAGTGGCGACCAACTAAATATGTTTCGTAAGCGTCGTCCGATAAATCCGCCAACGGCGCTACCTACACCGATACCAATAAACAGAGTTGCTGCACTAAGCGCTGTTCGCGTAAGTGATGAAGATGTTGAAGCACCAGTAACAATATCGATCAACGCTCGGCTTAACCAAGCACCAAAAATTAGTCCAACTAGTGATAAGACACTTACAAATAATCCACGTCGCCATCCAGAGACAAGAATGAAAACCGCAAATGCGATCAAGATTAGATCGAGGTAAAGCGGATTCAACTTGTTACTTCAGTGTTAGGCGCTGGTGCAGGTAGTTCAATGATTTGAGTTTCATCCCAAGGCGTAGACCAGCCTGCGATATCCATCAGGCGACTAATTAGGCCGCCAGTAAATCCCCAGATCAACATCGACTCAACATTAAAACCAGGACCAAATGAACCGTTTACATGTCGAACTCTGGTGCGATTCTTTGGGTTGATCAAATCGTTTAAAGGAATTTGATGTACGGCTTGAACTTCATTTGCATCAATGTTTGTAATTTCGTGTGGGGTATGCCACCAACCTAGAACTGGTGTCACTTTGAAATTTGAAGGTGGAATCCACAATTGCGGTAACTCGCCAAGAATTTCAATTGAGTCTGGGTTTAAACCAATTTCTTCTTTGGCTTCTCTAAGTGCAGTTTGTGAAAGTGAACTGTCACCTTCTTCAACGCGACCACCTGGAAAGGCTGGCTGGCCAGGATGTGCTTTTAGATGTGAAGCGCGTTCAATGATTACAACTTCGCCAAAATTATCCCGCGGACCAAAGAGCACAAGAACTGCAGCTTCGCGCGTGGACTCTTCAGGAACGGCATGCCGAGATAAATCACTTGGCTGCAAAGTTGGCAGTCGGGTGATCAGTTGGTTCATCCACTCTGGCGCACTCATCTCAGTCACCAGTCTTCACTAGTTTTGCCGCTTCGGTTGGATCGGTTGGGCCTTCCCCAAAAGATGGGCACATGCTGGCCAGTTCACAGGCACCACATGCAGGCTTTCGAGAGTGACAAACTCGGCGACCTAGAAAAATCAATCGATGATTCATCATGGTCCAGTACTCCGAGGGCATGATCGCCATGATGTCGAACTCGACTTTTACGGGATCAGTGTTCTTGGTCCAGCCAAGTCGCCTAGCAATTCGACCAACATGGGTATCCACAGTTACACCTGGAACCCCGAATGCATTGCCTAAAACAACGTTTGCGGTTTTACGTCCTGCACCTGGCAGTGTTACCAACTCTTCTAAAGTGTTTGGCACTTCGCCGTTATACCGTTCTATGATCGCAGCCGAAAGACCCTTTATTGACAATGCTTTGTTGTGATAAAAACCTGTCGATCTAATAATTGATTCGATGTCTTCGATCGGAGCTGCTGCAAGGTCCACAACAGTTGGATACTTTTCAAAAAGTACCGGCGTCACCATGTTTACGCGTTTATCTGTGCATTGTGCCGACAACACAGTTGCAACTAATAGCTGTAGTGGATTTTCATAATCCAATTCGCATTTTGCATCCGGAAACATCTCTGAGAGTTTTGTATCAATCGCAATGGCGCGAGCCTTTAAGGCAGTTTTAGATTCGCGCGGGGACATTACTTAAGACTAGATGATTAATTAACGAGCGCGTTTTGATAGCCGTTCAACATCAAGAATCTCAACAGATCGAGTTTCAAGCTTCACCCAACCACGGCTTGCAAAATCAGCCAAGGCTTTGTTTACGGTTTCGCGAGATGCGCCAACAAGTTGGGCAAGTTCTTCTTGAGTTAAATCGTGGTGCACATAAAGACCATCATTTGTTTTTGTGCCAAACTTTTCGCCAAGTTCAAGTAGTGCTTTTGCAACGCGTCCAGGTACGTCTGCGAATACAAGATCCGACATAGTTTCATTTGTGCGACGCAAGCGATGTGCCAAAGCCTGAAGCAAAGCTTTTGAAACTTCAGGACGGCCTGCTAGCCAAGGGTTTAAATCGGTGTGACCAAGTCCCAAAACTTCTGCGTCAGTTACAGCCGATGCAGTTGCAGTTCGTGGTCCTGGATCAAATAGTGAAAGTTCGCCAAACATATCTCCCGGTCCGAGAACCATGAGCACTGATTCGCGGCCGTCACCCGAAGCATGGCTTAACTTAATTTTTCCTTCAGTAACTACATAAAGGCGATCGCCAGATTCACCTTCTTGAAAAAGGGTCTGACCTTTCTTAATGGTCTGCGGAACCATTGACTGCTTTAGTGCAGTTGCCGCTTCGTCATCGAGCGCAGAAAACAGCGGAGTGTGATGCAAATTGCTATCAATCATTTCCGCTGCCTTTCTGCTAACTCAACTTTAAGAATTAATCGCGAACTTCGAAGATTACTTCAACTTCAACAGGTGTATTGAGCGGAAGTGCTGCGACACCTACAGCTGAGCGCGCGTGCTTACCTGCATCGCCAAATGCCTTGATGAATAGATCGCTTGCACCGTTGATAACAACTGGCTGCTTTGTAAATTCTGGTGTGCTTGCTACGAAGCCAACAACTTTAACTACGCGAACAATCTTGTCTAGGTCGCCAATGACTGACTTTGCAGCAGCAATTGCGTTAACTGCACACTGCTCTGCGCACTTAGCACCTGTTTCTTCATCAATGTCTTTGCCAAGGATGCCTGCAGCGATTAGTTCACCTGCAACGAAAGGTAGTTGTCCTGAGGTGTAAACGTAGTTACCACTGCGAGTGGCAGGTAGGTAAGAAGCTACTGGTGGAATTACGTCTGGGATTGTGATTCCGACTTCTGCTAAACGATCTTCTACTGCACTCATGTTTTTTCCTAATCTCTTAGTCGCCTAATTTGCGACTAGTTATCCTTTGGTCGCTTGAAGTAAGCAACAAGATTTTCTGAATTCATACCTGGAATTATTGCTACTAGTTCCCAGCCATCAAGTCCGAAGTTATCCAGGATTGCCTTGGTGTTGTGAACCAATAAAGGTGCGGTCAAATATTCCCACTTAGTCATGACTTGAGCATACGACAGTTACGGGCAGACCAAAAATGTCGGAATTAGGCTCCGCGAACAAAAGCCACTGGGTCAAGGCTGTTGTAATCCTTGCGGGCATTCATTAACAGCTCGCGCCAGGAAGACACGTTCGAACGTCGGCGCAATAATGCTCGGCGCTCACGCTCGGTCATGCCGCCCCAAACGCCAAATTCGATTTCGTTATCGAGGGCATCAGCTAGGCATTCAGTTCGCACCGAACATCCAGCACAAATAACCTTCACTCGGTTTTGTGCGGCGCCTTGGACAAATAAAAGATCTGGATCGGTATCGCGACAAGCTGCGTTCCGGCTCCACTCAGCATTCCACATTGACGATTTGTATCCCCTCATACTTGGATTAACGTCGATCGATGTTTTCCCTGTGCGAAATGCTAGAGCAAACACCAATGGGTCAACTATTGGGGTACTCAATAGCCCATGTCAATAGTTTGAACCAGATTTTTTCTGCAAAATAACAACTGTTATCTATTAGATATGTGCGCGTTTCGTCTCGGACATATCGGGAGTTACCATTGACTAACTATGGAAAACAACCTTGGGGGAACTGGGCTGGACCGTTTCGGTCTTTTGACCCGAATGGCAACTTTTGTTGCACTTGCTGGCGTTGTTGCCGCATTCGTAGTACTTCCAGTAATCGGTGGCATCGGACTTGCTACCCGAAATAGCGCTCAAGCTTTCAGTAACTTACCTAGTGATCTAACTCAGGTACCGCTGCCGCAACAGAACACAATTACAGATTCAAATGGCGACACTCTCGCAGTGCTTTTCGCACAGAACCGAATTGAAGTCCCGCTCGAAGAAATCTCACCGATCATGCAGCAAGCTGTGATTGCGATTGAAGATCAGCGCTTTCTAAATCATGCTGGCATTGATTTCAAGGGAACTTTGCGTGCAGCAATTTCGACTGGCGCAGGTGGCCAGGTCCAGGGTGGATCAACAATCACCCAGCAATACGTAAAACAGATTTTGTTGACTGCCGCTACAACCAAGGAAGAGCAAGAGGCAGCCACTGCAACGAGCATAAATCGTAAGCTGCGCGAAGCACGTTACGCGATTGCACTTGAAAACAAACTTTCGAAAAAAGAAATTCTTGAAGGTTACTTAAACATTGCTTACTTTGGTGCCGGTTCATACGGCGTTGAAATTGCAGCTCGTCGTTACTTCTCGACTAACGCAGACAAGTTGACGTTGAGTCAGGCTGCAACACTTGCAGGTTTGGTACAGAACCCTTCACGTTTTGATCCAACACAATATCCTGAGCGTGCTCAAAATCGGCGCGATCAAGTTTTAAATGCAATGGTCAACACTGGCTACATCACGCAAGAACAAGCCGATGCTGCAAAAGCAATTTCAGTTGAAGATGATTTGGATCCGGCGGAACTTCCAAACGGTTGCACAAGTTCAATTGCACCGTTCTTTTGTGATTACGTTTTAACAGTTTTGAAAAATGATCCTGTGTTTGGTGAAACACCAGAAGATCGCGAAAGACTTCTCGACATCGGTGGACTAACTATTAAGACAACACTTGACCGTAAGGCCCAGGTGTCATCACAAACAGCTGTTGAGGAACGTATTCCTTACGACGATCCAAGCGGCAAGGCTGCTTCAATCACAATGATTCGCCCAGGAACTGGCGAAATCACTGCAATGGCTCAGAACCGTAAATGGGGACGAAGCGGAGTTGGTTACACAACTGTGAATTACGGAGCTCCAGTAAACGCAAATGGCAGCGTGGGATTCCAGGCTGGCTCTACTTTCAAAGCGTTCACAATTGCTGCTGCGTTTAAGCAGGGCTGGGATCCATTCAAGGTAATCAACTCTCCGGAAAAGAAGAAGTTCGAAGATTTTGTTGAATGTGAAACCGGTGACGATTTTGCTCCTTACGAAGTTAAGAACTCAACAGCATCCGGAGCCTTCGATATTCTCAGCGGCACTGCGTACTCAGTTAATACATACTTCGTTGGACTAGAAGAACAACTTGGCCTTTGTGATCCTCCTGAGATTGCAAAAGCTGCTGGCGTTAAGCAAGGTAACGGCGAGGACTTTGAAAAGTTCCCGTGCTTCACACTTGGTTGCTTTGATGTCACAACTCTTGACATGGCTGTTGGAATGGCAACCTTTGCAGCACACGGTATTCGTTGCAACGCAATTGCTATCACCGAAGTTAAAGATCGTTATGGCAAGAACCTGAACGTTCCTTCCGCAGATTGCGAACGCACCATTGATTTACAAGTGGCTGACAGCACAACTGCAGTACTTGCTGGCGTTATTGATGGCCCAGTTAAGGGTCGTACCGGACAAGCAATGGATCTAGGTCGTCCCGCTGCAGGTAAAACCGGAACTACTGACAGTTCGGCTGCTGTCTGGTTTGTTGGTTACACACCAGACATGGCTGCTGCTGTCTGGGTTGGCGATCCTCGTGGTGGCCAAAAATATCCGATGAAGGGTGTGACCATTAATGGTCGCTACTACTCACAGGTTTTCGGTTCAACTATGCCTGGTCCGATCTGGCGTGATTCATTAATTGGTGCGCTTGAGGGAACTCCGGAAACTGCTTGGGATTTGAATACGCTTAATGGCGTCAATGCCGGTGGATACGGAAACAAGATCACTGCCACCAAAGATAAGTGCGCTGGCCTTGAAGAAGAAGAGCTAGTTGCGTGTAAGTCGAAGTCAGCACTTAAGAAATATGCTGCGGAACTTGCTGCGGGCACTTACATTCTTGATCCTGCAACCGGACAGATCATCGATGCGTTGACTGGACAAGTAATTGCAGAAACGAAAACGGCTGCGGATCCATCAACCTCGCCTTCTCCATCTCCTTCAGGAACTTCCACAAAAACTCCATAATCTAGGCCAGAAGTTTCTATTCTCACTCCCGGTCTGACAAGGTATAGATATGACAAACCTCAAAGAGCAAATCCATGTTGATCTAACTGCTGCAATCAAGGCAAAGGATTCGCTCACTTCAGGAACCTTACGGATGGTCCTGTCTGCAATTACTAATGAGGAAGTTTCTGGCAAAGAAGCTCGCGTACTCAATGACCAGGACTTGATTACAGTTCTAAATCGCGAAGCTAAAAAGCGCAAAGAAGCAGCAACTGCTTACGACGAAGCTAAGCGACCAGAACTAGCTGAAAAAGAGCGCGCCGAATTAGGAATCATTCAGGCTTACCTGCCGGAAGCACTGTCTGACGAAGACTTAGCAAAGATTATTTCTGATGCCGTTGCGCAAGTTGCAGCAAGTGGTGCAACGGGTCCAAGTGCAATGGGCGCTGTTATGAAAATTGTTTCGCCACAAGTTTCAGGTCGAGCAGATGGTGGCGCAGTCGCTGCTGCTGTTAAATCAGCACTGGCTTAACTCGCGTTATCTAAATTGACCCAAAGTATTTTTATTCTTATCTTCCCCATAGTGTGTTCATGTGAGTAGTTCAATAAAAACCAAAGTCGCAATTGGTTTGGGAATTATGTACATTGCCTGGGGCACTACTTACATAGGCATTGCATTCACGATTGAAACTATGCCACCGCTACTTTCGATGTCGTTTCGTTTCGTTGCAGCAAGCCTGGCTCTTTTCCTTTTCATTGGTATTCGTAGTGGCTGGGATGCATTGCGCTTAAATCGAAAAGAATTTTCCAGCGCAATATTTCTCGGTGTCCTAATGCTTGGAACTGGACTAGGCACGATGGCTCTGGCAGAAAAGGTGGTGCCAATTGGTGTTGCATCGTTAATCGTTGCAGCTATGCCAATTTGGACCGCGCTGTTTCGCACTCTAGATAAAGATCGACCGAAACTCTCTTCACTTTTAGGAATCATTGCAGGTCTAGTTGGAATCGCAATCATTATGTTGCCGGGACAAACAATTGCTCGACCTGATTCCGGTGGCGCAAATGTAACTCTTTGGATGTTCATAATTTTGTTTGGAAACCTATGTTGGTCGCTTGGATCATTCATCGCACCACGTATGGAAACCCCAAGTAATCCTTTGGTTTTAAGCACCTACGAGATGGCCGGCGCTGCTGTTGCGCTATTCATTGCAGGAATGATTCATCAAGAATCAATTGCCGATTTCATGGATGCCAGCGTTAGATCATGGGGTGGTTGGTTCTACTTGGTAACCGTTGGCTCCCTGATTGGCTACACGGTTTACACCTGGTTGTTGGAAAATGCGCCAATCACATTGGTTTCGACTTATGCATATGTGAATCCTGTGGTCGCCGTAGCACTGGGAATCATTATCTTCAACGAAACTCTCACAACCAATATTTTGGTTGGTGGCTTTATCGTTATTGTCAGCGTTGCAATTGTTGTTGCAGTCGAATCAGTTAAAAAACAAAATCTTTCGCAAGTTCAATAACTCGTTCAAGCGCTGGTCGTTCACCGATACTAATTCGTACGCCTTCACCTGGGAATGGGCGAATTGAAACTGCTATCCCTTCACTGCGAAGTGCGAACTCTTCAGTGCGATCACCCATTGGTATCCAAACAAAGTTTGCTTGACTTGGTGGAAGATTGAATCCTAGTTTTGCTAGTTCTGTCTCAAACCAAATTCGTTCTTGAATTACTTCATCAACCCGAGTGAACAATTCTGATTCATGTTCTAGCGACGCAACAGCTGCAACTTGTGCGATGTTAGAAACACCAAACGGTACCGCAGTTTTTCGAACTGCATCTGCAATATTTTTTGGACCGACAAAATATCCAACTCGTAAGCCAGCAAGTCCATATGCTTTAGAGAATGTTCGAAGCACACCAACATTTGAATTTGCTTTCACTGTTGCAATGCCATCAATTGCATTTTCGTCGCGATTAAATTCAACGTACGCTTCATCAATCACAACCAAGATATTTCTTGGTACTTTTGCTAAAAATTCATCAATCTGTTGTTGCGTGACAATTCCGCCAGTTGGGTTGTTCGGTGTGCAAACAAAAATTGCTCGAGTCTTTGGAGTTATGGCATTTAACATTGCTGCTAAATCGTGTTGGCCATCGTCCGTTAAAGGAACTTGAACGCTAACTGCCCCCGCGATTGTTGTAATGATTGGGTAGGCCTCGAATGAACGCCAGGCATAGATGACTTCGTCACCGGCTCCAGCGACTGACTGAATGATTTGCTGACATACGCCAACTGAACCAGTGCCGGTTGCGATTTGATCGGCAGGGACGGAAAACTTTTCAGACAAGGCATGGATCAATTTTGTGGTGAATGGATCTGGATAGCGATTGATCTCGGCTGCCGCATCAACAATGGCTGCCAGAACGCTTGGAAGTGGTGAATGAGCAATCTCATTACTAGAAAGCTTGTAAGCCGTTAAGCCGTTAACTGGCTCAACTTTTTTGCCGGCTTTATAAGTTGGCAGCTTCGCCATTTCAGGTCGAAGCTGTGGATTCGTTGACTCGCTCACTCTCCGAGCCTACGCGTAATTACAACAACTGAGACGTCGTCACGGTTCCAGGTAACGGAATCTTGACGGGCGGTGGAGACTATCAGGTTTGTTAATTCGGCAGAAGATCCAGTGCGCTCCCCGGAAACTACGGAAGTGATTAGGCCTTGAGTTCCGAATTCCTCGCCCTTTTCATCCTGAGTTTCTAGTAGTCCGTCAGACACCAAGATCAGGCGATCGCCTTCACTGAAAAAGAATTCTTGGCTTTGCCACTCTCCCCCAAATCCGCCGAGCATCGGGCCGGTTGGATTCAAAGTTGTAATCAAATGATTGGCATCAACCCAGTAGCCAGCTGGATGTCCGGCATTAACCCACTTTGTTGGCTGGCTCTTGTCATTTGGAATTTCCAAGATCACTGCGGTGGCAAGCAAGGCATCAACATCAGATAGTCCGGCAGATACTCGCTCCATAACTGCGCTTGGTGAGAATCCAGCTGAAAGCGCGGCAGTCATAATGGCTTTGATTTGAAGTCCGACAACACCGGCCTCCGGGCCATGGCCAGTTACGTCAACCATGGCTAATGCAGTTCCTTGCGGAGTTCTGATCAGATCCCACCAGTCCCCTGCGATGGCTCCACTGGCTGGCAAGGTTTGTCCCGAAACATCGATACCGAGTTTTGCAGTGTCAATCAAAGTTGGCGATAACGCTTTTCGCATTGAAGCAACAAGCGGCGCATCTTGTTCAAGTCCTTGCCAAGCGGCTCGTGCTAAGTCAATTTGAGTTACCAAATTTTGACGCATCGATTCTGCATCTGCTGCGGCAAGTGAAATTTCCGGTGGGTTAGCTACTTCAATGACTTGATGAATAGTTCCGCTAGCCACCATTCGTAACTCAGTACGCATTTCATCAAGTGGTTCTAGTACCCAACGTTCTAAGAAGATCCATGCCAGCGCTAGTAACAAAAGGCTGATGAAGATCGAAATACTTAGAGCTGATGACAGTTGATCTGCAACATCATCAAGTCTGATGTCTTGCGCAATCGTGTCACTGATTTCGGCTCTGGCCTTTAGGTAGACGTAACGCTCCCAAATTGCAGCCGCTAAAACAGTGGCTGCAAAAAATGCAATGAAGACTTGAAGTCTGCGACGTAGCGTCATGATGAAATTCTAGATGTAAAAAGCGTTTAGAAAAATCAGGATTTTGTTAACTCGGACATTGCTTGAGCAAAGAGCATTCCATGACGATCAACTTGTTCTTGAGTAGTTGTTGGACACATTAGTGCCATGTTGTGGAACGGTGTCATGAGAACTCCGCGGTTGCACATAAACAAATGCATAAACTCATCGAGTTCATCATCGCCGGCATGCATTGCTTCAGTTCCAGTTTTCGGCGCTGGATATGTAAACCGATATTCCGCTCTGGCACCTAACTGTGAAATGGACCATGGCACACCATATTCATCAAGGGCTGCGTTAACTTGATCCGTATAACGCGTTGCAAGTTGAATCATGTGGTCAAAGGCTTGCTCAGTCAAAACTTCGCCCAGCGTTGCTCTCATCGCGGCCAGTGACAAAGCATTACCTGCCAACGTGCCACCAACGCCACCAACATCTACTAAGTCAGCCTCGGTATGTGAATTAATTAGGTCTACAACTTTTTGCGTAAAGCCATACGCACCGGATGGAATTCCAGCACCAATACTCTTACCAATGATGAAAATATCTGGATCAAGATTGTCACGCAATGTCATGCCACCGTATCCAGCAGAAATCGTGTGAGTTTCATCGATCATTAACAATGCGCCGTACTTAGTTGCAAGCTCCCGCATTCCTTCTAAGTAGCCAGGCTCAGGTAAAACGATGCCAATGTTTGTTAGGGCAGGCTCAGTCAAAATCGCAGCGATGTCACCGTGCTTGAGTGCAGCCTCAAGAGCTGGTAAATCATTGAATTCAACTACTCGTGTGGTCTGATCGATTGGAACCGGTGGCGCGACGTTACCTGGTCGGGCAACTGTGTTGCCTTCGTTATCTAAAACACCAAAAGTTTCATCGACAGAACCGTGGTAGCAGTATGAAAAAACTAAGATTTTGCTCTTGCCTGTGGCTAATCTGGCCAACCTGATGGCCCAGCGATTGGCATCGGTTGCTGACACTGTGAATGACCAAAGCGGAACTTTGAAGCGACGGGTTAATTCAGCGCCAACCCATTGGGCATCTTCGGTTGGCATCATTGTGGTGATTCCACCTAGGTCTTGCATTCGATCAATGATTGCTTTAACGCTGGCATCTGGTGAGTGCCCTGTCATCGCAGCAGTATCACCAAGAGCGAAGTCAATGTATTCGTTACCATCAACGTCAGTAATGATGTTTCCTTTTGCACCCTGCATATAAAGCGGGAAGCCACCAACCCACTTGTTCATCCATGGCATAGGAACGCCACCAAATAAATTCTTTGCATCTTTATACAGAGCAAAAGACTTTTGGTGATTTTCTGAATATGTTTTACGTTCGCGTTCAAGCAAGACAGCTAAATTGCTTCGATCGATTTGCGTTGCTCGGTTAGACATAGCTCGCTTCTTTCTGGAATCAGTAAAACTTACGAAGTTGCCATGTCAACGAATCGACTGTAGTGACCTTGGAATGCCACAGTAATTGTTCCAGTCGGCCCATTGCGGTGCTTAGCCAAAATAAAGTCAGCTTCACCTGCACGTGGTGATTCACGTTCGTAAACATCTTCACGATGAAGCAGAACAACCATGTCAGCATCCTGCTCGAGCGATCCGGATTCACGAAGGTCAGAAAGCATTGGTCGCTTATCTTGTCGCTGTTCCGGTCCACGGTTTAGCTGGCTGATCGCAATAACCGGAATTTCTAGTTCTTTAGCAAGCAGCTTTAACGAACGTGAGAATTCCGAAACTTCAACCTGACGGCTTTCAACTTTTCGTCCTGAAGACATAAGTTGCAAGTAGTCGATAATTAAAAGTTTTAAATCAAATCTTTGCTTCAGGCGACGAGCCTTTGCACGAATTTCCATCATGGTCATGTTTGGTGAATCATCGATAAACAATGGAGCGTCATTAACTTGTCCCATTTTGTTTGCGAGTCTTCCCCAGTCTGCGTCACTGAGTGTGCCGGCGCGCATGTGATTCAAGCCAACTTGAGCTTCGGCAGAAAGTAATCTCATTACGATTTCGTTGCGACTCATTTCAAGAGAGAAGATTGCAGAAGTTAAATTGTTTTTAATACTTGCAGAACGCGCAAGATCCAAACCTAATGTTGACTTACCAATTGCCGGACGAGCTGCAACGATGATTAATTGTCCAGCGTGAAGTCCGTGCGTGATGTCATCAAGTTGTTGGAAGCCGGTTGGAACTCCAACTAGCTGTCCGCCGCGACCTTCAATTGCTTCAATTTCAGAAAGTGTCTGCGGCATGATTTCAGAAAGTGGCGCGTAATCATCAGAAGTTCTGCGGCCAGTAACTTCGTAAACTTCTGCTTGCGCGCGATCAACAAGTTGATCTACTTCGGCATCACCGGCGTAACCCATTTGCGCAATTTTCGTTCCAGCTTCAACGAGTCGACGAAGGATCGCACGTTCAGTAACAATGCGTGCGTAGTAAGCACCATTAGCTGCTGTTGGAACACTTGCAACCAAAGTGTGAAGGTAGCCCGCGCCACCAACGTTTCCAAGTGCGCCAGACTTACTTAAGTAGTTAGCGACTGTGATTGCATCAGCCGGTTCGCCGCGACCATAAATATCTAAAATTGCGCCATAGATCGTCGCGTGAGCTGGTTTGTAAAAATCAAGCTCTCGAAGACTTTCGATTACATCCGCAATCGCATCTTTGCTAAGGAGCATTGCGCCAAGAACAGATTGTTCCGCGACGATGTCCTGAGGTGGTACTAATGCGCCATCTTCTTCGTAACTGCGGGGAAATTCCGCGACGCTCATGTAACCCACCTTTTCGTCCTGGTTACCGCCAAGAACTCTTGTTCCCGCTGGTACAACCAGGTGTTATTGACTGTATGTCCCCGGACTGACATAAACAATGACCCCTGTGGATAACTAGGTGGACAAATTGGGGAAAACCGCCGAAACAATGGGTATTTAGCTGGGGATATCTTGTGTGGACAGCCTGGCTTTACCTGTGGATATCCCTATTTATCAGGGGTTTTGGGGTTTCGAGCCTGTGTGTAAAAAGTATTTTCAAACTATTTTTCGCTGGCCACCAAAAGTCCGTCTTGGGCTGGAGTTAAAACCTTCTTTAGGCGCAAAGCCAGAAAGCCGCCAAATACTTGGCCAAAAACAATCAAGCCTATCCACGCAATCACTAATTCGAACTGCAGCATGATTCCCGAGATGGCTGGGCCGGCTGCACCAGCAAAAACCCAAACTAATCCATCTACGGAGTTGTAGCGGCCGCGCAAATGTTCCGGAGCTAATTCGTTAGTCAGTGTTGGACCAACCGAGGACCAAATCATTTCACCAAGTGCAAAGATGCCGATTCCGACAGCGGCCAGGATAAACGTTGCGGTGGGGTCAAGCGAAACGCTGAATCCAATAATCAACCAGGACATAGTCCAGATGGCGGAGACTAAGGCCAGCAATCGAATTCGGCTTCGTCCCCCTAATCGGTTAATGACAAAAATTTGTCCAAGGACAATCACGCCAGTGTTCACGGCCCAGATCGGGCCGAGTGCCTTTACCGATAAATCGCCGAACAAAGTAAGTAACGCCGGCAAGCCAGCTTCTAGAGATGCATAACCAAAAGTAATCATTAAAAGTTTTGCAAGCGTGAGTCGCATGAACTTATGGTCAGCAACTATTTGCCGGTAGCCGCCATCGTTTTCAATATCTTCTTTTGTCTTTTCAATTCGCCCGCCAACTCCACGAAGCGAAAGAATAAATGCGAAGTAAATCAAAAACGTAAATGAATCAATTACATAAAGTCGGGTGAAGCTCGATGGGTCATCAACATTGACGATGAGTGAACTGAAAACTCCACCTAAACCCAAACCCAAATTAAGCATCATGAATTGCAATCCAAAGAATTTAGGTCGGAAGTCTTCACTGACCATGCGCGCCATCATTGTGGTTTGCGGTGGCCAAATTGCAGAATGTCCTAGCGAAGCTAAGGCGCCAACTAACAATGCGCTTCGTAAGTCTGTTACAAAAACCCAAAGCAGAGTTGCGGTTGCCTCAATCAAGATCGCGACCAACATAATTCGACGCGGGCCAAACTTATCTACCAAGTGTCCGATGATTGGCGAATAAACCAAACCGGTTATCGCCATCCATGACAGAACAAGTGATGCTGCAGCTAATGAAATTCCGCGTACTTGGTTCAAGTAGATAACTAAAACTGGAAGTGTTAAACCACCACCAAGTGAGTTAAGCAATGCGCCAGCAAGAAAACGTTTTACTTGTGGTGAGGCGCTACGCAGGTCATTCATGATTTTTCTTTCAAGTGTCTTTGGAAAAATGTATTAAGCGTTTAGTCAAAACAAAAGTGGAGGTAGAAAAACTACCTCCACTTATTTGTGGAGAATAGGGGACTCGAACCCCTAACCCCTGCCTTGCAAAGGCAGTGCTCTACCAATTGAGCTAATTCCCCGGCGGTAAAACCGTAGAACAAAATCTACTCTGAAGTAGCCTGTGTCCACAATTCTTGCTCGGCTTTGCTGTTTTCTGCCTGTTGGTAGATAACGTAACCAGCAACCGCTAGCAATGCTAGTGACAAAAGTTTTTTCATTACGCTTCCTATCCTTCTAGATTCGAAAACCGTGCGTGGGCCCAGGTGGACTTGAACCACCGACCTCTTCGTTATCAGCGAAGCGCTCTAACCAAGCTGAGCTATGGGCCCTGATTTCTTGCGTTTCTTAAAGTTCTTGCGGTTTGTGCCTATTTCTAGGCACGAGTTAAGAGGTTACCTCAAAGCGGGCTTTCACCCAAAATGAAGGATTAACCCCGATCGGTGAAGGTGTATTCGACCCCGCCGGTAAACCCAACGCTGAGGTTGTAAAGAACTGCAAAAAGTGTGGAAAGTACGCTCAAAAGCACAATTTCAATTGCAGAAACGACCATTGCCAAACCTAATAAGCGACCAAGTGACAGGAAGCTAATTCCAGTTCCGGTGTTACCAGATGCATCGCTCCACAGGCTTGATACTGCTTCGAATACGCCAGCTGCTGACAGCACAACCCAGAGCACAATCGTGGCCACGATAAGTATTCCTGCGATCAGCACGCCAAGCACGAAAGCTCGCTTGGCTGCCGACCATGGATCGATGTGGGTCAAGTGAAGGCGCACTTCACGAGGCTGAGTTTGAGTCACTGCCGGCGAGCTTGCAACAACTGGCTGCTCGCTCGACTTAAGCGGATTCTTGAAGAAATTCCGCTTAGTTGGTTGATCATCATTTAGATCGATGTCGATGTCTGACATTTATGCCTCTTCCCCGTCTTTGGCAACTTGCTCAACTGCTTCGTCAGATTCAACGACTGCTGATTCTTCGGCCTCTACTGTTACTTCAACGCTGTCTAGTGCGGCCATGGACGCTGCAGAGCTGCGAGCTACCGCAACAACCTGGTCGTCATCTCCAACCTTCATAAACGAAACACCCATGGTGTCGCGTCCGGCTGCGCGAATTTCATCAACGCGAGTTCGGATTACAACACCGTTGCTAGCAATAGCGAAAATTTCGTCATCAGCTGCACAGATCAATGCGCCAGCTAAACCGCCACGCTTTTCGACTAGACGCATAGCTCGGACACCTTGTGTGCCACGACCCTTTGCATTCCACTCTTCGATGCTGGTGCGCTTAGCCCAGCCACCTTCAGTGACTGTGACAACGAATGAATCTGGCGTTGCGACTTCCATCTTTAGCAAGTAATCGTCATCGGTCTTGAATCTGATTCCGATAACACCACCAGCAGTACGTCCCATTGGACGAAGTGTTGCATCGTCAGCATGGCATCGAACTGAGTAACCCATTTTTGAAACCAAAAGCAGGTCATCTTCATCGTTTACAAGCTGAGCTGAAACTACATCGTCTTCATCGCGAAGCGTGATAGCAACTAGTCCGGTGCTGCGCGATGAATCGTAATCAGCAAGTCTGGACTTCTTGATTACGCCATTGCGAGTAGCAAGGACTAAGTACTTGGCTTGTTCGTAATCACGCAGGTCTTGAACTTCTACAACTTGCTCTTCTGGGGCAAGTGATAGCAAGTTCGCTACGTGCTGTCCGCGGGCATCGCGACCAGTGTCAGTTAACTCGTATGCCTTCACCCGGAATACTCGTCCACGGTTAGTGAAGAACAAGATCCAGTGATGGGTCGTTGTTACGAAGAAATTAGTAACCACGTCATCTTGCTTAAGAGCTGCACCCTTAACGCCACGACCGCCACGCTTTTGGGAGCGGTACAGCGCAGCCTTAGTTCGCTTGATGTAACCATCCGCAGAAAGTGTTACCACGATTGGCTCAACCGCAATTAGATCTTCATGAGTTACATCGTTTTCGTCAGCCACGATTGTGGTGCGACGCTCATCTCCAAACTTGCCAACAATGTCGGCAAGCTCTTCGCTAACAATGCTGCGCTGGCGAGTTACGTTCGACAAAATATCTTTGTAGTCGGCAATCTCAGCCATTAACTTGTCGTGCTGAGTTTGTAGTTCGTTGCGCTCAAGAGCAGCAAGTTTACGAAGCTGCATGTCAAGAATTGCTTGCGCTTGAATTTCATCAATGTCGAGAAGTTTCATTAAGCCTGATTGTGCAACGGAAGCAGACTCTGATGCACGAATTAATGCGATTACTTCATCAATGCGATCGATTGCTTTTAGCAAACCAATCAAGATATGTACGCGCTCTTCTGCAATTCGCAAACGGTAAGCAGTGCGACGCTGAATAACTTCAACTTGATGTTCGATCCAGTTCGTTACAAAAGCATCAAGAGTTAGGGTGCGAGGAACGCCGTCGACAAGAGCCAACATGTTTGCACCGAAGTTGTCTTGAAGTTGGGTGTACTTGAACAAGTTGTTGAGAACAACCTTTGGCACTGCATCGCGCTTCAGTACAACAACAATGCGCATTCCGGTTCGTGATGAGCTTTCATCAACAAGGTCAGCGATGCCGCCGACTTTGCCTTGTTCAACTAGTTCGGCAATTCGCTCAAGTAAGTTGTCCGGATTAACTTGGTAAGGCAACTGAGTGATCGCGATGATTGTGCGACCGCGCTTGTCTTCAGTGATTTCGGTAACGGCGCGCATCGTGACAGACCCACGACCCGTGCGATAGGCATCTTGAATTCCACGACGTCCAACAATTTGACCGCCGGTTGGGAAATCTGGACCAGTGATTCTTTCCATCAACGCTTCGAGTAATTCTTCGCGTGTGGCATCTGGGTGTTCTAGCGCCCATTGCACACCAGCAGCTACCTCAGTGAGGTTGTGTGGCGGAATGTTTGTGGCCATACCAACAGCGATACCTGATGATCCGTTAACCAAAAGGTTAGGGAAACGGCTTGGTAGAACTGTTGGTTCTAGGTTTTTACCGTCGTAATTCGGTGTGAAGTCAACGGTGTCTTGATCGATATCGCGAACCATTTCCATGGCAAGTTGGGCCATGCGGACTTCGGTGTAACGCGAAGCAGCAGCTGAGTCATTACCTGGTGAGCCGAAGTTACCTTGACCCTGTGCAAGTGGGTAGCGAAGTGACCAAGCTTGAGTCAGACGAACCAAAGTGTCATAGATAGCGCTGTCACCATGTGGGTGATACTGACCCATAACTTCGCCAACTACACGAGCACTCTTATTGAATGCGCGATCTGGGCGGTAGCCACCGTCATACATTGCATAGATCACGCGGCGGTGTACTGGCTTTAGGCCGTCTCGCACATCAGGCAATGCGCGCGAGACGATAACGCTCATCGCGTAGTTAAGGTACGACCTTTGCATTTCAACATTAAGGTCAACGATTTCAATTTGATCGTGGGTTGCGTCATTAATTTCAGTCATTAGATGTCCAAGAACCGCACGTCATGTGCATTGCGTTGAATGAAGTTGCGTCGACTTTCGACGTCTTCTCCCATAAGGGTTGAGAAAAGTTGATCAGCTTGCGCTGCATCGTCCACCGAAACCTGCAACAGGACTCGAGTTGCTGGATCCATTGTGGTTTCCCAAAGTTCTTCGGCATTCATTTCACCAAGACCTTTGTAGCGCTGGATATCTTCGTTGCGAAGTTTCTTACCAGCAGCAAGTCCAGCTTCAACAATTTGATCACGCTGTTTGTCTGAGTATGCATAACCTGGTGCTTCACGTGACCACTTCACTTTGTAAAGCGGCGGCTGTGCAACGTAAACAAATCCACCATCAACAAGTGGGCGCATGTAACGGAATAAGAAAGTTAAAAGCAAAGTACGAATGTGTTGACCATCAACGTCAGCATCCGCCATCAAAACTAATTTGTGATAGCGCAGCTTGTTGATATCAAATTCATCTTGGATACCAGTTCCAAATGCAGAGATGATTGCTTGTACTTCGGTGTTTGCAAGTACTCGATCGATTCTGGTTTTTTCGACGTTAAGAATTTTTCCACGGATCGGCAAAATAGCTTGAGTGCGTGGATCGCGACCCTGACCAGCAGAGCCGCCGGCCGAGTCACCTTCAACGATAAATACTTCACACTCAGTTGGTTCGTTGCTGGAGCAATCCTTCAACTTTCCAGGCAAGCTGCTGCTTCCTAGCAAGCCCTTACGGTTACGTGCTAAGTCGCGAGCTTTACGCGCAGCTAGACGAGCAGTTGCTGCTTGCAAAGATTTGCGAGCAATGTCTTTACCTTGTGCAGGATTTTTTTCAAACCAAGCTGCTAGTTCTTCGTTAACAACTTTTTGTACGAAGGTTTTTGCTTCAGTGTTTCCAAGCTTGGTTTTTGTCTGACCTTCGAACTGTGGTTCGTGAAGTTTGATAGAAACAATTGCAGTTAAACCTTCGCGAACATCTTCGCCGGAAAGATTCGTATCTTTTTCTTTCAGGATGCTCCACTCACGCGCAAACTTATTTACCAGCGAAGTTAAAGCGGTACGGAAACCTTCTTCGTGAGTACCGCCTTCAATTGTGTTAATTGTGTTTGCGAATGAGTAAACCGATTCGGTGTAGCTGCTGTTCCATTGCATAGCAACTTCAAGACTTAAGCCACGGGTTGTGTCTTCAGAGAAGAATTCGACAACGTCGTTATGGATTGGTGTCTTACGTGCATTTAGGTGGCGAACAAAATCTGCGATTCCGCCTTCGTACATGTAAGTGACGCTGCGCGGGCCATCAATTTTTGGTTCGCCGGTTTCCTCGTCGATTACTGGACCAGCGGAAATTCGTTCGTCAGTTAACGAAAGTGTTAGGCCGCGATTTAGAAATGCCATTTCTTGGAAACGACGAGACAAAGTTTCGAAATCATATGTAGTGGTTTCAAAAATGTCACCGTCTGCCCAGAAAGTAACTGTGGTTCCAGTTACTTCGGTTTTGCCACCTTTTTTAAGTGGGGCAACTGGGACACCGTACTTGTATGACTGAGTGTGAATAGATCCTTCACGGCGAACCTCGACGTCTACCTTTGTAGATAGTGCGTTTACAACCGAGACGCCCACGCCGTGCAGACCGCCGGAAACTGCGTAACCGCCGCCGCCAAACTTTCCGCCGGCGTGCAGAACTGTAAGTACAACTTCAACAGCTGGTTTTCCTTCTGAAGGAACGATATCTACTGGGATACCGCGGCCGTTATCAACGACGCGAACGCCGCCATCTTCCAAAATTGTTACGTCAATGTGGGTGCAATGCCCCGCTAGCGCTTCATCGACAGAGTTATCTACGACTTCGTAGACCAAGTGGTGGAGGCCTCTTTCACCGGTTGAACCGATGTACATGCCTGGGCGTTTTCTAACTGCATCGAGGCCCTCTAGGACCTGGATGGCACTGCCGTCATATGTCACGTTAGGGCCTTTCCGTCGTACGTTATTGGCTCCTGAATGTCAGACCCTAAATAGGGAGTTTTTCAGGCGCGCTAGTACCCCTAATCCTATCTGTTTATTGAATTTTTTGGGAGTCGGGGTATTACCCGTAGGTATCCCTTGGACCCCTTCCAGGGACACTTCTTTGGCCGTGTTTCCAGGATGGCGCAGTGGGTCCGAGGACCTTAATTTCGCTAATTCGACCCTGTCCTATTTCCTCGCCAAGGCGCTGGGAGATGGTTGGCAAAAGTAGGCGAATTTGGGTGGCCCAAGCGCTCGATTCAGCTCGCAAGACCAGGGTCCCCGATTGACCACTTGGGTCCAGATTAAAAGATTCGATTTTTACGTGACTAGCTACATCGTGGCCGACAATTAAGCCCCATTGCCCATGAAGTCGTCCGGTTGCAACCTGTAAGTCCCAGCCTTTGCTGATTATCAAGCGGTCGATTAATCCCGAAAGTGTCGCTGGATCCCTTTCGTCTGGGCCGGCGCCACTTCTTTGTTCGTCATAAAAATTAGTATTTCGATTTTTGCGATTGGGCACAGTTGAGGTGCGGACCCTGGCTCTACTAAGCAAGGACCGCAAAAATTCTTGTTGTGGTTTATCCAGCACGATGTTAGTTATCTTCTAACAAAAGTTGGTGGCTCGGCAATCCTTTTGGAATATCTTCTAGAACTGCGGCGGTAATCAAGGTTTGTTCTACATCAGAAATTATTGAGATAAGTCGATTACGTCGTCTTTCATCTAGCTCGGCAAAAACGTCGTCCAAAATTAAAATTGGATCGTCGTCGTGTTCCCGCAACGTTTTAAACGCAGCTAGTCGTAGTGCGATTGCAATTGACCAAGACTGTCCGTGCGAGGCGTAACCTTTTGCCGGCATATCACTTAGTTGAATATTTAAATCGTCGCGATGCGGCCCAACAAGTGTTAAACCACGATCGATTTCATCTTTGTTTCGATTTTCTAATTCAGCGCGGAAAAGATTTTCGATTTCTTTAATGTCTTTTGTTTCAGGTGATAACCAGCTATTTAAGTAATTTAGATGAAGTGGTTCAGTGTCTCCGCTGATTGTTGTTCCAAATTCAGTAACGTGCGGTTGAATCTTTTTAATGTTCTCGAGCCGAGTGAATATCATTTCGGAACCAGAGGAGATTAGTTGCTCATCCCAGGCATCTAATGTCGCGCGCGCTTGTGGTGAAGGGCTTCTCCGCCCGAGTGATTTTAAAAGTGTGTTTCGTTGTTTTAGGGTTCGCTCGTAGTCGCTTCGAGTATTTGAAAATTTAGGTGCTAACAACGTACTTAGCTCATCAATAAATTTTCGTCGTGCTGATGGTTCGCCTTTTACTAACTCAAGATCTTCTGGTGAAAAAATCACGGTGGTGACTAAACCTAAAATGTCGCGCGGTCTAGTTAACGGATTTCCATTTAGCGAAACTTTGTTTGTGCCTGGGTAGTTAATGATTAATTCAACTTGAGCTTGGCGTTTATGTTTCTCTACATTTGCCAGCACCGATGCTGTGCTTTGTCCGTTACGGATTAAGGGCGCGTCCTGAGAAACCCGATGGCTACCAAGGGTTGCCAAGTAGTGAACGGCTTCAACAATGTTGGTTTTTCCACGGCCGTTGCGGCCAACAATTGTTGTGGCGCCCGACGAAAAAGAAAGGTCTAAATTTTCGTGGTTACGAAAATTGCGTAGCGAAAGTTTAGATATCTGCATTACTAAAGTTTGCCGATATTTATTTTCGCTATTTACTGTTGCCGAATTGGCATTAACAAGTATTTGAAGCTGTCATCTGGTTGTGCGCCGAAGTCTGTCGCGCCAGAAATTACTGCCGGGCGAATTGCGGTTGTCATCGACACCACTGCAATTGCGGAATCAATTGCGCTTAGTCCATCAAGTAAGAATTGGTGATTGAAAGCGATTGTTAATTCTTCGCCAGTTAATGTGCATTCAATAAATTCTTTAGCTTCAGCAAGCTCGCCACTGCCGCCGCCGCCAGTTATTACGGCTTCGCCGTTCGCGAAATGAACGCGGATTGGTGCTTCGCGTTCAAGTACTAACGAAACACGCTTAACGGATTCAACTAATGCGCTCGTGCTAATTTGCGCAACGGTTGTTGATTCAGTTGGAAGCAGTGTTTGGTACTTAGGAAAATCTGCTGCAAGTAAGCGACTTGTAGTTTGACGACCCGAACCTTCGATACCAATTAATCCTTCGTTACCGGTTGCGAAAGCAAGAGAAATTGAGTCGCTGTGTGAAAGTGATTTGGAAGAGTCAGATAAAAACTTTGCTGGTACTAATGCGTGAGTACTTAATGATGTTGAAGTTGGTGACCAATTCAACTCACGAACCGCTAACCGATATCTATCTGTTGCAGCAAGTGTGATTACCGCGCCTTCAACATCAATTTTCACACCAGTGAAAGCTGGCAGAGTTTCATCGCGGGAAGCAGCAATCGCAACCTGAGAAATTGCGTTAGCAAAATCTGTTCCAGTTACGGTTCCGCTTAATCCAGGCATGGTTGGAAGCGGTGGATATTCAGCTACCGGCATGGTTGGAATTGTGAAAGAGGAACGGCCGCAAGAAATTTTTGCGCGGTTTCCTTCAATAGAAAAATCAATTACTGCTGAAGGTAGGGATCGGGTGATGTCAGCAAGTAGACGTCCTGGGATTAAAACAGTTCCGGTTTCAATTACGTCAGCTTTTAAGTTGGCGCGAGCGCTAACATCGGCGTCGCTGCCGGAAAGAGTTAATCCAGATTCGTCAGCAACAAGGTGCATACCGGTTAATAGAGGTTGGGTAGATTTTGTAGGTAGGGTGCGAGAAGCCCAAAGGACTGCATCGGCCATAACGTCGCGATCAACTTGAAACTTCACTTACAACTCACCCTCTGGTGTCTCGATATCTAGAGTCTTTATCGTGCCATGTCTGGCTGACTAATTCAGCCACAGTTATTCCAATAAAAAAACTAAGAACAACAATCTGTTTGCTAAATCTTAAGTCTTTTAAAATCTCTTGTTTTTCAGGTATTTATCTAGTTCCACAGAGTTAACAACAGAGTTGGTGAAACCAAAGGTTTGAAATATATCTTTAGTAGCAGTAGTAGGCATTGTGGATACTGTGGATAACCACTTATTCCCTTTAAATAAACAAAAATATAAAATCTCTCCTGTGGATAACTTTCAGACTTATCAACATTAAAAAGCTCTAACTTAAGTTATCCACAGTTATCCACAAGTTTTATCTTAAAAGTGAGTAATTAACCGGATTTAATCCACAAAAGCCCTAAATCCCTTTAATTCCCAATAAAGATATCCCCATAGTTATCCACACTGTGTATAGAAGTGACAGATGTTACTAAAGTTACAAACCTCGAGCTTGGGCCTTAATACGAGCGGTTAAGTCACTTACCTGGTTGTAAAGACTGCGGCGCTCTGCGATTAATTGACGAACTTTTCGGTCGGCGTGCATCACGGTTGTATGGTCACGCCCACCAAACTGCTGCCCAATTTTAGGCAAAGACAAATCAGTTAGTTCACGACATAAATACATAGCGATCTGGCGAGCGGTCACCAAAACTCTAGATCGGCTAGCTCCTGTTAAGTCGTCCAATGTGACACCAAAGTAACTAGCGGTTTGAGCCATAATCAAACTCGCGCTAATTTCCGGACCGGCCGCATCGGACACGAGATCCTTAAGAACAACTTCAGCCAAATCTAAATCAACCGGCGCGCGGTTCAAGCTGGCGAACGCAGTAACTCGAATTAAGGCACCCTCAAGTTCACGGATGTTAGTTGACATCTTTGATGCAATAAATTCCAAAACTTCGGGCGGTGCACTTAATCTTTCTTGCGCACTTTTCTTTCGCAAAATCGCAATACGAGTTTCTAGATCGGGTGGCTGAACATCTGTGATCAAACCCCACTCGAAACGTGAACTCATTCGGTCTTCGAAACCTTGAAGTTGTTTCGGCGGCAAATCTGATGTCACAACAATTTGTTTGTTTGCATTATGCAAAGTGTTAAACGTGTGAAAGAACTCTTCTTGAGTTTGAACTTTTCCGGAAAGGAACTGAATATCATCAACCAGCAAAACGTCAATATCCCTGTAACGGCGCTGGAATTCCTTTGCTTTGTCATCACGAATGGAGTTAATAAATTCATTAGTAAATTCTTCCGAACTTACATAACGAACTTTTGAGCCTGCATAAAGAGTTCTGGTGTAATGACCAATTGCGTGTAGCAAGTGAGTTTTACCAAGACCGGATTCACCGTAAACGAACAACGGGTTGTACGCCTTAGCCGGTTGCTCTGCTACTGCTCGAGCAGCTGCGTGTGCGAAACGGTTTGATGAACCAGGCACAAATGTGTCAAAAGTATATTTTGGATTTAGTCGACTTCCCTCTTCGGAGGTTCTTGGTGCCGGGGCTGGACCGCGGCTAGCTTGAGGTGGCAGAGCTGGATTTGGATCTGACTGTAAACCAGTCGATTCAATGTCTGCGTATGTCGAGTCAGCCAACTCATCAGTGGCCTCATCATCAAGATCTGGGGCGATGGATTCATCAACGGTAACTGCAAGTCGCATTTCGCGGCCTAGGGTTGCCGACAAAGCATCACAAACAATCGGACTTAACCGACTTTCTAAAACATCTTTTGTGAATTCATTAGGCGCTGCAACTAGCGCGGTGTCGCCAACAATTCCAAGTGGCCGAGTAAGTGTTACAAATGCACGCTGCTGTGGAGTTAATGCTCCGGACGACAAAGACTCTAAAGTCCTAGCCCAAACCTCATTTAGGTCCAGATCTTCCATGTTGCTCCTAGCGTCCAAGTTTGCAGGTGGGGAAGGATTGATTTCCACAGGCTCGGACTATGCAGACTACGGCCTGTGGATACTGCCTGACAAGTTGTTTTCCACAGGAAAACAATTAAGTTTTTGAGTTTGACCGAAACCATTAACTACCCGTATCTTTAGGAAGTTAATACCGAGTTCGATGTGCACTTCGTCGAATGTTCACGAAGCTAAAAATTCGTGAATGTCCGATGGCCAATCGCCTCATCCCTACTTCCTTATGGAGTGTCTATGTCAAAGCGCACCTACCAGCCAAATAAGCGTCGTCGTGCAAAGAAGCACGGTTTCCGTAACCGCATGAGCACTCGCGCCGGTCGTGGCATTCTTGCCTCACGCCGCGCAAAGGGACGCTCAAAGCTTTCCGCCTAATCTGGCATTCGGCTCCAAGTAAATGCTTCCCGCCTCGGCGAGGTTGCGTAAGTCCTCGGAAATTTCAGCTGTTATGAAATCAGGCACAAGGTTTTCAGCAAAATTGGTGGTTCTACACGTGGCTCAAAGTTCAAACGAACAGACAAAAGTAGCCTTTGCCGTGGGAAAAAACGTTGGAAACTCTGTAGTTCGCCATAAAGTTACCCGCCAGCTACGCCACGCAATCACCCCATTAATTGGCAGTTTCCCAAGTGGATCGCATGTTGTGGTTAGGGCTCTGCCAGGCGCCAACCAGGCAACATTTTCTCAGCTTTCCGAAAACCTTAAATTTGCCCTTTCCAAGGTGGCAAAACCATGAAAAAGGTACTTAATTTCATTGGAAAGCTTTGGGCCGCGACCTTCGGAAAACTATTTGTTGCAATCCTGGTCGGAATAATTCGTGCTTACCAAATTTTGTTGAGCCCTCGCATTGGCCAAGTTTGTCGCTATTACCCAACTTGCTCGCATTACGGTCTTGAAGCCGTAAAGGTTCACGGCGCAGGTAAAGGCAGTCTCTTGGCAGCTTGGCGGGTTTTACGTTGTCATCCTTGGGCTACCGGAGGGATCGAATACATCCCAGCCAAAGGAACTTGGACCAACCGAGAAGTAATTGAAATTTCAACTAATAACGATAGGCAGGTTATTGGCGCATGAGCCTTAATCCATTGGTATGGCTAGAAACTCTTGTTAGTTGGGTTTTAGTTAGTTTTCACTCGCTAACCTCCATGGCCTTCGAGCCAGACAGCGGATGGGCTTGGGGTCTGGCAATTGTCATGCTCGTTATCTTGATCCGAGTCTTGTTGATCCCGCTTTTCGTTAAGCAGATTAAAAGCCAGCGCAACCTGCAGATCATTCAGCCGCAGGTTAAAGAAATCCAAAAGAAGTACCAAGGTGACCGGGAGCGTCAGTCTCAAGAGCTAATGAAGCTCTACAAGGAAACCGGAACCAACCCGCTATCTAGCTGCTTACCGATTTTGGCTCAAGCTCCAATTTTCTATGCCCTCTTTGTTGTACTCCAGGGCATAGCAATGAGTCAGCCAAAAGGCGTTCTCACTGAAGAACTAGTTGAGTCTGCACGTAACGCAACTATTTTGGGTGCTCCGATTTATGGAACCTTCATGAACCGCGCCGAGACTGCAAACCCAACTGCAACCTTCTGGGTAACACTGCTTTTAATCATCTTGATGACGCTGACTTCATTCCTAACTCAGCGCCAGTTGATCGTAAAGAACACCGCGCCTGACAACCCGATGGTGCAGCAACAGAAGATTTTGCTTTACGTATTCCCAATCATTTTTGCCATCACTGGCGTTAACTTTCCAGTTGGTGTTTTGCTCTACTGGTTCACCACAAACCTTTGGACCATGGGACAACAGTTCTACGTAATCCGAAATAGCCCACAACCAGGAACTCCAGCGTTCACTGCATTAGAGGCTAGAAAAGCTGCAAAGAAATCTAAGAAAAACCCTGAATCTACAACTGAAGTTGAGCCTGCACCAGAAGCAAAAGCAACTCGACAGCAGCCTAAAAAGAAGCCTAAAAAGAAGCGCAGTTAGTTTCACGTGAAACTAACTAACCAATCAAACTAAATTTCCAACACAGAAAGGCCAAATCAAATGGCTGAAAAACTCTCACTACTTGAACAAGAAGGCGAAATCGCCGCTGACTACTTAGAAGGTCTATTAGACATCGCCGACTTTGATGGCGACATTGACATGGATGTTGAAAACGATCGCGCGACCGTAAGCATTGTTGGTGCAGATCTTTCCCAGCTTGTAGGCAAGAAAGGTGAAGTACTTGATGCCCTTCAGGAACTAACCCGCCTTGCAGTAACTCGCGAAACCGGGGAACGCTCCCGCTTAATGTTGGACATCTCCGGCCACCGCGCTGGTGTAAAGGCCAAGCTAATTGAGGTTGCAAAAGAAGCTGCTGCAAAAGCAACTGAGACTGGCGAGGAAGTTGAACTTAAGCCAATGAATGCTTTCGAACGCAAAGTGGTTCATGATGCAGTTGGCGAAGCGGGCGCATCCAGTGTTTCTAAGGGCGAAGAACCAAAGCGCCGAATTGTGGTACTTCCAGCCTAGTTTCACGTTTCACGTGAAACATTTATCGAAAGACTAGTTCAGTGAAAGAGATCACCGAGGTTTACCCAGATGCTGCGGAAAACCTTGCCCGATTCGCACATTGGCTAGCGGGTGCAGGTGTAGAACGTGGCTTTTTAGGGCCGCGTGAAGTTGATCGTATTTGGGATCGACACATTGCAAACTGTGCTGTGGTTGAAGAATTAATCCCTGCTAACTCAAAAGTTTTTGACATTGGTAGTGGCGCTGGATTGCCAGGACTAGTGCTTGCAATTGTTCGACCAGACATCACAATTGGATTGATTGAGCCGTTAATGCGTCGCTCGGAATTCCTTAAAGAAGTTGTCGCCGACCTTGGTATGACTGAACAAGTAACAGTTATGCGCGGTAGAGCTGAAGAACTTAAAGGCCATTCCGCTCCAGTTGTTACTGCTCGCGCTGTTGCCCCACTTGGAAAACTTTTAACCTGGTCGCTGCCATTAACAACTAAAGGTGGCCAGATTTTGGCAATGAAGGGTAGTTCTGCAGCAACTGAAATTGCTGAAGCAGCCGATATCCTCAAGGGCCGCAAGGCAGAAATCGTAATGTGTGGCGAAGGTGTGGTTGATCCACAGACCACAGTTGTTCGGGTGACCACCTAACATCAGCGTCAGGTATTTGCCCTACGCTTAAGACTCAAGTTAGTAATACTGGGGTTAAGAAATTAGGTTGGCAAAATGGCTTACGCCGATGAAGAAGACACACCATTAGCAGCAGCTGCTGCGGCTGCAGTCTACGTTCGACGCGGACTAAAAGGCACTTTTGCAAAGCCAAAACAAACCCGAATCATTACTATTGCCAACCAAAAAGGTGGCGTAGGTAAAACAACTTCGGCCGTTAACTTAGCCGCATCAATGGCACTAGCTGGATTGAATGTTCTAGTAATCGACCTTGATCCCCAAGGAAACGCCAGTACTGCCTTTGGCATCGACCACTATGAGGATGCCAGCGGCTCCTTTGATGTTTTGCTAGATGGCGAAGCTATTGCAGACATGATGAGCGCTGCCGAAGGCTTTGATTCCCTATGGGTTTTACCGGCAACCCTTGATCTAGCTGGCGCTGATATCGAACTTATCTCCACAGTTGCCGAAGCGGAACGGCCATTTCTGCTCAAAGCTGCTTTGGCTGACTTCCTAGCGGACCACGAAATGGACTACGTATTCATTGATTGCCCGCCAAGCCTAGGAATGCTGACTATTAACGCTTTGGCTGCGGTTAAAGAAGTATTGATTCCGATCCAGTGTGAGTTTTATGCCCTTGAAGGCGTGCAGCAATTACTTCGCACTATTGAATTCGCCAAAGAACGCCTGAACCCAGACTTAGAAGTCAGCACCATCCTGCTAACCATGTATAACTCCACAACCAACCTTTCAGCTTCAGTTGTTGAGGAAGTCCGTGGCTACTTTGGCAAAAAGGTCCTGGAGACCGTAATCCCAAGATCGATTTATGTCGCAGAAGCACCGTCATTTGGGCAATCTGTAATGACTTATGACCCAGGATCAACTGGGGCAGTGGCTTATTTAGCTGCAGCACGCGAAATCACCGAACGTAAGCAGAAGGGTTAATGTAATGGCAAAACGACAAAGCCTAGGCCGTGGCTTAGGAGCCTTGATCCCGGATGTTTCACGTGAAACTGGAGCAGCCAGACCTAAAGCTGGAACTGGTGCCAAACCAGCTAAGAAATCAACTGCAGCAACGCCGAAAAAGGCTGCACCTGCGGCAAAGTCAACTGCGAAGTCTTCGGCTAAGCCTGTAACGCCAGCTACTAAGTCAGCATCAGCTGCGCCGGTTACTCAAACAGCACCAGCAGCCATCGCCGGGCTTACATTTGCTGAACTTCCGGTTCGCTCTATAGTTCCCAATGCCCAGCAACCACGCATGGTTTTTGATGATGAAGCTCTTGCTGAACTAGTCCATTCCATCCAAGAAGTTGGCTTAATGCAGCCAATCGTGGTTCGTCCAGCAAAGGGTGGGGGATACGAGTTAGTTGCCGGTGAACGCCGACTTCGCGCTACCAAGAAGGCCGGATTCAAAACGATTCCAGCTCTAATCCGCGAGACCGCAGATGATCAGATGTTGCGAGATGCTTTGCTGGAAAACCTTCATCGCGCCGCACTTACCCCACTTGAAGAAGCTGCCGCATACAAGCAATTACTTGAAGACTTTGGCGGAACTCAGGACGAGTTAGCTACTCGCCTTGGCCGTTCTCGTCCCCAGATTTCCAACACTCTTCGTCTGCTTAACCTGCCACCCGCAGTTCAGCGTCGCGTGGCTGCCGGAGTTCTCTCCGCAGGTCATGCTCGCGCACTGCTTGGCCTAAA
The DNA here is from genome assembly GCA_030157865.1 of Candidatus Nanopelagicales bacterium. Classification (GTDB taxonomy): domain Bacteria; phylum Actinomycetota; class Actinomycetes; order S36-B12; family UBA5976; genus UBA5976. Next base: position 48,484 of record JAOATY010000003.1, on the reverse strand, counting down.
GGATTCAGCTGCTATCGAGCGCTTGGCCAGTCGAATTGTTGCTGAAGGTCTTTCAGTACGAACTGTCGAAGAGATCGTTTCGTTGGGCCAAGATGAGAAGCAAGCTAAGCCAACTGCCAAGAAGGCAGCTGGCAAGATCAGCGCTCCAGGACTTAAGTCCATGGGGGATCGACTATCTGATCGTTTGGATACTCGAGTCACAGTTCAGGTTGGCAAGTCTCGCGGCAAGGTCATCATTGAGTTTGCAACATTGGAAGATTTGCAAAGAATCGTTGAGGTCATTGACCCAAAGCAACGCGGAATGTTTGGCGAACCGCTTAAGTAAGCAGTTACCCACATGTGAACAACTTGTGCAGGAGTGACAAATGTGACCTAAGTCACATTTAACGTTTAGCCGATTCTAGGTGCCAAAATCCGAGTGATAGCCGAACTTAACCCGGCAGCTATTTGATCTCGGGTTTCTGCCTTTTCTAACAGGGCGCTGTCATGTGGGCTGGTTGCGTAACCCATTTCGACTTTGATGCTTGGCATTCGTGTAAGTCGCAACAAGTCCCAAGTCTTGGCATGTGATTTTGAATCCGTTAACTCAGTCCGGGAGCTGATCTCTTCCTGAACTATTTCAGCCAAACGCATACCTGTAGCTGAACGCGAGTATTGATGCCCAAAGTAATAAGAAGCCACACCTTGAGCCAATGGGTTCGCATGACGATCTAGTCCTAAGCCAAGAATCAAGTCCACATTGCTGTCATTAGCCAGATTGGCTCGAGTGCGCTCACCATCCACGCGACCGGACGCAGGACGAGTCATTAGAACCAATGTGCCCATTGCTCCTAACCGGCCTTCCAAGCGAGAAGCAATGTCCCAGCAAACATCGGAATGGGAAAGCTCGCTGCCGATTAACTTTTCTTCAAGGTCACTTGGGTCAAGCAAGATGGAACAAGTTTCGACGGTTCTAGTTTTTCCAAAATTGGCAACCGTTGAAAGTTCGCGTAAGTGCTCCTGGCTACCACCAGCAATAGTGCGAGCTAGTCGTTGGAAGGCTCGGATGAATGCCGGCCCACAAATTCCGTCAACATCTAATCCAACGTTGCGCTGAAATTCCCGCACTGCGCCATCAGTACTGTTACCGAAGATGCCATCAACTCGATCTAATGCAAAACCTAACTCAATTAATCGCTGTTGTAATTGCGCAACATCTTCACCATGTATTACGTGACCAGGTGTAAAACTTAAAACGCGATCTCCAATTTTCCAGCGCGCTTCATCAAGTCTGCGAAAAGTTTGTGGTCCAACTAGACCATCAACGGTAAGACCACGAGTTTGTTGGAAATAACGCAGCGCAGCTAGCAAGATGTCATCGAAAACATCTGCTGCTGCGCTGGCGTTTGAACTTAAGAGCCCAAGACGAACTAATCGATCACGAACCTCTGTTACTGCCGGCCCTTGATCGCCGCGTCGCAGGATCGTTACTGTCATTAGTTACTTAAATGAACTCAGCAAGATCTGAAAGTAAGGCAGCCTTTGGCTTTGCACCAATGATCTGCTTAACGATCTCACCATTTTGGTAAACGTTCATTGTTGGAATTGAAGTCACGCCGTAGTTAGCTGCGGTGGCTGGATTCTCATCAACGTTAAGTTTCAAGATAGTTAGCTTGTCGCCATGTGCTGCGGCAATCTCTTCCAGGATTGGACCAATCATTTTGCAAGGGCCACACCATTCAGCCCAAAAATCAACCAGTACTGGCTTATCACTCATAAGTACATCGTCGGCAAACGATGCATCTGTTACGGCTGCTGTTGCGCCCATTATTACTCCTATTGTTGCTAGTGGATCAAGCATAAGTGGTTAAAGGAAAACCAATTGTTTATTGCCTAAGTTGGAAATTACTTGCTGTGTAGATTGGCCAAAAAGCGTTCAGCATCAAGCGCAGCGCTACAGCCGGTACCGGCAGCAGTGATTGCCTGACGGTAGGTGTGGTCAACCAAATCTCCACAAGCAAAAACTCCGGATAGGTTTGTCGCTGTTGTGCCAGCACCAGTTAGGACATAACCCTGAGGGTCTAGATCAACTTGGCCCTTCAATAGTTCCGAACGTGGGTCGTGACCAATTGCAACGAACAATCCAGTTACGGAAATTTCGCGAGTGGCTCCAGTATTAACATCGCGAAGTGTGACACCAGTTAATTTAGCGTCGCCATGCAATTCGCTGACTTCACTGTCCCAAGCAAACTTAATTTTTGGATCATTGTGTGCCCGCTCAGCCATAATCTTGCTCGCACGCAATTCACCTCTGCGGTGAATCATTGTGACGCTGCTTGCAAAGCGAGTTAGGAAAGTAGCTTCTTCAACTGCAGAGTCGCCACCACCAACAACAGCAATGTCCTGATCACGGAAGAAAAAGCCATCGCATGTTGCACACCAAGAAACTCCGTGGCCAGAAAGTCGCTTTTCATTTTCAATTCCAAGTTCGCGGTAACTGGAGCCGGTAGCAAGAATCACTGAGTGCGCTTTGTATTCGCGACCTTCACCATCAACAACAGTCTTTACGTCGCCAGTTAGGTTTGCCGCAGTCACATCATCAGTAATCAAATTCGCACCGAACTTAACAGCCTGAGCGCGCATGTTTTCCATAAGCGCAGGGCCCATGATTCCATCTTGAAAACCTGGGAAATTCTCAACCTCAGTTGTATTCATAAGGGCGCCACCAGCAGTAACGGCACCTTCGAAAACAATTGGCTTAAGTTGCGCGCGAGCTGCATAAATTGCGGCGGTGTATCCCGCTGGACCCGAGCCAATAATGATTACGTCATTGATGTCTTGTGACATTGAATTTCCTTAGATTGAAGTATTTTAAGTTTACTAACTCGAGGGTTATGTAGGAGACCCAGCCAAGTGGAATCTGTCACCATGGCGTGAAGAAACTTTAAAGTCGAACTTTCACTTCAGAAATCCCACCCTGGAATTCACCCGTTTCAGATTCAGGTAAATCAGGGGTTAACCAGATCAAAACATATCGGCCAGACACAGGATCCGAGACTGTCACTTTTTCTGAGGCCTGATTTGGATTAGTGTCGCCAAATTTAAGTTCAGTTGCGAAATCTGGTTCCGCGGAGTTACTCACATAAATTTCAGCTGAATGACCAGCAGAAATAAAGTCGATCTCAACACCAAATACGTCTTTTTCGGTGCCAAGATCAATCAGCAGCCCAACTCCAGCTTTGCCTGAAATATCAGCCTTTTTATAACCAGCGGTAGTCCAAGCCGTTTCGGAGTCTGAATCAATTGCTAGGGCAGCATCATCTGAGTTTTCGTCGTCATCACCCAAGGGGTCATAACCAGAGATCTTTGTAACCTGGGCTACTTTCCCAGTGGCTTGTGGAGCCTCAATGCTTGGCAAGGGTGAAGCCAGGATGGCAACCGGAGCCTCAGATTTCTGGAAGTTGCTAGTTAATAACTGCCATCCGATCCAGCCAAAAATCAAAACCGATACAGCGGCTATTAAAGAAGTGCGCACCCGACTTGATTCAGTTGATTGAGTTGGTTGCCAAGTTACAGAGCTCGCAGTTAAACGCGAGACTCGACTTTGCAAACTTTCAGATTCTTCAACTTCGCCAACGGACAACGCATCAAGTAGTTGGCGCATTGATGTGTAAGTGGCATCTTGAGTCCGTTGGTAAAGCCGATCAATGTAATTGCTAACGCCACCATGAACTTGGCTTGGCAGAACCAAACCGGTGCCGCCATCGCCAAGAGCAGCAGGCAAAGAATCAACACTGCCTAGTGGCCACATCCCTGTGATCATTACAAAAAGTAATTGGCCAACGCCTTTTATGTCTTGGGAAACTCCATCATTGGAGTCTGGACCCAACAAAGCAGAGTCAACACCAAATCCAGTTAGTCGGACTTCTTGGCCTTGCGAGAAAATAACGTTGTGCGGACGAAGTCTGCGATGCGTGACATTCATTGAATGCGCATGCATCAAAGTGTTAGCAATGATTCCGAGTTGTTTTAATGCCTGCTCAACGGGAAAAACTTCACCACGTCTAACAATCAGGCGATCTAACGTTTCTCCATCAAGCCATTCGGTGACAATTCCAACGTATCGATCTTGCGACGAATCAGATTTGTCACTAGTGATTTTTCCATCAGGCACTACATCCAGGATTGAAACGACATCGCGACGATCATTGACTGCAGCCGCTTGGCACTCTTGCAACAACTTAACGCTACGCAAATCTGAAGTAGGTAAAAGAATTAAAGTTACCCAGCGCTTCAGCGAAATGTCCATAGCGCGCCAAATTGGCGAACTTAAGGAGCTAGAGATTTGAACATCGAGTGCATAGCGACCATCAAAGATTCGATCGTTAGCGCCACTCATGCCTTTAGTTTAGTTGCTTATTTGCGTCGCACTAACGCCAGGACTGCCGAGACCTCCGAGATGCGTAACGCTTTTGCGAGTCCGAGATAGATCACAGAGAAAGCAGTTGCAAAAATTCCGATTGCCAACCCAAGGCGCAGCGCCGATAAACCATCTTGATTCGTAATTGTTAAGCGAACCAGTGTGTATGAAAGCAGCGCCGAAACAATGCTGGCTGCGACAACCCGAACAATCAGTCTCAAGTGTCCGTTCTTTCTAATTTCTGGCACTCGCTTACCGACTCGATGCCACGTTAAGCCACAGGTAATCGCATACGAAATTGAATAACCCAAAGCCAGACCAGCAACCTGAAGTCCAGCAGGCAGTAGAGAAAACAGCGTAAATCCAATGACAATGTGGAGCGCATTGAATCCCAGATTGATCATGAATGGAGTTTTAGTGTTCTCCTGCGCGTAGTAACTGCGCAATAGAACATAAAACAGCGAGAATGCTGGAAGCCCCAAAGCAAACATCGATGCGACACTTCCGAGAGCAGCACCTTGAGCCGTTGACGATGCGCCGTATCCATATAGAAGTGCACCGATCCATGGACCAGCTGCTAGCAAAAATACTGCGCTAGGAATTATGAGCGCACTAACTAATCTCAGTGATGCAGATAGCTCACCGCCGAATGCTGACAAATCTTTATCGTGAGCTTGTCTACTTAATCGAGGCAACAGTGCGGTAATCACTGAAACCGTAATGATCGAATGCGGCAACATCATCATTAGCTGCCCTTTTTGGTAAGAAGTAAATCCAACGGCAACAGTTTCGGGATTGCTTGCAACTAAAACATTTGCCAGAGTTGTCAGATTCGAAACCATCAAGAAAGTAATTTGATTTACTAAAACAAAACCAATCGTCCACTTAGCAAGATTTCCAACTTTTCCGTTTCCAACATTTTTAAATTGAAAGTTTGGCCGGAAGGTATATCCTGATTTACGTAATGCCGGAATCAAAATCAAAGCTTGCGCCATAACGCCGAGCGTTGTGCCAAACCCAAGTAAATTGATTTGTGCAGTTGTAACTGAGTCTGCTGTTGGTACTGAGGACATTATTGAAATGAAGATTCCCGCAGTTGCAATAACAATTACATTGTTAACGATCGGTGCATACATAGGTAGCGCAAAAGAATTTCGTGAATTTAATATTTGGGAAGCAAGTGTGTACAAACCGTAAAAGAAAATTTGCGGTAAACACCAACGTGCAAACATAGTTGCAACATCAAACTCTTCTGGTGTCCAAAGTCTCGTCGCATATAGATGCACGATTAAGCCAGCGATTAAAACTGTAAGTACAACAATTGCAAGTAGAACTAACCCCACAAGGGTTAGCAGTTGATCGGTAAATTGTTTTCCTTGATCTTCGTCATCTTCCATGTGACGCACAAGAGCTGGAATAAATACTGCGTTGATCGCGCCGCCTGCAATCAAAATGTAAATAATGTTTGGAATGCTGTTGGCGACGGAATAGGTATCGGAAAAGATTCCAGTGCCGATTGCTGCAACTAAGGCAATGTCTCGGAAAACACCAGTGATACGGCTAGCGAGTGTGCCAGCTGCCATCCCTGAGGTTTGCCCGATAAATGATGACACTGTCTACTCAAACCACCTGTTCGTGAACTTACGTGCCGCTAGGAACGCTTATCTCGTCGTCGTTTCACAAAATTGCTAAGAGCCAAAAGAACGAGCAATCCAAAAGCTCCCCACACCAGAGTACGGGCGAACTGACTGTATGCCGCTGAAGAGATTTGAATATTTTCTACTTCACCAAAGCGCTCACCATTTGGTGCAATCAACTGTGCTTGAACATCGACCACACCGGCGCCAACCAAAGTAATTGCCACTGGGACAGTAATTCGCTGGCCACTATCTACTTGAATCACACCAGTTGGCTCGGCAGTGAATCTCGAAGTCGCAGAACTTGTCAGGTCAATGCTTACCGAAACAGCGCTATCACTTTCGTTGACGATAGTGATTGGTATCTCGGAGCTTTCTTCTGGCGTAGTAATTCGGCTTGAAGCTTGGATGCTTACCGCGCTCAAGTAGTCATTAAGTAGTGAATTATTTTCCGTTAAGTATTCAGCCGCTCGGGCATTACTTGACCAAAGATCCGAGTAACCCAAAATTCTGGCTGCAGTGAAACCAGCGGCTAATTCTTGATCATCGTAAAGCGAAGAAACACTTTCAGTGTTTACTTTCAAGTTCTGTGCTTGTCTAAGCACTGCTCGACTAAAGTCACGAGGATCGGCTGATTGTGATGCAACATAGCTATCCGATGGCGTGGCTGCAGCAACTAGATCAAGCGTCGTCAACTGCATCCAGTTGTGATCACTGAGAATCGAAATCAAAGCAGAAAGGCGCTCGCTAGAAATTTTCCATTTAGCTGGAGTGACCACAAGCACGTTACGAGAATTCTGTGGCGACTCTGCGGTCATCATTCCAATTTCACTTTTGATGCAGGTAACTGCTGCAAAGAAGTTTGCATCGTCTTTGTCCGCGGAACCCAGACAATTCGAAGCGCCTAAGTCATGAACCAAGACTGGGTTTGAGGCTGAGTTTGAAACAGCTGCGGTTGTCTCGTGCTCGTCACCGCGTAAGTATTCGTTGGAAACAATAGAACGAATACCTTGTTGATTAAGTAGTGAAACAGTTTGCCTATCCGCAATTCCTTTGGCAGGCACATAAAAGATTTGGCGTTCCCCAGATAGCTGGCGAGTTTGATTAACAGCATCAGCTAAATCATCTTGTTGGTTAGCGCGAACTAAAGCAGTTAGATCAGTGTGACCAAATGGCAACATGGCGGTAGTTGGAGCCAATCCAGATATCGCAGTTCGCAATTTATTAGGAGTATCAGAGTCTGTATCTAGGGCAAGCTGTTCAACCCAGGTGTTCAGGGCGGCGTCTTGCAGCCAAGAAACTTTTGAAGGATCTTGATTTGAAATTAAGTTCGTTAAACGCTTCGCTTCAGCCAGATCTTTCTTTTGATCCGTTACTTCATCATTTGCTAAATGAGTATTCAAAGTTGTTAATGGAATTACTAGCGCAACATTTGTTGGTTTGATATCTGAGTTATAAAACCATGGCGTGGTTATAACGGTTGCTTTACTTGTTGCTGGAAGATCAGGCTGAACCCCGAAACCGTAAACACCAGAGGCGCTATCGCCTAGAACGTCTTCACCTCGAAATGTGATTTGCCAATTCTTAGTAGCGCCTGGCGCGATGTTTCTTAAGACCGCAGAAGTGCCGGATGGCTTTAGGTTGTCTGCGCTAGTTGGGTCATCTATTAATTCTGCTAATTCGCCACGAGATTTAATCTCTGGAGTTGAAACCAAGTTCAGTTCAAGTTCCGAAATTGCCTGACTAGAAGTGTTAGTAAAAGTTCCTTTTAGGAAGACAACATGTTTGCTGCTTAGAGTTCCACCGGACTCGGCCACCGCTGAGATATTCATTCCGGTGATGTTTACCGAGTCTCCGTCAGCAGCTTGGGACGGAGTAATCGGTAAGGCCAGGAGCCCGAAAGTTAAAGCGGCCACTGCCAAAGATGTGAGGTGGCGGTTTCCCAGTTGATTCCGCCTGATTCGTGGCAAGAAATTGACTGCTGGTTGACGGCTCACTAACTAAGAATACCTACAAATACTGGACTTTTCGTAATTACATCTAGGCTAGGTCAAGTTATGAACAACTCATCGCCACAGGCAATCGCAACCGAAGCGGTAACTTCTGCTTTGCGTCAGATGTCTGATGTGATGGAACTGGCACAGCTCTTTAAGGATGCCGGTTTCGAATTCGCCATTGTGGGCGGTCCTGTTCGCGACTTGATTCTAGATCGAAAGATTTCAGATCTAGATTTCACAACTAATGCTTTGCCAGAACAAATACTCAAACTTGTTACCCCATGGGCGGACACTGTTTGGGATATCGGAATTGCATTTGGAACTGTAGGTGCGCGCCGTAAAGATTTTCAAGTTGAAATCACAACTTATCGTTCAGAAATTTACAGCGATGAAAGTCGTAAGCCGGAAGTTAGCTTCGGTACGTCTTTAGATGATGACTTGATTCGCCGCGACTTCACCATTAATGCAATGGCAGTTAGATTGCCCGAACTAACTTTTGTTGATCCTTTCGGTGGCGTTGAAGATTTAATCAAGCGAGTTATTCGCACACCACGCGAACCAGAATTATCTTTTTCAGACGATCCATTGCGCATGATGCGGGCCGCAAGATTTGCGAGTCAACTCGGCTTCACCCCAGTTGTTGACGTGCTACTTGCCGCAACAGAAATGTCAGATCGAATCAACATTGTTTCGGCCGAACGTGTCCGCGACGAATTCAGTAAATTAATCATGGGCGAACATCCAACACTTGGTTTAGAAATTCTTGAAGGTACCAAGTTGGCACAACATGTAATTCCAGAACTTCCTGCGCTGCAACTTGAAATTGATGAACACCACAAACATAAAGATGTCTATGAACACAGTTTGATCGTGCTGCAACAAGCAATTGATTTAGAAACTACGCATGCACCGACCTGTGAACCCGATCTGATCCTTCGGTTAGCTGCGCTTTTGCATGACATCGGCAAACCTAAAACCAGAAGATTTGAATCTGGTGGTGGGGTTAGTTTTCACCACCATGAAGTGGTCGGCGCCAAGATTGCTCGCAAACGTTTAACTGCGATGCGTTATCCCGGAGACTTGATCGATTCAGTCTGTAAGTTAACGGAATTGCATTTACGTTTCCATGGCTATGGACAAGGTCAATGGACTGACTCTGCAGTACGTCGATACGTGCGCGACGCTGGTGATGAGTTAACTCGTTTGCATAAGTTAACTCGTGCTGATTGCACTACAAGAAATCCACGACGCGCGGCAATCTTGGCTGCAACATATGACGATCTCGAAGATCGCATTGCAGTGCTTACGGAACAAGAAGAGCTAAATTCAATTCGACCAGATCTAGATGGCAACGAGATTATGACAATTTTGAATGTGCCATCAGGTCCGATGGTTGGAAAAGCGTACAACTATCTGCTTAATGTCCGACTTGATGAAGGCCCATTGACTCGCGAAGAGGCTATCGAGCGCCTTAAAACTTGGTGGAATTCACAAAGTTAAATCGATGTCGCATTGGCACGATATTTACGCAATAGGAATAGCGCTAGAGCTGTGCTGCAACTTAGCAACACAACCGAGTATGCAGTGCCGACATTTACGTTGTCTCTAATTCCAGCATTCAACGCGTAAGTAGTGATACCCAAAACCAACGCGACGTTGATCATCATGTCGAAGATTGAGAAAACTCGACCACGATGCGCGTCATCGATAGTTCGTTGAATTGTGGTGTCAGCGTTGATCTTAAGAAGTTGTCCGGCAAAACCAAGTGAAGCAGCTGTCGCACATACAGCAGCCAAAGTACCTACTTGGTAACCAAAGAAGGTAACCAGGACACTCACTGCAGTTGCAATTGTCATTGCTGCAATTAGATGTACTTGTCGGTGTGGCGATTCATTAAGTGCAGTCTTAGATTTATCGGCTCGATCGCTTAGCAAGAAAGTACTCAAAATCGCTGCAGTGAATGCGCCCAGGGCAGCAGCTCCAGCACAAAGTCCAAAATCTAATACCGCTTGATCTGCACTGGTGTTTTCATGCCATGAATTTCTGGAAAGTAATAAGGCGTGAACAGTTAGCGCACCAAAGGCCCACCTTTGAAACGCAACAGCCATCATGCTGCTAAATGTTCTGCCAGATTGAATCATGTATCTAAAGCCAGCCACTAAACCAGACAAAGCATTTCTAAACTCATCGCGCATTGCTGATTCAACTACGTAAGGACCAAGAACATCTTTAGGAACAATTCGCATCGCAATCAAAGATGCAATCCCAGCAAAGACCGAACCCAAGATAACCAACGAAGCGTTCACGGTATCTGAGTTAGCAAAAAAGTTTTGGGTAGCGATGCCAAGAGCCGCCGCTAAGGATGCAGCAGTAGTTCCTAAAGTTGGAAACAGTGCATTTGCGGGCACCAAGTCATCGCCTTCAACAACATGTGGAAGCGAAGCAGATAAGGCTGCTTGTACAAATCGATTCACGCCGAGGCTCACCAAAACTAAAACCGCTAGCAATGAGTTCGCAGAATGACCAGTGATAACAACCGCTATGGCAATCATCGTGATAACTCGAAGTAAGTTTGCCCGAATCAAAATCATTCGACGTGACCAACGGTCAATGAATACACCTACGAATGGTCCAATGACGGAATAGGGCAATAACAAGATTCCAAAGGCCAATGCAATTTTTCGGGGATCGGATTCGCGTTGTGGAGAGAATAAAACAAAAGTTGCCAATGCGGTTTGCAACAGACCGTCGCCAGCTTGACCAAAGATTCGAACCCCAAGTAATTCTCGAGCATTGGCATGGCGTAAAACCGAGAACGATTTAACACTTGGGCGATTCACTTAAAACACGCTACCCGTTGTTTCAACAATTTGTTGTGATGCCAAGCGCGGTTCTAAAACAGAAATAACTAAGGGCCCCTAGTTAAACCAGGGACCCTTAGTAACGGAGGCCGCTTTCGTGTTAGTTACACCCGAAGCGCAACGGTTATTTCAAATTGCTTAACGGCACTTACTTACCAGCGATGAAGTCTTCAACTTCTTGGCGGCACTTAGTGTCGTCGTATTGAACCGGTGGGCTCTTCATGAAGTAGCTTGAAGCGCTCAGGATTGGTCCACCGATGCCGCGATCCTTGGCAATCTTGCAAGCACGAATCGCATCGATGATGACACCAGCTGAGTTTGGTGAATCCCAAACTTCAAGCTTGTATTCCAAGCTCAATGGCACATCGCCGAATGCGCGACCTTCTAGGCGAACGAAAGCCCATTTGCGATCATCAAGCCATGCAACGTAGTCACTTGGACCAATGTGCACATTGCGAGGATCGATCTTGTCACGCAACTGTGAAGTTACTGATTGAGTCTTGGAGATCTTCTTTGATTCCAAACGATCGCGCTCAAGCATGTTCATGAAGTCCATGTTGCCGCCAACGTTTAGCTGATAAGTGCGGTCAACAGTTACGCCACGGTCTTCAAATAGTTTTGCAAGAACGCGGTGGGTGATTGTGGCACCAACCTGGCTCTTGATGTCATCGCCAACGATTGGAACGCCAGCTGCAGTGAACTTGTCAGCCCATTCTTTGGTACCGGCAATGAATACTGGAAGTGCATTTACGAAGCCAACGCCAGCATCAATTGCACACTGGGCGTAAAACTTTGCAGCTTCTTCAGAACCAACAGGTAGGTAGCAAACAAGTACATCTACCTTTGCATCCTTAAGAGCCTTCACAACATCAACTGGAGAATCATCTGATTCAACAACCATGTCGCGGTAGTACTTACCAAGTCCGTCATAGGTATGTCCGCGAAGTACGGTCACACCTGTTGGTGGAACATCGGAAAACTTAATGGTGTTGTTCTCGCTGGCAAAGATTGCAGCCGAAAGATCCTGGCCAACTTTCTTTGCATCAACGTCGAACGCAGCAACAAAGTTCACATCTTTGACGTGATAGTCACCGAATTGCACGTGCATAAGTCCTGGAACTGATGCTTTTGGATCTGCGTCTTTGTAATACTCAACGCCCTGTACCAGCGATGATGCACAGTTTCCTACGCCAACGATCGCTACTCTTACTTCACTCACTGTATGCCTCCTAGTTGTCAGTGAATATTTCTTGCGGTCTTACTTGTTGTTACCTTGCGAGACTTGAGTGTTACCGCTACCTGCGGCACCCTGTGATTGTTCTCGCGAGATAAGTTCATTGAGCCAACGCACTTCTCGTTCCAGTGCATCTAGGCCGTGCTGTTGAAGTTCTAATGTGTAAGAGTCCAAACGTTCGCGACCCTTAGACAAATTGGTTTGTAAGTTTGCTAGTCGTTCTTCGACGCGACTACGGCGCCCCTGCAAAATATGAATTCGAGTATTAACTTCGGTCTGTCCAAACAAGGACATGCGAACTGCAAAAGTGTCGTCATCCCAAGCACCTGGTCCGCTATCGGCAACTAATTCGTTGAAGTAAGCAAGGCCGGCATCAGTTAAGGCATATGTAATTCGAGCGCGCTTTGGATACTTTCCAGTTCCAACTTCATCTTGTTCAACAAGTAAGCCGCGCTCAACTAGGGACTTAAGAGCTGGGTACAAAGCGCCGTAGGAAATCGTGCTGAATAGTCCGAGAACGGAAATCAATCGCTTGCGAAGTTCGTAACCATGCTGGGGGGTTTGCGCCAAAACGCCAAGAATTGCCAGCTCTAGAGCAGCAGATCTTTTGGCCACAGCGCGTCCAACCCTTAAAACATAGGATAAATAGATGTATCAAACTGATACATCTAAAGGATACAGGCTGGCCAGTCTCCAGCAAATTGACCATGCGGGGATTACCTAACTTCCTATGGATAAGGCGGGTTTTGGCCTCTACAGCGCAAATTCGCAAAAGCCAGACTCCGGCAACAGTCATAAGGTTGTCAGGTGAGTAGGCCCGGTTCGCATCAGAGTATTTCTGGAATCCGGGCTGGCGGAATTAGCTCGGAACCACCTCGCCCAATCCCTTATCCAGCCGAAGATGTGGCAGATCCAGTTCGCCCTCGCCATGTTTTGGATTACGTTTTGGCCCGTCGCGCAGTACTTGAGCAAATCAAACACGATGCCTTATTGCGAGAACAAGTATGTGACGCAGATCCATATCTATTACGTGCTGCCAAACATCACGGTGAACAGACTGAACGCGAGTGTCCCATGTGCGCTAAGAGCGAACTTGTTCATGTGACATATATCTTTGGTGACGATCTTGGCTACTTATCAGGAAGAGTCAAAACAACAAGCGAACTAAAGGTTTTGGCTTATGAGTATGGACATTTTCGGGTCTATGTTGTTGAAGTTTGCAAGCAATGTGGTTGGAATCATCTCCACATGTCATATGTATTAGGTGATGGCGCGCCTCGCACTCCACCTCGTGAGCCTAGAGATGTGTTGAAATAGAGGAATGGCAAACTATCCCCGCAAAGACAAACGCGGGTTGATGCGTTTAGTTCCATCGCTAAGACAAATTCTTACTCTCGCTTTCTTGGGATTTGGCGCTGCAGTAATTGCGTTGGCGATTTCCGTTCGATTGATTTCGGTTCCGGAAGCTAGCCAAATTGCAACGGCGCAAACCACAATTTTGTATTACGACGATGGTGTGACGGAACTCGGACGCTTAGGTGAAGCAAATCGAGTTTCCATCGAGTTCGATCAAATCCCAGTGCAAACGCAACAAGCGATGTTGGCAGCCGAAGACCGAGAGTTTTATGAGCATGGCGGATTCTCAATTCGAGGTATTTCGCGAGCCGTTGTCACAAACTTGATTGGCGCCACTGGCGCTGGCGGTGGTTCAACTATCACGCAACAGTATGCAAAGAATGCATATCTGACTCAGGAACGCACGATCACGAGAAAGTTACGTGAGCTCGTTCTCTCGATCAAACTCGAAACAATTATTAGTAAAGATCAAATTCTTAAAGATTACTTAAACACGATTTACTTCGGTCGTGGTGCGTATGGAATTGAAACTGCAGCCAACCAATATTTTGGAAAGAGCGTTAGTCAACTAGAAGTCTCGGAATCTGCAGTCCTAGCTGCAATCGTGCAAGCTCCCAATGGGCTGGCCCCAGAGGAAAACCTTGATGCTTTAACTTCGCGTTGGAATTACGTTCTAGATGGCATGGTAGAGAAAGGTTGGATTTCGCAAGAGGAAAGAAGTTCAGTAACTTTTCCAGCGATTAAGCCTTACGAACAAATTAATGCATTTGGTGGTCCGCAAGGACATCTTGTAGAACAAGTTCGTCAAACCATGTACGCAAATGGAATTACTGAAGACCAAATCAACTTACTTGGTTTGCGAGTTATTACAACGTTTAACAAAGTTGCCCAAGACGCAATGATCGCGGCAGTAAACGAGCAAAGCCCAACTGAAAACATCGAAGGCTTGCGCATTGGAGTGGCATCAGTTCGACCAGAGACTGGCGAAGTTGTTGCAATGTACGGCGGCGCTGACTATTTAGAAAATCAGTTCAACAATGCAACTCAGATGATTGGCCAAGCTGGTTCGACATTTAAGCCATTCGCATTAGCTGCTGGTTTAGAAAACGATGTGACCCTGGCAACTACATTCAGTGGAAAAAACAAGACCATGGTTGGCACATACGAAGTTGTTAACTATGGCGACAAATCTTTTGGTGACCGAATCACGATGTTGAAAGCAACTCAAGATTCGGTCAACTCTGCATATGTTGAACTTGCTGATGCCGTTGGCCTAGAGACAGTTTTCAATGCTGCAAAACGTGCTGGTATTCCAGCAGATGCAGTTGGTATGGAACCAAACTTGGCTTTCACACTTGGTACAACAAGTCCGCACGTCGTTGACATTGCGGCAGCCTACGCAACATTTGCATCGCGCGGATTACAAGTAGCTCCGTCATACATCAACACAATCACGACTGGCTCTGGTGAAATTCTTTACAAGTTAAATCCAAAACCAGTTCAGGCATTTAGCACTGACATCGCAGACACAGTCAATTACGCATTACAAAAAGTTGTCGAAGTTGGAACCGGCAAAGCTGCAAAAGCACTTGGTCGTCCAGTTGCAGGTAAGACCGGAACTACAAATGACAATAAGTCAGCACTGTTTGCTGGGTATACACCTGAATTAGCAACTGCAGTTATGTTCGTTAAAGATGGACCAGATGGTCAACCAATGACACTTTCCGGCACGGGTGGAATGCGATCGGTAACTGGTGGTTCCTACCCGGCACGAATCTTTACGGCTTACATGAAAGCTGCACTAAAGGATTTACCAGTGCAAAAATTTGCTGGACTTCCTTCTGGTCAGCCAAACGGAGCTAACCCAACTGACAGTCCATCTGCTTCAGCAGTGCCGACTACGCCAGTTGTAGATCCAGCAGCTCCAGTAGTAGCAGTCACGATTCCAGACATTCGCCGGGCAAAGGTGGCAGACGCAACTGCAGTTCTGCAGGGCTTGGGATTGTCAGTTGTTTTGGAATTACAGCCTGGCGCAGACTCAACACTTCCACTTTATGTAGTGGATCAATTGCCAGCCAGCACAACTGTAGTTAATTCTGGTAGCACCGTTACTTTAAAGGTAGTTAACGTTTTACCTTAGTTACGAATTAATTGAGTCCAACAACGGAATCAAAATTTGTTGTTGTATTTCTGACATTGCAATTCAAGTTATCGCCAACCGCAATTGTCATGTCGTTACTCCACAACATTGAAACCTGCATGTGTGGTGGCTCAACAAAATCTAGGTTCTTGCCCTTAAAACTAAATGGTGATCTAACTTTTCCAATTGCTTGAGAGAAGCCTTCTGCGATCGCAACACCTTTTTTCCGAAGTGAACCAGCATTACTTGGCGCAGCCATAGCTACCCCGTGCGCAGTACCACCGCTGACAACAATTAAGCGCTTGTTACTTCCGCTGTCGGTTTGTTGGTAGCCAACAGTTTGGCGATGTGTAAGTTCATGAATTTGAAGTACGGTTCCAGTGGCTTGTAACGAACTCGGCTCACCAAGCCACAACTTAGTTCCAGCGCGCACTTCAACTTCTAAATCAAAGTTATAACTTTGCACCATTTTCTTAAGTGACCTCACTTGATCAGCAGTCACATGAGAAAGACTCAAGTGTTTCGTTAGCGCATGTTTTGTAACGAGCTCTTGATAAAGGACAATCCAATTCCAAGTCTCAGTCATACTCTGTGAAAGTGACGCTCCATCAAAAGCTGAAGAAATTTCGGTTGTGGCATCAACTTTGCTCGAAAGCTGAACGATTGGTAAGTGAAGGGATAAGCCCATAACTTTTAAGTCATTGAAATTTTCAATAGATTGCAAGTCATAAGGCAAGATGCCAAACCGAGAAAGTGAAGTCTTTCCCTCTAAGTAAATGTTCTTTGCACCGGCTGATCGAACCGCAGCCAAGTCAGTGTTGCTGACTGTGACGATGATTCGTTCCGAGTTATGTTCTAGATGTGTTCGCCACTGCGAAACCGACGCTTTATCAACTGAGTTAAAGGGTTCAAGAATTAATATTTCACCCGGGAAATCCGCAAGTGCTTGACCAAGTTCCCAAACGGTTCCGATTGCAACTCGATTGCAGCCAAGACGTGAAGCTTCATCGGCCAAGACCCCTCGGCCAAATCCATAACCATTACCTTTAATCACTGGCACAAGGTTTGCACCAGCGGAGGCATAAGTATTCATTACGGAAACTAAATGCCCGCGAAACCTAGTTGCATCAACGTTTAACGAAAATGTCATTACTTACCTCCGCCTCGACATGTAGGCATCAAACGCCTTGGCCCAAATTGGCGAAAGCACGTAATCCCATTCACCTACATATTCTTGCGCGTATCCACCGGTTCCAAGCTTGAATTGAATTAATCCGAACAGATGATTGCTGGAATCAAGTGTGTCTGATATTCCGCGCATGTCATAGATATCTGCACCTTCATTTAGCGCAATCTTGATCATCTCCCATTGCACAGCGTTACTTGGTCGCAGATCTCTTGCAGCTGTTGTCGATGCGCCATAGGAATACCAAGAATGGTTACCAACTCGAGTCATTGTGGTGGCAGCGATAGCACCTTCATGATCTGGATGCGATGCGATAAGTAATGCAATTCGCTCGATTGCTTCTTCGCGCATTGCCGTCCACATAGTTTGGAAATAAGAAAGTGATCGAGGCGTGAAGTGATCACGCTTTGCAGTTTCGACATAGCAAGTATGGAAGATTTCTAAATCTGAAATTGTGCCTTGGCGAACTGTGACACCTTCTTTTTCGGCCTTACGAATATTTCGTCGCCATTGTTGATTAAAGCCTTCGAATATTTCATCTTCAGTTTTTCCAGCCAGATCAATCTGGAATACATAGCGCGGTTGATAGTCACCAAATCCAGAAGCTTCAGCCTTGCGTTGCTTCCAACCCAATGCCTTCAACTGACTTAGTAGTGCAATCCCAGATTCGTTCACTTGATCAGGTGTAACTTCACCAATTACTTTCGCACTTTCCTGCGCGATCGCTGACTTCAAAGTTTCGGCATGCCAACGTCGAACCCAAGTGTGTGGACCCATTTTGATTTGAAAGACGCCGCGATCTTTTGCGAAAACAACAAGAGCTTTTAGTGCACGCTCAACTTCGTTGCTGTTATCCCAATTTAGGTCAGGTCCTTCAGGAAGATAAGCAAGGTACTTTTCGACTTTTGGAACCTTGCGTAGCAGGATTAACCCAGCACCAACAAGTTCGTCACCAACAAACCAACCCAGTGATTGGGAAGTCCAACCGGCTTTAGTTTTACCCCAAGCTGGAGTTTGCAAGAAAGACACGGAAGAGCGACCTGCAATGTATGACAGGTGCTTTTCGGAACTTATCTGGCGAACCTGCACGTATTCAATCTACCTATGGTTTTGAACTACCTATGGATATCGGCGACTAAGGGGATTGAGATTTACAGCGATTTACGCAGCAGTTCTAAGTCGGCAGCCACACCTTCAAATGGAGTTTCTAAAACGATCGGGGCTTTGGCAGTTTTGAGGCAATTGATTATGTTGTCCATTCCAATGGAACCTTCGCCTAGATTTGCGTGGCGATCAGCACCGGAATCAAATGAGTCCCGACTGTCGTTGCAGTGAATCAAATCGATACGTCCGGTGATTCCAAGAATCGTGTCTGCGAGTTGTCCCATATCGATTCCACCAGCGTGGGCATGGCAAGTGTCCAAACAAAAACCGACTCCGGTATCACCGACTGCGCCCCAAAGACCCTTGATCGACTCCAACCTTCTGGCCATGGAGTTCTTGCCACCAGCAGTGTTTTCAATCAGGACCGGGACCTTCATATCCAATTGAGCTAATGCCTTAACCCAGTTATCAATGCCAGCTTGTGGGTCATCGCCATCAGTAACGTGACCGCCGTGAACAATTACGGCTTTGGCGCCAACTGCGGCAGCCGCGTCAACGTCAGTTTGCAGCAATTTTCGGCTTGGGATTCGAACCTTGTTATTGGTTGTCGCCACATTAATGATGTATCTGGCGTGGACATAGATACCGATTCCAGCGGCTTCGGAACTGGCTTTCAGGCCCTGCGCCCCTTCAGAATGGGGGAAAATAGAGCCTTTCCAGCTCTGGGGATCGGCCAAAAAGACTTGAATATGGTCCAATCCCAACTCTTTAGCCGCAGCGATGGGGTCATCGCCCCCAACATGTGACCCAATTGCTAGATTTCCCATGAATTAAGGGTACTTGGACGGTTGAACCCTTGCTTTCCCGCCCAATCCAAATCCGGTCTGAGCCAGTATTAGTGCCTGTGCATAAGGTTTTTTGACCTCTAAAAAATGCCCTAGACTAAAGGTTCTTGATCCCTCCTGCCACGGAAAGACCGTGGCCGATTAGTCCACAGGAGGTGGGTATCAGTATGCGTCACTACGAAGTTGTAGTAATTCTCGATCCCGAGCTCGAAGAGCGAACAGTTGCACCATCACTTGATGCGTTTCTAAACGTAGTCAAGAACGATGGCGGCACAGTTGGCAAAGTCGATATCTGGGGTCGTCGCCGTTTGGCTTACGAAATCAATAAAAAGGGTGAAGGTATCTACGCCCTTCTAGACATCAACTGCACACCAGCAGCTGTTGCCGAACTCGATCGTCAGTTGGGACTTAATGAATCAGTGCTTCGCACTAAAGTCATGCGTCTCGACGCGAAGTAGAGGTTCGTCATGGCACAAGGAGACGTAGTAGTAACAGTTATTGGAAACCTAACCGGTGATCCAGAACTGCGCTTTACTCCAAATGGCCAGGCTGTCGCATCATTCACAGTTGCTTCAACAACTCGAATGCTCGACAAGGCGACCAATGAATGGAAAGACGGAGACACTCTGTTTTTGCGTTGCAGCGTTTGGCGTCAATACGCCGAGAACGTAGCCGAGTCCTTAACAAAGGGAACTCGCGTTATTGTTACCGGCCGTTTGAAGCAGCGTTCATATGAAACTAAGGAAGGCGAAAAGCGCACCGTAGTTGAAATGGATGTCGATGACGTCGGTCCAGCTCTACGTAACGCCACTGCAAAAGTAAACCGTGTTGCACGTACCGACAGCGGTTACAGCGGCGGCGGAGCAGCAGCACCATCCGAAGATCCTTGGGCCGCACCTGCGTCCGCAGGAGACGAACCTCCGTTCTAACGAACGATCCCATCCAACTCAACTTTTGTTGAACAACCATTCCGGATAGAACCGGGCTTCCAAAGGAGCACCACAATGGCTAAGCCACCAGTAAAGAAATTTAAGAAGAAGGTTTGTGCATTCTGCAGCAAAAATGCTGTAGCAATTGACTACAAAGACATTCCTACCTTGCGCAAGTTCATTTCTGATCGCGGCAAGATTCGCGCTCGCCGAGTAACAGGTAACTGCACTCAGCATCAGCGCGATATCGCCAATGCAGTTAAGAACGCACGCGAGATCGCATTGCTTCCATACACATCAACAGCACGATAAGGAGAGATGACTTATGAAACTAATTTTGACTCAAGAAGTCACTGGCCTTGGTAGTGCAGGCGACGTAGTAGATGTAAAGCCAGGATTTGGCCGTAACTTCCTAGTTCCACAGGGCCTTGCAACTGCATGGACTCGTGGCGGCGAAAAGCAAGTTACTCAGATCAAGCGCGCACGTAACAAGCGCTCGGTTCGCGATCTAGATCACGCAATGGAAATCAAGGCTGCACTTGAAGCCGCTCCAATTGTGATCTCAGCTCGCGCTGGCAGCGAAGGTCGCCTATTCGGTTCCATCACTGTTGGTGACATCGCTTCTGCAATCCGCGTTGTTGACGTTGATAAGCGCAAGATTGTTCTTGCGTCCCCTATCAAAACAGCAGGCCGTCACGAAATCACAGTTCGCCTACATGCAGATGTATTGGCAACTGTTGTTCTTGATGTACGAGGCAGCAAGAAGTAATAAACCTAATTAAAGAAAGCCCACGATTTATCGTGGGCTTTCTTTATTGGCCTTAATGTTTAATGCATATGAACTTCATTTCTAGGATTGCATTTCATAAAACTTTGTATTCGCTGGATAACTAAAGGTGTGCGAGAATTAAGTCATGACTTCAACAATGACTTTGCATACAAATCACGGCGATATCAACATCAACATTTTTGATAACCACGCCCCAAAGACCGTTAAAAACATTCTTGGCTTAGCTGATGGCTCAGTTGAATGGACACATCCAGCAACTGGTGAAAAATCCAATGCGCCACTTTACGATGGAACAATTTTCCATCGCATCATTCCAGGCTTCATGATTCAAGCTGGCGATCCGCTTGGTCAAGGAACCGGCGGACCAGGTTTCAGATTCGAAGATGAACCACATCCAGAATTGGTTTTTGATCGTCCATACCTACTAGCTATGGCAAACGCTGGACCAAACACAAATGGTTCCCAATTCTTCATCACAGTTGCTCCAACAACTTGGTTGAACTTCAAGCACACCATCTTTGGTGAAGTTGCAGATCAAGCAGGTCGCGATGTTGTAGATGCGATTGCAAATGTTCCAACTGGACAAATGGATCGTCCAGTTAATGATGTAGTAATTGAAAGCGTTACTGTTTCTCGAGGCTAAGAGTGGATAACACTTGTTTTCGCCATACCGATAGCGAGGCTTATGTATCGTGCGGTCGTTGTGACCGCACGATATGCCCCGACTGCATGATCAGCGCACCAGTTGGATTCCAATGTCCAGAGTGTGTTGCATCTGCAAACGTTGCATTACCTAAAACAAGATTCGGTGGAACTTTCAACACCGTTCCAAAAGTCACACGTGCAATTCTGATTACTTGCATCAGTATTTTTGTACTTTCATTACTCCTGGGTGGAGTCAGAAGCTTTTCAATTAGTTTTGGCATGATTCCGGCTGCTATTGCATCAGGTGAGTGGTGGCGACTATTCACATCAACTTTGTTACATGGCAGTGTTCTGCATTTACTTTTTAATATGTATGCGCTCTACTGGTTGGGACCACAACTAGAGCGATCACTTGGTCATGTGCGATTCGCTGCGCTTTATGTTCTTTCGGCGCTAGGTGGATCAGTGGCTTCATATTGGTTCTCGGATCTAAACACCGTCTCGGTTGGTGCTAGCGGCGCGATCTTTGGTTTGATCACAGCAACGATTGTGATCGGGCGAGAGATGCGCACCGACGTTTCCCAATTAATTGTCTTGCTTGGAATAAACGTCGTAATTGGATTCCTGCAACCAGGTATCGATTGGCGCGCTCACTTTGGCGGCGCTGTAACTGGAGCCGCAATTGCCTTTATCTACACCAAGGGAACTCGACTAAATCGAGATCAGATTCATCGTGTTGGGGTAGCCGGAATCTTTGCCATTCTGGTGCTGGCAACCCTGGCCAGAAATGCCCAAGTGTCCGCCTTGATTGGCCTCTAGATTTCTCCAAAAATACAGGGCACGGAAAACTTGCAGTGCCCAAGGAAAATCCAGGGCACGGAAAACTTGCAGTGCCCAAGAAAAATACAGGTAAGGTTTAAGCATGCCTGTGTCTAAGTCTCGTAAATCAAAAGAACCTGCCTACACCCCACCTCCGGCTAAAGCGCCAGAGTCATTCAAGGTAGGTAACCCGGTCTGGTTAGTGCCAGCAATGGTGACAATGTTCATTTTGGGACTGCTGTGGATAGTGGTGTTCTACCTTGTAGGTAGCCAAGTGCCTTTGATGTCCGATTTAGGCAATTTAACTAACGTCCTTATTGGCTTTGCCTTTATTGGAATCGGATTTGCTCTAGCTACTCGCTGGAAGTAAATGACATGGGTGTAATTTCCTCCCCAGCGGTGGATAACCCTGTGGATAAGTAAATGAGAAGTTTTTCTAAGCGGACCAAAACCACATTGGTTACTGGGGCAGCAGCCCTGGCCGGATTCCTCTTTGTCGCTAGCGGCATCACAGCAGATGGCACCAATCTGCGCACCGGAGGTCTGGAGGATCTCCGCAGCCTGGTTTTGGACCGCGCAAATAAAGTCGGAGCCTTGCAATCTGAAGTCGATACTTTGGCTACAGAAGTTAATGACTTATCAATTACCAAAGTTGACCCAGCGCTAAGTTCTCAAATCAGCAAACTTGAACAAGCAACTGGTCTAACTCCAGTCTCGGGTTCCGCGCTTCGCATTTCACTTGATGATGCACCTCGCGAACCTGGTGATCCGCTACCTGAAGGCATAGTGCCCGATGATTTAGTTGTGCATCAGCAAGATGTGCAATCAGTTGTTAACGCCATGTGGCGTGGTGGCGCTACTGCAGTACAAGTTATGGATCAACGAATCATCAGCACTTCAGCTATTCGATGTGTTGGTAACACTTTGTTGTTACAAGGTCAGGTGTACTCGCCACCATTTGTAGTTACTGCAATTGGAAACACATCTGAATTACAACAAGCTTTGAACGATGAACCAGGCGTATCGCTGTATCGCGAATATGTTGAGCGATTAAATCTTGGTTGGGATGTTTCGATTTTGAATCAGACTACGATTCCAGCCTGGCAAGGTTCGATCGAACAACAATAATTATTTTGGAATTACTGGTTGCAAACCTTGCGCTAAATTGCGCGCATCCAAATCGCCACAACGAACTAACCACTCAGCCAACATCTTGTGGCCACCTTCAGTTAAAACTGATTCCGGATGAAACTGCACACCTTCGATATCAAACTCTTTATGACGAAGTGACATGATCACACCGTCTTCAGTTTCACTGGTTACTTCTAATTCAGCAGGAACGGTATCGCGTTCAACTGCAAGCGAGTGATAACGCGTTGCAGTAAACGGTGAAGGTAGGTCTGCAAGCACGCCTTGCTTGTGATGAAACACTTGGGAAGTTTTTCCGTGAAGCAATTCTGGTGCGCGAGAAACGGTTGCACCGTAAGCCTCAGCGATTGCTTGATGCCCAAGGCAAACACCAAAGATCGGAACTTGTCCGCCTAATTCTTTTACGATGTCGATGCATACGCCTGCATCAGCTGGAGTGCCTGGACCAGGTGAGAGCAAAACTCCGTCATATTCGCGTGCTTGCTCAACAGTGACTTCGTCATTGCGTTTTACATCAACTTTGGCACCGAGCTGAGCTAGGTACTGGACAATGTTGAAAACAAAACTGTCGTAGTTATCAATAACGAGAATGCGAGTCACAACAATAAGTCTAAGTGAGTTAAGGAGTGGTCACAGTCGGCGTTGGTGTCGGAGCAACCACGATAGGTAACTTCGAAACCTTGATCGTTACTGTGGTGCCCTTAAGCGTTACCGAAGCAGCAGCTGGATTCTGTGAGATGACCGTGTTTTCAGGCACTGCGCCATTTTCCTCGAATACAACTTCAACTAAGAAGCCGGCATTGAGCAAGGTGTTCTTTGCATCAGTTTGAGTAGCACCGACGACGTTTGGAACTGGAACCTTGCCACTGGAAACCGTGATGCTCACCAAAGTGCCAATGTCTACTGCAGTATTTGCAGCTGGATCTTGAGCAATCACAGTGCCTTCTGGCTTATCGCTGTCCTTAGGGGTCACCTTGCCGAGCACTAAGCGAGCCTCGGTGAGAGCCAATCGTGCGTCCTCACTTGAGGCTAGATCAACTAGATCCGGAACGCTGGTCTGATCCTTACCAGCAGAAACAATTAAGTTAACTGCTTGACCAAGTTCAATAAGCTCTCCGGCAGCAGGATCTTGACCAATGATGGTTCCCTTTGGCGCATTGTCATCTGCTTGCGGAGTCTGGGTACCAACGATTAGTCCAACCTCAGTTAAAGCCAAGGTGGCTTCGTCAACGGTTTGGGCTTTCACATTTGGAACTGCGACTGTCTCTGGACCAGTGTTAAAAAGATTTTCGCCCAGCAAAAAGATCAGTGACGCGGC
This sequence comes from Candidatus Nanopelagicales bacterium, assembly GCA_030157865.1. Taxonomy (GTDB): domain Bacteria; phylum Actinomycetota; class Actinomycetes; order S36-B12; family UBA5976; genus UBA5976. Next base: position 24,075 of record JAOATY010000003.1, on the reverse strand, counting down.
GAGCAATGTTGCAAAGCCAGTGAAGAACCAGCGAGCTTTATTGCTGGAGGCTTTTGGCGGAGCTACCGCAACTGTTCCTGGGAAACCATCAACGATTGGAATTGCAGCGGTTGGCGCACTGGTTTGAATTGCCTCAGTTGCATGATTCTGACGCGAAATGATCGGCATACCTGCGATCGAACGCTCAACATCACTGCGCATCTCAGCTGCAGTTTGATATCTGTTGGACGGTGACTTTGCAAGTGCCCCCAGAGTAATGGAATCTAAACTGCTTGGAATTGAGTTATCAATGCTTGAAGGTGGCTTAGGTGGTTCGTTCACATGTTGATATGCAATTGCAACTGGGGAGTCACCATTAAACGGTGTGACGCCAGTTAGCAATTCGTAAAGTACGCAACCACTTGAGTAAATATCACTTCGGGCATCTACCAACTCACCACGTGCCTGTTCAGGTGAAAGATATTGCGCAGTTCCCATAACCGCACTTGTTGCGGTAACTGATGTTGCAGCGTCGCTCATGGCACGGGCAATACCAAAGTCCATAACCTTTGCATCACCATTGGTATTGATCATGATGTTTGCTGGCTTGATGTCACGATGCACAATGCCATGACGATGTGCGTAATCAAGTGCAGCTAAAACGCCTGCAATAACTTCAAGCGCGCGTTCCGGCAAAATTCGTGGACCGTTGTTAAGCATGTGACGTAATGTGACGCCATCAACAAATTCCATAACAATGTATGGAACGCTAACCTGGTTCGGGCCATCACCAATTAAATCTTCACCGGTGTCATAGATAGCAACAATGTTTGGATGGTTAAGACCTGCAGCAGATTGTGCTTCACGTCGAAAGCGTTCTTGAAACATTGGATCGCGAGCTAAATCAGGGCGCAACACTTTGATAGCAACGCGACGGTTTAAACGTCGGTCAGTCCCTTCATAAACTTCGGCCATGCCGCCGCGACCAATTACTTGCCCGACGTCGTATCTATCACCGAGTTGCGTGAAGGTGCTCACCTAAGTTCTCCTATGCCATGTCTAGCCCGGTGCCGTATTTAACCCGGTGCTAACTCTTCTATTCTTGCCTATTGTTTTAGAACTGCACGCATCACGGCTGCGGCAATTGGAGCGGCTAACGAGTTTCCACTCACCTCGGTAGCACCGCCACCGTTTTGTAGAACGACTGCGACTGCAACCTTTGATTGATCACTCGGGGCTAACCCAACAAACCAAGCGTGCGCTGGTTCACCTGGTGCATTTTCAGCTGTGCCAGTTTTGCCACCAACGTTAATTCCTGAAATAGCGGCCTTTGTGGCTGTGCCATTGTTGACCACGCCAACCATCATGTCTCGCAGAATCTTGGAATTCTCTACTGACATTGCGCGACCAAACGCTGACGGGTTGGTATTTTGCAACACAGTTAAGTCTGGGCCAAGTACTTGGCTGATCAAATACGGGTTCATAACTACGCCATCGTTAGCAATGCCGGCTGCAACCATAGCCATCTGCAGAGCGGTAGCACGAACATCGAATTGTCCGATCGCACTCATCGCAGTTTGTGGCTTATTCGGGTCAGCTGGGAATCTACTAATGGCCGCTGTCATTGGCACATCAAATTCAGATTCAAATCCAAACTTTTGTGCCTGTTCGCTGATTGCATCAGCTCCCAATTCCATACCTAACCAAGCAAATGCGGTGTTGCAGGAAATCTCTAATGCTGATTGCAAAGTTGTGACATCGCCCGCACCACAAGCTTTGTCATTCCAGTTTCCAAGTTGAACGTCAGTTCCTGGCAAATTGATTTGCTTAGGTCCGGGCAATTCAGAATCGGCAACATAGTTTCCAGACTCTAGGGCAGCAGCAGCTGTAACTAACTTGAAGGTTGAACCTGGTGGCAATGTCATTGCAAGTGGACGATTTAGCAGTGGCTGGTCCGAATCAGCATTTAATTCTTCGTAGTTAGCTTGGATGTCACCAGCATCATGACTCGACAACAAGTTTGGATCAAAAGACGGCGAACTTGCTAAAGCCAAAATTGCGCCTGTTGTTGGATCGATTGCAACTACTGCGCCAGTTCTGCCATTAAGAGCTTTCATGGCCGCCACCTGAGCATCCGGATCAATAGTTAACCGAATTGCACCACCTTTAGGCTCACGATTCGCAAATAGTTGTTGCAAGCGATCAACAAAGAAGCGACTGTCATTGCCCGCAAGAATGTTGTTTGCCTCAGATTCAATTCCAGTTGCGCCGTAAACCACAGAATAGAAACCAGTGATTGCGGCATAAGTTGAACCATCTGCATACTCGCGCAAATACTTCAAGGCATCTGACGTTGGAGTTGATTCCGCAATTGCTTCCGAAGCCAACAGGATTGGTCCTCGTTCACGTGAGTACTCGGTTAAAGTCACGCGCTGATTTCCAGCTTGTCCTCGCAAGTCCCCAGCTTTGAAAACCTGAATGTAAGAAAGATTAATTATTAGCGCTAACAACAGCACAACGATTGCGGCAGTTACGCGATTGATTTGTCTAATCATTTTCGTCACCTGCTGGACGTAGAACTAATTCCGCATCAGTTACCTCAGGTGCGCGAGCTGCGTTTGAAATCCGAATCAAGAGCGCAATGATTATGTAGTTTGCGACGAGTGAAGAACCACCATAAGACAAGAACGGAGTTGTTAACCCAGTTAGTGGCACGAGTCGAGTGACGCCACCAATAACAATGAACGTTTGAAGACCAATGACGGTAGTAAGACCAATTGCCAATAGATTGCCAAACGGATCTCGAGTTGCAACGGCTGCGCGAGCTCCACGCTCAACAACAATTGCGAACAGCAGCAGGATTGCAATTAATCCCATCAAGCCAAGCTCTTCGCCAAGGGCAGATGTAATGAAATCTGTTTTCGCGAAAGGAACTAATTGCGGATAACCCTGACCCCAACCAGTTCCAAAAATTCCACCGTTCGCAAATCCATAAAGTGATTGCACGATTTGAAAACCAGTGCCATTTGCATCGGCGAACGGATCTAACCAAACATCAAAGCGAACGCGTACGTGACCGAATGCCTGATAAGCGACCGCGCCACCAACCGTTAATAGTGAGCCACCGATCAATACCCAAGAACGTCTGCCGGTTGCGACATAGAGCATCACGATGAACAGGCCAAACAAAAGTAGTGAGGTTCCGAGATCTCGTTCCAAAATCAAAACTAAAAGTGCAGCAAACCAAACCAATAAGAGCGGTCCAACATCTTTTGCCCGCGGAACCCCAACACCAAGAATTTTGTTGTGCACCAATGCAAGGGAATGTCGTCGAGTAACCAAGAAACCAGCGAAGAAAATTGTTAACGCTACTTTGGCTAATTCGCCTGGTTGGAAAGTAAATCCCAGGAAGTTGATCCATAGTCGAGCACCGTTTACTTCACTGCCAATGAATGGAAGTAACGGTAAGAACAAAAGTGCGATACCAGCAAAACCGGCGGTGTAGGTAAATCTTTGAAGTCTGCGATGATCACCAACAAATGAAAGCACCAACATAAATGCAACTAACCCAACAAGCATCCAGGTCAGCTGTAAGTAAACATCGGGCGTTGGCATCGGACTGCCATTACTAATCGCTCGCTGTTCAGCAGCAATGTCCAAACGATGAATCATTGCCAGCCCAAGCATGTTCAAGGCAGCCACACTCGGTAGCAACAATGGGTCTGCATAAGGCGCTTGCCAACGCACAACACCATGAGTTACCAGAAGCAAGACACCAGCACTAAGCAAAGATGTCCATCCACCTAAAGAAGTTTCGCCAGTTGCTGAATCCACCAAAATCCAGGCGAAGACTCCAATGAGCCAAGCACCAACAAGTAGCGCTAGTTCTGCCGAACGTCGCGTGGATACTCGATACCGATTAAGCGTTTCGCTCACTGATTAATCTCCGGACAACCTGGAGTAGCAGGAGTTAGGACACACAAGTCAGCACTTAGCTTTAAACGTTCAACAGCAGCTTCGGCATTTTCAAGATCGCCCGACTCAAAAGTTTGGTAGACCTGATCGCGTTCGTATTCAGGCAATGATCCAGCTTCGATTTCGGTGATCTCAACTAAGCGATACATGCCACCAGCTGGAACCCCTTGGAAAATTGCTACAACGTCTTCTTTCTCGTAAACCCCAACGAACCATTGATTAGCAAGCCACCAAAGTGTGGCAGCAATTCCAACTGCAATAACTCCGATGGTTGAAAGCACTGGAACCAACCAGCTCTTTCCAGTTTCTAGAAAATCACTTCGATCCAGCTGAACCGATGCTTCGCCTTCATCAGGAAAATCAACTGCAGGTAAGCGAGATTGATTGATCGAGTCAGCCGCTGAACCAATGAGTACTGGATCAACTTCGATGCTGTCATTAACAACGTCGGCGACAACAACTGTTATGTTGTCAGGCGCACCAGCAGCCATCGCAGCATCAATAAGTTGCGTTACTGCTTGAGTTAAATCTTCATGCGATAAACATTCAGCGATTTGATTTGCATCAATAACACCGCAAAGACCGTCACTACATAAAAGGTAACGATCGCCTTCTCGAGTTTCACGAACTGACAAGTCAACTTCAACGGCATGAATTCCATCAATTGCCCGCATCATTAAATTGCGACGGGGATGAACTGCGGCTTCTTCTAATGTGATTTCACCTGAGTCCACCAAAGTTTGTACAAAGGTGTGATCCTTTGTCATTTGCTGAAGTTCGGAATCACGATAAACATACGCACGTGAATCACCAACGTGTGCCATTGCAATGCGGTCTTCTCGTAACGCAACCACAGTCATAGTTGTTCCCATGCCAGCGAGATCGCGATTACCCGCAACTACATCTGCAATGTATTCGCCAGATGTAATGACTGCTTCAGCTAGTTGGTTAAGTACTTCATCCGCACCAACCGATGAAGCGGCAGCAGCGACAACTGCAGCAACGGTGGCAGCGCTAGCAAGTTCACCAGCTTCATGACCACCCATGCCGTCAGCAACCACAAGTAAATCTGAGGCTGCGTATCCGGCATCTTCGTTGTTACGGCGAACTCGTCCAATTTCAGAACGCGCAGCAAAACGAAGACTTAAACCGGTCATGAGCTCAATTCCATGCTGGTTCGGCCAATACGTAGTTGAGTACCAGGTCGGAAAACCGTTGGAGTTGATACGCGAGTGCGATCAATCCAAGTTCCGTTAGTTGACCCAAGATCTTCAACAATCCAATGATTGCCATTCGGTGTTAAGCGCGCATGGTGAGTACTAACAAAATCATCATCCAAAACAATGGTGGCATCTGGTGCGCGTCCAATAATGATTGGTGAGGAACCTAATGGAACCGACGTGCCAGTAAGTGCACCTTCAACGATTACTAGTTGTGTTGAAGTCTTACGAGCTCGAAGCGTAGGTCGAGGACTTGGACGCTTACTTGAACGTGCAGGTGTAAGTGGCTTTGCATCGCGAGGTGCTTGCAAGTCTCTTCGTAAAACGGAAACGACTGTCAGCACAAACCACCAGAGTGCAATTAGAAAACCAATTCGCAAAATGCTGAGTAGTAATTCAGACATTGTCAGCTCACTTACTCATGTATGTCAGAGTAATGTTTCCGATTTTGATTATTGATCCATCACGAAGGACTGACTCAGTAGCTCGCGCTCCATCGACAACAGTTCCATTTGTTGAACCAAGGTCGCGAATTAAAACTTCAGATCCTAAAACAATTGCGCAATGAAGTCGGCTAACACTGGTGTCATCAATTTGAATATCCGCTTCAACACCACGTCCGATGTTGGTAACAGATTGGGTGATCTTAAATTCTTCACCAGTAATCGAAGTTAGATACGGAGTTGCTTCTGGTGTGAACGCCGTCAATGGAACTTGTGGTGTTACATCTTGTGCAACCGGTGAAGCAGAAACTGCATCAGCTGGTCGTTTGGCTGCAGTGCTGCGAATTCGAAATACGCCGGTTTCTAATTCCGCGTCAAGATCAAAACTTATGTGAGCTGCATCGACTGTGGTGTAGCGCTGTTCAGAGGAGTAAGCATCAGCTAAAGCACCCAGTTCAACGCTAAGAGTTTCGAAGTAAGCCGCTAGCCGCTCATGATCCACTGGCCCAAGCTCGATTATGAAGATGTTAGGAACAACGGTCTGCCCAGTAATGGTGTCGGCTCGGTTATCAATTTCCTGTTGCAAAGCTGCACCCAGTTCAACTGGCTGGACCTCTGACTTAAAAGCCTTGGAAAATGAGCCATTTACGATTCGATCGAGGCGCTGTTCCAGGTTGTCGAGCAAACCCATTCGGACTCCTTGGTTAGGCGCAAACTGCGAAAATTCCCAGTTACTGGCAGGTCTCAATTCTACTTGGCGGACAGAAACCCTTGCTATTTAAGCAATTTGTTCACTTTCGGGGCATGTTCGGGACCTGAATACTGGCTTAGGCTTGGGCAATGGGGAAAATTGAGGACGGCCGCGGGAAGCGCCGAGCACCAAAACCCCCAGATCACTCGGTGTTCAAGGACTTTCGCCAGAGCAAACTGATGGCAATCCCAATCTTTTTGGTTATTGCCACTTTGATTGTGGTCCCAGCCGCATCTAACTGGATTCCGCAGAGCGATAACGCTGCACCAACAATCAGCGCCGCCCCAACTTTGGTTGTTACTGAGCCATCTATTTCACCAACCATCTTGCCGATTCCGAATTTAACTTTCGCGACCTTCAACATTGCTAAGCCAAACAACACCGCAGTCCCGGCGTGGAAAAAGCGCCGTGAGGCTATTGGCAGAACCATCAATGAATCCAACTCGGATGTAATTGGCCTCCAGGAAGCCACACAAATTCGTGTTGTTGGTGAGGGCGGCGCACGTATGACGCACTGGCAAGACATTCAAGCTATGTCAGCAGCGGGTGGTTACTTACCAACTACAACAGAGGTCGATACTTGTGATCCAAATAGCTGTATTCACTCTGCACACATTCTTTATAAGGCAGACAAAGTTAAACAAGTAGATCTTCCTGAAGGAATTCCATCTGCAGGCCAAGGTCGTTTAACTGACATTGTTGACGGACTTCGATATGCAAAGACTCGCGAATTCAGCTGGGCATACCTTGAAGGCTTAAACGGAACTGGTGTATTCCTGGCAGTGAGCCTGCATTTGAATAACGAAAAGAATGCGCGGGGTAAGAAAGATCGTGAATTAGTTGGAAGTGCATTTACCAAATGGGCCGAGGACTTGAACAAAGCAAGTGGCCTTGAAGGTGTTCCGATGATTCTTATGGGTGACTTCAATTCGTATGACAATCGCGAGCCAAAAGGAATGCTTTTTGAATTAGCTGAAGATGGTTGGCTTGATTCATTTAACGCACCTACAAATGAATACAAATTCTTTGGCGATGCATACACAACTTCATACACCGGAGGTAATCGTTCGGGATGGCCAAAGCGCCCAATTACTTCAAGTGATCCAGTGCGAATTGACTACGTTATGTATAAAGGCGAATTTCTTCACGCTGATGCTTATCAAGTTGCATTGCGCCTAAATGAAGATGGAACTTTTGATAACAACTATCGAGGCTCCGATCACATGATGGTTCAAGCCATCATCAGGTTTGACCCTGCCCCAGCAACAACGCCTTAAGCGAAGAACGCCAACATCAATAGCAGTGCAACAATGATTGCAATTATCGTTGCGCCAACTTTTGTTGTTATTACTTTAGAAACAGCTGGAATGTAAGTTCCGATGATTAATGCCAAACCAAATATCCAAAGCGGGGCACCTTTTTCAAATGAGTTTTGATATCGCCAATTGATTAAGCCAATTGCAAATAGTAGATATCCGGCCCAACGCATGTTCAAAACAATTGTTTCCATGCTTTAACCATAGGGGCGATTATTGAATAACCATGGATAAACGATTCATCAGCGGTTGCCAGTAGGTGAGTAGCAGGGAATCATGGAGATATGGCTACCCCATCAAACATTTATGACTTGTCCTTTGTGAATAATCGAGGCGAGAACGTTTCACTCGCTGATTATTCAGGCAAGCCAATTTTGGTTGTAAACACAGCGAGTAAGTGTGGCTTCACCCCGCAATATGAAGGCCTGCAGAAACTTCATGAAGAATTTCGTGAGCAAGGCTTAATTGTTTTAGGTTTTCCGTGTGATCAGTTCGCGCATCAAGAACCAGGTGATGATGCTGCGATTGATGAGTTCTGCAAAGTTAACTACGGAGTAGATTTTCCACTTTCTCAAAAAGTAAATGTGAATGGCAAAGACGCACATCCAGTTTTTCAATTCCTTAAGAGCCGATCAAAAGGTCTCCTTGGTGGTGGCGTGAAGTGGAACTTTACAAAATTCCTGATTTCCCCTGATGGCCAAACAATCAAGCGATTTGCACCAAGTACAGCCCCAGAAGATATTCGTTCTGACATTAAGGCGTTGTTACCGAAGTAATTTGTTTGACTGTCCAACTAATCGCACAATAACGCTGGATCCCACGATGGAAATCACAACTGCAATCAAGATGCCTGAAAACTGATCACTTGAAATTGCCCCCGCTGTCAATGCAGCACTTCCAAGAACGAACGAGAACTCTCCTAGTTGGCTTAGTCCAACTGCGTGCTGCATCGGCCTTGATTGAATGTCTGTAAATTTAATAATCAAGTAAGTCGGCAACGTCTTTAAAACAATCAGAAGAACAATGAGAACTGCTGCGAATGGCAATGCTTGAGCAATTAGATCAGGTTGGATCAGGCTTCCGATTAATACAAAGAAGAGCACCGCAAACAAATCTCTAAAGGGAAGCAATACTCGTCGAACTTCATCCGTATCTTCCCCAACGTGAATGGCGAGGCCAGCAACGAATGCCGCCAATGCCATAGGAATTCCAAACACAGTCGCGCCTACGGCAGCTAAAACTAAACCAATAGCCACTGAATAAATCAAAAATAGATCTGGCGAATTGCGAACTCTACGTAAGACACTCGGCAGGATTCGAGCGGAAACATAAGCCGTGATTCCAAATCCGATCAAGCCACCTAGCGCTTGGGGCAAAGACCTTTGATCATTTCCAAACAGCACCAGAATTATGGAAGCAACTGCGACGCCGACAATGTCTTGAATAACACTCCAAGCGAGCAAAGCTTCTTCGGTTGCCGGATCAGTAGTTCGGCCACGACTTCGAGTTATGTTAACGATTACCACGCTTGATGACATTGCAACACCAAGCGCAAGTAGAAGTGAACCAAGAGTTGATATTCCAAGCAACATGAAAACTGGTGTACCAATTAGCATACCAATTGCAATTTGCAATGGTGATTCCCAGAGCAAAGCGCGTTGCCGTTTGCCAAGTTTGGGAAGGTTGATTTCAATACCAACTTCAAACAACAATAAGACCACACCAATGTCAGCCAGTAAAGAAAGCTGTTCCGGCCCCGCCGTATAACCAGGCGTAAATGGAGAAACCATAAGTCCAGTGAGCAGATATCCGACGATTGCAGGTAGGCCAAGTCGCCGAGCGATGTAACCAAGGGTGGCAGCCAGCAGAAGGACTACGCCAATGTCAAGAATTAGGGGCGCAGTTTCAACCACAATGCTTGCGGTGAATGGTCTCTGCATACTTAAGTCTACCCAAGATTTTTAACCTCTACGCTAGAGCAGTGAGCATCGAAAGCAACTTAATTTTGCGCGTTCAATCATGGATAGAACAAGATCCAGATTCAATAACTAAAGCGCAACTCACAAATCTTCTTGAGTCCGCTCAATCAGATCACGCTGCCCTCAATGAACTACAAGATGCCTTCTTGGCTCCTTTGGAATTTGGTACTGCAGGTTTACGTGGCGCATTAGGCGCCGGCCCAAATCGAATGAATCGCGTGACTGTTTTGCAAGCTGCATCAGGGTTAGCTCAGTATTTAGTGCTGCAAGGTATGACCGGGAAGAAAGTAGTTATCGGATTTGATGCCCGATACAACAGCGACGTATTTGCAAATGACACAGCACTTGTAATGTCTGGAGCTGGACTGGAACCAGTTATCTTTTCGCACGTGGTCCCAACCCCAGTTCTCGCTTTTGCCATTCGCCAGCTTGATGCGTGTGCAGGTGTGATGGTTACGGCAAGCCATAACCCACCTCAAGACAATGGTTACAAAGTTTATTTAGGTGATGGGCGACAAATTGTTTCACCAGTGGACGAAGAAATCTCGAAGCTAATCAGAGCCGTGACTGACGTTAGAGAAATCCAACAAGGAAATGCTGGAACACCGGTCGCGAATGAAGTTTTCAACACGTATGTTTCATTAACCTCGCAACTAATTGGATCCGGACCCACAACTGAGGCTCAACGCAAAGCTGTTACTTCGGTTTATACCGCGATGCATGGTGTGGGTTGGAAAACCTTGCAAACAGTTTTAGCTGCCTCAGGATTTATTGAACCAATCGCCGCAATGGAACAGCGAGATCCTGACCCAGCATTTCCAACTGTTGCATTCCCTAATCCAGAAGAAAAGGGAGCACTTGATGTTGCAATTGCGTTAGCTAAGAAAAATTCAGTTGATGTGTTACTCGCAAATGATCCTGATGCAGATCGGTTTGCCGCTGCTGTGCCAAATAAATTGGGTGACTGGATCACATTGCGCGGCGATCAAATCGGAAGCCTGCTTGGTTGGTGGATGATTGAACGAGCAAAGTTGTCTGGTTCAAAGATTTCTGGAACTTTGGCGAATTCAATCGTGTCATCAATGATGTTGGAATCGATTGCTAAATCCGCAGGGCTGGCATACGAATCAACGCTCACTGGATTCAAATGGGTTTCACGTGTTAACAACTTAGTTTTCGGTTATGAAGAAGCTTTGGGTTATTGCGTTGACCCAAAGAATGTAAGTGACAAAGATGGAATTTCTGCAGCTGCGGTATTCATGGAAATGCTGGCTCACTTAAAGAGTCAAGGAACAACTATTTGGCAAGTTCTTGATGCGCTGGCTTTGTCACATGGATTACATGCAACGGATCAAGTCTCAGTTCGAGTAACAAGTACTGAACAAGTTTCAGTGACGATGTCTGGTATTCGCAGCACGGCACCAACGAAACTTGGCGGTCTATCGGTAAACCGGATTGATGATTTATCACCTGGCTTTGGTGATTTACCTAAGACTGATGCGGTAATCATTCATCTTGCTGGCGAAGGCCAGATTGAAAAAGCTCGAGTCATTGTGCGACCAAGTGGAACTGAACCAAAGATTAAGTGTTATTTAGAAGTTGTAGTTCGCGGCGATGATTTAGCAATTGCACAGCAAACCGCCGATAATGAATTGCAGAGCCTGGCTGCTGATGCTGGGCCGTTACTAAGTGGAGGCAACTGATGGATCGTAATCAACTAGCCAAGATGATTGATCACACTTTGCTAAAGCCGGAAGCAACGGATGCAGATGTGATTGCGCTATGTGCCGAGGCAGCTGAGCTTGGCACTTTCTCGGTTTGTGTATCTCCAACTTTTGTTTCGCTAGCTGTTGCCAATGTTTCCAATGGCGTCAAGGTTGCAACGGTTTGCGGTTTCCCAAGTGGAAAACATGCAGCAGAAATCAAGGCTGCTGAAGCCAAACTTTCTGTCTCGCAAGGCGCACATGAAGTCGACATGGTTATCGATGTTGGTCGAGCAATCATGGGGGATTGGGATTACCTAGAGGCCGAAGTATCCGCAGTCCGTAACGCCACATCTGGCGCAGTACTGAAAGTCATCCTAGAAACTGCCGCGCTAACTGATGAGCAGATTGCAAAGGCCTGCCAGCGCTGTGAAAGCGCGGGAGCTGACTTTGTTAAGACTGCCACAGGTTTTCATCCAGCTGGCGGCGCTGATGTCCGAGCTATCAAGATCATGCACGAAACTGTGGGTGGCCGATTAGGCGTCAAGGCATCAGGTGGAATCCGAAACATTGAATTTGCAACGGAGCTTATTAACGCTGGCGCTACTCGCCTTGGACTTTCAAGTTCGCGAGCAATCCTTGACGGCGTTGCTGCAATCGGAAGTTACTAAGAACCAACCTGTTCACGAAGTCTGGCGTAGCCAGGCTTAATGATGTGATTAATGATGTCCAGACGTTGATCAAACGGCAAGAAGGAACTCTTCATACCGTTAACAGTTAGCCATTCAAGATCACGTAATGAATAATCAAAAGCTTCAACCAGAGATGACATTTCAGAGGACATTGAAGTGTCAGACATCAAACGGTTGTCGGTATTCAAAGTCACACGGAAATTCAATTTACGAAGTAATCCAATTGGGTGCTCAGCAATACTTGCTGCAGCTCCAGTATCAACATTGGACTTAGGGCAAAGCTCCAAAGGAATTCGACGATCCCGAACGTAGGCAGCTAAGTCACCGAGGGTTACGGAACCATCAGGATTAACAGTTACATCATCAATGATTCGAACACCATGTCCTAGACGTTCGGTGCCACAGAATTGAATTGCTTCCCAAATACTCTTTAGGCCAAATGCTTCACCAGCATGAATAGTGAAGTGAGCATTGTTGCGCTGCAAGTACTGGAATGCTTCGATGTGCTCTGTCGGAGGATAGCCCGCTTCCTTGCCTGCGATGTCGAAACCAACCACACCACGATCCCGGTATTCAACAACCAGCTTTGCAATTTCAAGAGATACATCAGCCATACGCATCGCGGTTAACAATGCAACAACGCGAATTGTTTTACCGGCAGCTTTTGCCTCGGCTTCACCATGGGCAAAACCGATCAAGACGTTGTCGATAACTTCGCGATAGCTCAAACCTTTAGCAGTATGCAGTTCAGGTGCAAATCTAATTTCGGCATAAACCACACCGTCTTCGGCGAGATCTTGCGCGCATTCACTTGCTACGCGCTGCAATGCATCTGGAGTTTGCATAACACCGACAGTGTGCGCAAATGTTTCTAAGTAAATTTCGAGTGAGCCTTGTACTGCAGTGTGAAACCAATTACCAAGTTGCTCTTCATTGTCATAAGGCAATGCGGTGTAGTTATGAAGTTGGGCAAGTTCCAAAATTGTTTTCACTCGTAAACCACCATCTAGGTGATCATGCAAAACAACTTTTGGTACCGCTTTGATTACTGCTGGCGAAATCATGCGTCTTCATCTCGATTAGCTAGTTCTGGTGAGAAAGCTGGTACACAGATCGCTACGTAATGTGCATCTTCACGAGTTAGGTAACGAACCTTTTCACCTGCACGAGTGATTAGTGCCTGACCTGCACCAACTGTTGTTGTTTTGCCTTCATGTTCAACATCGATGGAGCCGGTAATAACGATTGTGAATTCGTCAAAGGCTGGTGCTTGGGCAGGTTCTGACCAGCCAGCCGGAGCATGCATAACTGCAATCGAAACTTCGTTATCTCCAGTCTTAACTCGACCGATGTACTCTGCAATAGATTTTCCACCGGGTACTGGAATCATGGTTGGTTCGCTAATTAATTCAGGCATGTAATCAGAATACTTGGGAAAGTTTTACAAACAAGTTTTAAACAATCCGATCAATGATTAATGGCAGGCGTTGTGATATTTCCGACTCCGAACCAATTTCGTAACCCTGCGTTAAGACTTCTAGGGCTGATTCGAATCGGGCTGGTTCGTCAGTGTGCAACGTAAAGAGCTCTTGACCCTTTTCAACTTTTTCACCGTGGCCCACATGCCACTCAATTCCCGCACCAAACTGGACCGAATCTTCTTTGCGGGCTCGACCTGCGCCAAGTCGCCAACTGGCCATTCCAACTGAAAGCGCATCCAGCTTGGTTAGGTAACCTGATGCATCCGCAACAACATTATGAGTTTCCTTAGCCATCGGAAGCGCAACGGATAAATCTCCACCTTGCGCTGTAATCATGGCTCGCCACACATCCATTGCCGACCCATCAGCAAGTGCCTGGGCTGGATCCTTTAATCCACCAGCGCCACTGGCTTCCAACATTTCTCTTGCCAAAGTCACAGTAAGTTCAACAACGTCAGCCGGACCACCGCCAGCTAGGACATCGATAGATTCTTGAACTTCTAACGCATTCCCAGCAGTTCGACCGAGCGGCACATCCATTGCAGTTAGTAATGCGCGGGTAGTTACGCCTGCATCGTTACCAATTCCAACCATGGTCGTTGCTAGCTCGCGAGCTTGCTCAACGGTTTTCATAAATGCACCCGAGCCAACTTTTACATCTAGGACAAGAGCGCCAGTTCCTTCGGCAATCTTCTTGCTCATGATTGATGCCGAGATCAAAGGAATGGATTCCACAGTTCCAGTTACATCGCGCAACGCATAGATTCGACGGTCAGCAGGTGCCAAGGTTTGGCTTGCTGCGCAAATAACGGCACCAGTTGATTTCAGTACTTCAAACATTTCGGTGTTGCTTAGGCTGGCACGCCAACCTTTAATAGCTTCAAGTTTGTCCAGAGTGCCACCCGTATGACCAAGGCCGCGACCAGAAAGTTGTGGGACGCTAACACCACACGCAGCAACTAACGGTGCAAGCGGCAAAGTGATCTTGTCACCTACGCCACCAGTTGAATGTTTGTCAGCAGTTGGTCGTCCAAGCGTTGACCAATTCATAGTTTCACCAGAATCGATGTATGCCTTGGTCCAGCGCACAATTTCACGGCGGTTCATCCCGTTTAGCAAAATCGCCATGGCCATCGCTGACATTTGTTCTTCAGCAATTACATTTCGAACGTAGGCGTCAACGAACCAATCTATTTGGGCATCGGTTAGTTCGTGCTTATCGCGCTTAGCGGCGATCAAATCAACGGCAGCAAATAGTTCTGCAGTCATGATGTTAATTTCACTCGGGGAAGTGTCATACCTGTAAGGCTAATGCGTTTAAAGGCGATCCGTTAAATCATGCGCGCCAAATGCGTCCGGAAGTATCTCGGTCATTGACTTGATTCCAGATACCGAATCAAGCAGACAATTCGGACCACCGTGTTCCCAAAGTAATTGACGACAACGACCACAAGGCATCAGTGCGTTGCCATGTCGATCTACACAAGCAACCGCAACCAGTTTGCCGCCGCCAGTGCTAATCAAACTTGAGATCAAGCCACATTCAGCACACAACGCAACACCATATGCAGCGTTCTCTACATTGCAGCCAGTGACAATTCGACCGTCATCAACTAATCCAGCAACACCAACTGGAAAGTTCGAATATGGTGCATACGCTTTCGACATTGCCGCACTTGCGGCACTTCGCAATTCATCCCAATTGATTTCCATTAGTGATGATCTCCCTTTCGATAAGGAACACCGTCAGCAGCTGGCGGTCGCAGATTTTGTGACGCAGTTGCAAGTACCAACAGAGTGGTTATGTATGGAGCAACCTGGGCAACTTCTGGTGGGAATGAAGTAGCTGAGAAGTAGGCGCCAATCATTACGGAACCAAGAATCAAGAAACCGACTGCAGAGTTGCGACGAGCACGACGAAGCATGATGCCACCGATTGCGAACAAGATGATTGCACCAAGCAGAATCAAACCTTTAACGTTTTGATTTCCAGTGTCGATCAAACGCAAAGTGTCGATGTAACCAAACATCAATGCACCAGCAGCAGTACCACCTGGCCGCCAGTCACCGAAGATCATGGTTGCTAAACCGATGTAACCACGACCAGCAGTGTTGCCGTTTCGGTAGATAGTTGAAGCGATAGATAGGTAAGCGCCACCAAGACCGGCAAGCATTCCGGAGAACACCACTGCTGCGTACTTGAACTGCACAACCTTCACACCTAGTGAGTCGGCCGCCCATGGGTTTTCACCAGCACTACGTAAACGCAGACCAAATGCAGTTTTCCAAAGTAGGTAACTTGTCATTACGAATAGTAAGAACGTAATGATGGTCAGTAGTGACAAGTTGTAGAACAAACCAGCAAGAATTCCAGCTAGATCACTGATGAAGAAGATTCCCTTTTCATGCAGTGAAGTTAGTGGCTCCACAATTGATTCAACCGTGAAAGTTGGAATCTCACCCTTGATCGGTGGTGACTGTGCTTGTCCACCACCCGGAGCATTTGTGAATAGCAAGATTGCTAGGAACTTAGTTAGACCAAGTGCCAAGAGGTTAATCGCGGTTCCAGCAATAATTTGATCCACGCCGAAGGTAACGGCGGCTACTGCGAGAAGTAAACCTCCGATAGCTCCAAAGATCACGCCAGCTAAGACGCCAGCCCAAACACCCCACTGCCAACCAGCCCAGCCAGCACCGAAGGTACCCAGGATCATCATGCCTTCAAGGCCAATGTTGATTACGCCCGCGCGCTCTGCCCAGATACCTGCAAGACCAGCCAACGCAATCGGGGATGCGAATACCAAAGCCTGCGCAATAGTCACAGTGCTAGTGAGGTCACCATTGCCTGTGATGGTGCGAGTAATGGAAAGCATGGTGATTGCCGTAAAGGCAGCGCCAATAAATCTACGAGATTTCAAGTAAGTCATACTGATGCCTCCTGCTTGGCTAATGCTTTAGCAACACTTGTTTGCTCACTCTTCACTTGGTAGCGACGAACTACTTCGTAGGAAATTACAACAACGATCACAATTAAGCCCTGCATGATTGTGGAGATTTCTCTCGGCACACCTTCGAGAACTAGTTGGCCACTTGAGATATCTAAGAAGGCCCAAAGTATCGCGCCTAACGCAATACCTAGTGGATTGTTTCTACCCAGCAAGGCAATGGCGATACCGATGAATCCCCAGTCAGTTGGGAACTGCAAAGTGTATGAGCCGGTGTCACCCAATAGATAAGGAAGACCAACTAATCCAGCGACAGCTCCGGAAAGCAACATAGTTACATAGATCATTCGATTTGATTGCACGCCACTTGTACGAGCAGCTGTTGCTGATTTACCAGTTGCGCGCAGATCAAAACCAAACCGTGTGCGGTTTAGTAAGAACCAATATGCAACACCGATGAAAATAGCGATAAAGAAGAATCCATAGATTTGAGTTCCAGGATCGATAAAAGCGATTCCACGAAGCATTCCGGTTTCTGGAATTGCCTTGGTGCCACGAATGTTCAAACTAGTTTCGGTTCCAATTGGAGTACGCACAATTATGTAACTGATAATTCCAATCGCAATGAAGTTCAACATGATGGTTGAAATAACTTCACTGACACCTCGGGCTACCTTTAACCATGCTGAGATGCCAGCCCACGCGGCGCCAACAAACATCGCAACAAAAATTGTGATGCTAACCGATGCGACCTTAGGCAGAGTTAAATTACTTGCAACTACAGCAGCAGCAAGCGCAGCAAGAACGTATTGACCGTTAACACCAATGTTGAACAGATTCATTTTGAATCCGATGGAAACCGCCAACGCACTCAAGAAATAAATCGTTGCCAAGTTAAGCATCAGCGACATCGCGCGCGGTGAAGTTCCGTAATTCCACATTGAAGAAAAAACAGTCGAGACACTTGCACCGATTGCAACCAAGATGACTGCAGTTACGGCTAGCGAAACAAATAGACCGATTGCAGGTGCAATCAGACTGGTACCAATTCTTCGAAGATTCATTAGGCAGCCTCTCCTGCTCCGGTCATCGCAGTACCAAGTTCTTGCGGTGTAACTGTTGCCGGATCAGCATCAGCAACGAACTTGCCGCGAAGTAAAATCTTAATGTTGTCGCTAAGTCCAATTAGCTCATCAAGGTCTGCAGAAACTAGTAATACTGCAAGTCCTGACTGGCGAGCATGACGAATGTGATCCCAGATGGCAGCTTGCGCGCCAACATCAACACCACGAGTTGGATGTGCAGCAATTAGAAGTTTTGGTTCGCCAGACATTTCACGGCCAACGATAAGTTTCTGTTGGTTACCACCTGAAAGAGCGCTAGCAAGAACATCAATGTTTGGAGTGCGTACGTCATACTCTTCAACGATTCGCTTGGTGTCGGCTTTCGCACTTCGTGGGGTTAGCCACATGCCCTTGGCATTCGGAGCTTTTGTTTGGTGTCCAAGCATTCGGTTTTCCCAAAGTGGAGCTTCCAACATCAGTGCCTGACGATGACGATCTTCTGGAATGAATCCAATGCCAAGCTCTCGACGATGACGTGTTGACTTGTTTGTGATGTCTTCATCTTTGAACTGCACTCGCCCGGATGCGGATTCAATACCCATTAAGGCGTCAAGAATTTCAGCTTGACCATTTCCTTCAACACCTGCGATGCCGACAATTTCACCAGCCCGAATCTGGAATGAAATGTCATCAACAATTGCTTTGCCACCTTTTGCAAAGACGGAAAGATTTTCAACTTTAAGTACAACTTCATCCTGAATTGTGTCGCCGACTGCATCTGGAGTTGGTAATTCATTACCAACCATCATTTCGGCAAGATCTCGTGCTGAAACATTTTGAGTATGTGGGTTAACACTTCCGACCGTTGTTCCTTGACGAATAACTGTGATTTCATCAGCGATCGACAAAACTTCATCAAGTTTGTGACTGATGAAGATAACAGTTAGTCCTTCTTTTTTAAGATCGCGAAGTGTGTTGAATAGTTCATCAACTTCGTGTGGAACTAAAACTGCAGTTGGTTCATCCAAGATCAAAATCTTTGCGCCGCGATAAAGCACTTTAAGAATTTCAATTCTTTGTCTATCGCCAACGCCAAGTTCACTTACTAATACGTCTGGATCTACAGCAAGACCATTCTCAGCCGCGATGTCTGAAATCTGTTTGCGAGCTTTTGCAAAATCTAAGCGAATGCCGTTCTTTGGTTCGCTACCTAAAACAATGTTTTCTAAAACTGTGAAGTTGTCAGCCAACATAAAGTGTTGGTGGACCATGCCAATGCCTGAATCAATTGCGTCTGAAGGCGAATTGAAAACAAGATCGCTGCCATTAATGGAGATCGTTCCTTCGTCAGCTTTTTGCATGCCATAAAGAATTTTCATAAGTGTTGACTTGCCAGCACCGTTCTCGCCAACGATGGCATGAACTGTTCCAGAAGTTACCTTTAGATTTATGTCGCTGTTTGCAATTACTCCAGGGAATCGTTTCCAGATTCCCTTGAGTTCAACCGCTAGTGCACTTTGGCTCATTCGCTTAAACCGCGCCTTTCAGACTTTGGTACTAACTAAACTTACGACTTCTTTAAACAAAAAGTGAGGCTCGGGTGGAAAAATCCACCCGAGCCTCACTGTAGTGATTAATTACTGAACGGTTGTACCAACAGTAACTTCGCCGGACTTGATCTTCTCGGCAGCTGCATCAGCAGCGCCTGAGAATTCAGATACAGCAGAGTTGGATGTTGCGTAACCGACGCCATCCTTGGATAGGTCGAAGTTGTTAACACCAACTAGTGGTGCTCCATCAACTACGGCTGCGATTACGTCGTATACAGCTACGTCAACGCGCTTCAACATGGATGTCAAGATGATGTCCTTGTATTCAGCAAGAGCTGGAACGGTGTACTGATCAGAGTCAACACCGATTGCCCATACAGTTGCTCCGCCATCAGCAGCAGCCTTTACAGACTGGAACATGCCTAGACCGGAACCACCAGCAGCAGCATAGATAACGTCTGCACCGTTGGCGATCATGCCATCAGTTGCAGTCTTAGCCTTTTCAGGCACGTTCCATGCTGTGTTGTCGCCTGCAGCGCCCATGTACTTGGATTCAATCTTGATGTCTGGGTTAACAGACTTTGCACCTTCGATGTAACCAGCTTCAAAAGCCTTGATTAGATCGATTTCCATGCCACCGATGAAGCCGATTGTGCCGGACTTCGATGCAGTTGCTGCGATAACACCTGTTAGGTATGAACCCTGCTCTGCAGCAAAGACCAATGAACCAACGTTTGGTGATTCAACAACTGAGTCAACGATTGCGAAAGTTGTTTCTGGGAACTTTGGAGCAACTGCAGCTAGTGCTGTGCTGTATGCGAAGCCAACTGCGATAACTGGGTTGTATCCACCATCAGCAAGAAGGGTTAGAAGTTCTTCGCGAGTTGCATCAGTTGCGCTTGATCCTGAGTTAACTTCCTTGATTTCAACACCAAGATCGGTCTGAGCCTTTGAAAGGCCAGCGAATGCAGCGTCGTTGAACGAGCCGTCACCCTTACCATCTTGGTCATAGGCCATACCGACCTTGACGCTTGAAGTTGCAGCAGTTTCAGCTGGTGCTGCACTTTCTGCGCTATCGCCACTTGATCCACATGCTGCAAGCGCCAATGACGCTACAGCTAGGACTGAGGCAAGTTTTACACCCTTCAACACGGAGGGCTCCTCTCTTAACAACACTGCGACATTCGCAATATCTATAGGAATTCTACGTTGAGTGAGTTTTTAGTGCGCGCTCGGTGTGCTGGTTCAGAAAACTGTAATTAATCTGTCATTGAGCAAGCCGACATAAGTCACATCAGTCACACTGTTAACAGAACGCAGATCCAAGCGCTGGATTATTGGGTGCGCCAGTTATTGTGAACACGTGCGCAAACTAATTACTGAACACCCACTGATTTCTCACAAGCTAACTGCGTTGCGAGATGAACGAACAGATTCACCTACTTTTCGCCGCCTAGCTGACGAACTAGTGATGCTTCTTGCCTATGAAGCAACTCGATCGATTCGCGTGGAAGCAGTAACTGTGCAGACTCCAGTTGCCCCAGCCCAAGGTGTTCGCTTGGCTGCGCCAACTCCAGTTGTGATTCCAATCCTTCGCGCGGGCCTGGGAATGCTCGATGGCATGACCCGACTTTTACCAACTGCTGAAGTTGGATTCCTTGGCATGGTTCGTGATCATGACACCTTGCAACCAACTACATATGCCGATCGCATTCCAGGAGACCTAAAGGGCCGTCAAGTTTTCTTACTTGATCCAATGTTGGCCACCGGTGGAACTTTGATTGCAGCTATCGACTTGATGCTCGAGCGCGGCGCGAATCAAATCACTGCGATCTGCTTGCTATCTGCACCAGAAGGAATCGCAGCGGTTGAAGCGGCACTTGCTGGTCGCGATGTTGATGTCACGTTGGTAACTGCAGCCGTAGATGAGAAGTTAAACGAAAAGGGTTACATCGTTCCAGGCCTTGGCGATGCTGGCGATCGTTTATTTGGTGTTGTTTAGCTTTTAGCTCAAGCGCTAGACCTAGAAAACCTTCCTCGGTGAAACGCTCCGCTCGCGTCCCCAATTTCAGTATGCAGATCCTATGGATCAGCATGAAATCTGGGGACCGACGCTCACTCCGTAGTTTCACCTCAGAAGTTTTCCAGGTCTTAATTGCCTGCAATACAAAATGATGGGCAATGAAATCTGGGACGCGAGCGGAGCGTTTTGACGCAGAAGGTTTTTGCGTGTCTTCATAGTCATGGAAATCTAAATATGCAGTTATTCCAGTAACGCGAGAGAATAAGTAAGTGAGCGAGATCAATACCGACGTATTAGTTGTAGGAGCTGGACCTGCGGGTTCTTCAGCTGCAACTTACGCAGCGCGCGCAGGTCGCCAAGTTGTATTGATTGATTCCGCAGTTTTTCCTCGCGACAAACCATGTGGCGATGGCTTAACTCCGCGAGCAATTTCGGAACTGAACGCCATCGGATTAAGTGATTGGTTATCAGGTCGAGCTCGCAACATGGGACTTCGTGCCGCAGGATTCGGCCAAGAGTTATTGCTGCCATGGCCAGGTGGATCTCTACCTTCTTATGGTGGCGCCGCACCACGCATGGAACTTGATGAACAAATCATGTTGATCGCCAAAGCCGCAGGCGCAACTGTGCTTGAAGGTCACAGCGCAACTGACGTGGTGATGGATGCCGGTGCTATTAAATCTGTAATTGTTAGAACCGAAACTGGAACCGTGACTATCAATGCAAACTCAGTAATCATTGCAGACGGTGCACGTTCCCAACTTGGTCGCAAACTTGGTCGGGAATGGCATCGCGATACTGCGTATGGTGTTGCTGCTCGCGGTTACATCAAGAGTGAACGTCATGACGATCCATGGATCTCATCACACTTGGAATTGCGCGGCGATAAGAATGAAATTCTTTCAGGTTACGGATGGATTTTCCCGCTAGCAAACGGTGAAGTGAATGTTGGCGTTGGAACTCTTGCAACCAACAAGCGACCTGCTGATGTAAACCTTCGCGCACTGATGAATACATATGCAGACCAACAGCGCGAGGACTGGAAACTTTCTGGCGACATTCGAATGCCGTGGTCTTTCTTGTTGCCAATGGGTGGAGCTGTCTCAGGAATCGCTGGCAAGAACTTTATGTTCGTCGGTGATGCAGCTGGGTGTGTTAATCCACTTAACGGTGAAGGCATCGATTACGGATTAGAAACTGGTCGGCTTGCAGCGCAGATGTTAGAAACCGAAAACGATTTCACTGTTGCCTGGCCAGCTGAACTGCGTACTCATTATGGTTATGCGTTCTCGATTGCGCGACGTCTTGCCGGTCTACTAACTGTTCCTGGGTTGTTGCCGAAAGCAGGACCAGTTGGAATGCGTTCGCGCACGATTATGAAACTTGCGCTTCGCGTCATGGGCAACCTGGTAACCGAAGAAGATTCTGATGCACTGGCAAGAGTGTGGCGAACTGCTGGACGGTTGTCCGTTAAGTTCGATGATCGTGTTCCGTTCCCAGCGGCGGACGTGCGGGTTTAGGTTGGGCGCAAGGTCGGTGGAATTCTCCACCGACCCCGGTAATGACTGGGAGCCCCTGGTGGGATTCGAACCCACATTTTCGGCTTAGTCAAGACCGCTCTCTATCCGTTGAGATACAGAGGCGCCCACATAGATTTTCTTGCCAGGGTCTATGAGAGAAAAGTCCGAGAATCGCGCTGTGGATTGATTGAATCTGTGAGTGAACGCTTGACGTATAGACATTTCATGAAATGATATTTAACAGTCAAGGCCGCGATAGAAATCTCTATTCGTTTGGAAGAGCCCCGAATTTATTCGGGGCTCTTCTTTTTTGGTTGGACGAGAGGAGCCGTCGCTTGCTTGCGCAAGCTCCTCCCAAATCCTCCCCGTTCATATTCCGAACAAATAAATAATCCCTGCCCAACAGGGCAGGGATTATTTCTCTGCGGAGACGAGAGGATTTGAACCTCCGAAGGGTTTGACCCCTTACCTCATTAGCAGTGAGGCGCACTCGACCGGACTATGCGACGTCTCCTCGAACCTTTAGATTAACTGGTTTTCAGGCCTTTGGCGAAAATCCGAGTTTGTGCCAATTGCCACCGCCCGCAAAGATTGGGACATGTCTAATTTCGGTGTTTCTTCGTCAGTTGCCAACCTAAAGCGTGTGGCAGTTCGCCCACCTACTCGTGATGCGGATTACCAGGCCGCGCATTGGCTGGGAGACCCAGAACAACTTGATCTTGATGCACTGCAGGCCGACCATGCAGCGTTTGTCGAACTGCTTCGGGAACTTGGTTGCGAAGTTGATGTACTTCCAGAAGCACCAGGTCAGGCAGATGCGTGTTTCGTTTATGACCCAGCTTTCACAACCCCAACAGGTGTAATCCAGCTACAAGGCGCAAAAGAAGCTCGTGTTAAAGAACCAGCGATGTTGGCTGGCGACATTAACGCACTTGGTATGCCAACTGTTGGTGTTCTTATTGGTGATGCAACTGCCGACGGCGGTGACATGTTTTGGTTAGACAACAAAACGGTTGCAATCGGTCGCACTTACCGAACTAACGAAGCTGGCGAAAAACAACTTCGCGAAATCTTTGCAGCCGAAGGCATCGAAGCCCTTTCATTTCATATGCCACATGCCATGGGTCCAGAATATTGTTTGCACCTAATGAGCGTTATCTCTCCGATTCGTGATGACTTAGCTGTTGTTTACGAACGTGAAGCGCCAGTGACCTTGTTACAAGAACTTGCTAAGCGCGGAATCAAAACCATCTCGGTACCAGACGAAGAATATATGTCGCTTGCATGCAACGTATTAGCAATTCGTCCAGGTGTAGTTGTGATGCCATCAGGAAATCCAATTACTGCGCAGTTACTTCGTGATGCTGGAATCGAAGTTCACATTTACAAAGCGGATGTAATCAACCGTGGTGAAGGTGGGCCTACTTGCTTGAC
>JAOATY010000002.1 GCA_030157865.1 Candidatus Nanopelagicales bacterium | reverse complement strand
GCGAGATTGAAGATCCATTGAGTGAGCAAATGCTCTTTGGTGATCTCAAGCCAGGTGAGATTGTGATTGTCGATGTTGAAGGTGAAGGCGACGATGCCAAGTTCACCATCAGAGGCGAGTTCAAAGGCGAACTTTCTGACATTGAAATTGCGCCGGTAGACACCGCTGGCGTATCTGAGTAAGAAAATTCTAATGGCAGCCAACAATTTCGACTTCGGAATAATCGGAGCCGGAATTGTTGGCTTAGCAATTGCTAATCGCATTAGACAGAATCACCCAAATGCCACGATTGCAGTTTTCGACAAAGAAACTTCTGTGGGTGAGCACGCTAGCGGGCGTAATAGTGGAGTCCTTCATGCTGGCTTTTACTACTCGCCAGACTCTTTAAAGGCTGCGTTAACTCGTGATGGAAATAAGTTGCTGCGAGATTTTTGTAGCGAAGAAAACATTCGAGTTAAAGAAACTGGGAAAGTTGTTGTTGCTCAGAATCCAGCCGAAGTCGCGGCACTACAAGAACTACATCGTCGTGGAAATGCCAATGGAGTAGTCACTGAACTAGTTACACCAGAACAGCTTGCTGAGTTAGAACCTTTAGCCAAAACTTCGGAACTAGCACTCTGGTCTCCGAATACTGCAGTAGCGAATCCACTTGAAGTTACTCAAGCTTTGGCAACCAAAGTAGTTCGTGAAGGCGCGACTCTTAAACTTGGGCACGAAGTGATTCAAACAACTCAGAATCGAATCATTACGAATCTCGGCAACTATTCCATTGGTCACATCATTAACTGTGCTGGACTTTATGCCGACAAGATTGCAAAGCCATTTGGATTCTGTGACGACTATGCGATGCTGCCGTTTAAGGGTTTGTATTGGTATGGAAATTGGAAACCAGGGAAACTTCAGCGCCACGTTTATCCAGTTCCAGATGTTCGCAACCCATTCCTAGGTGTGCACTTAACTGTGACTATTGATGGGCGAGCAAAAATTGGCCCAACTGCGATCCCGATTTTTTCGCGGGAAAGTTATGCCGGCTTTGGGGGATTAAGCCCAAAGGAAATCCTTAACATCGTTGGAATCTATCCAAAGTTTTTAACTAGCAAACATCACGATGTTCTGGGTTTAATCAAAACCGAAATGCCTAAGTACTTGCAGCGCCACTTAGTTTCCCAAGCCAAAGCCTTGGTTCTAAGCGTTGATCCAAAGGACTTCAAGGAGCGCGGCAAACCAGGAATCCGTGCCCAGCTCTTAGACGTTAAGAATAAGAAACTTGAAATGGATTTTGTGGTTCGGGGCGATGAAAACTCAACTCACCTACTGAACGCTGTTTCACCTGCTTGGACCAGCGCTCTCGCAATGGCGAATCACGTTTGTAAAAAGTTCGATTAGGATTTAGAAAACTAAGGATTGGAAGATCGTGGAATCAACAGTTGACTTGATTTGGTTAGTTTCTGGATACATCGCACTTGGTATTAAGGCCTGGGCATTATCCGATGTAATCAAAGCGCCAGCTGAGGCTTTTCCATTTCTAAATCGCCAAACCAAGCAAATCTGGTTAGCGATCACAATCGGTAGCATCGTGGGTCACATCCTCTTTGGCGCTTGGGGCTTTACTGGAATCATTGGTCTAATTGCCTGCGGCGTTTACCTTGCTGACATTCGCGTAAAGATTAATGACATGACAGGTCGTCGGTGACACCTTCAGTTCTTGGTGACATCACCAGAGGAACAACAAATCCAAATCGCCTTCGGCGAATTGATCGCTGGATGTTGCATGCGGTTTGCCCATTCATTCGAAATTCTGAAGATCCAATAGTTGTTGATTTGGGTTACGGCGCCACACCAATTACAACTCAAGAAATGTTCCATAGATTTCGTAAGCATGTGCGACCTGATGTCGAAGTAGTTGGCATTGAGATTGACCCGATCCGCGTTAAGCAAGCCGCAGAAATTGCCGAACCAGGACTAGATTTCGCATATGGGGGATTTGAAGTTCCGCTCCCAAATTCCCGAAAGCCAATTGCAATTCGCGCATTCAACGTACTTCGCCAATATGACGAATCTGAAGTTGCTAAGTCTTGGAAGTTAATGACAGACCGACTAGCTCCGCAAGGATTCTTAGTTGAAGGTACTTGTGATGAAATTGGGCGCCGCAGTTCCTGGGTTGCAATTCGAAGTCAAGAAAGCGTTCCGGAAACTTTCACGATTTCACTTCACGTTGGGTCACTTGAAATGCCGTCCGAAATCGCACCGCGACTTCCAAAAGCCCTGATTCATAGAAATGTTCCAGGGGAAAAGATTCATGACTTCTTACAAGAATTCGATCGCGCCTGGTTAGGTAATTCGGCAATGATCCCATTTGGTCCCAGACAGCGTTGGGTTGCAACAATCGAAGCCTTACGTTCTAGTTACCCAATCCTTGATAACAAAGTTCGCTGGCGGTTAGGTGAAGTAACAATTCCTTGGGAAGTTGTTGCGCCTAAGTAACAGGTTCTACTTTTTACCCTGGTTAGCAACAGCTGCCGCCGCAGTAGTAGCAGCCTCGGGGTCCAAGTATTTTCCACCAGGAACTACTGGCTTGAAGTTGCTATCCAGTTCGTAAACCAGTGGGATTCCAGTTGGAATGTTTAAACCCGCAATGTCATCATCGCTGATTCCATCTAAGTGCTTAACCAAAGCGCGTAGTGAGTTTCCATGTGCCGCGACCATTACAGTCTTGCCAGCCTTTAGATCGGGAACAATGTTTGACTCCCAATAGGGAAGCATGCGAACAACTACATCCGCTAAACATTCGGTACCTGGCAAATCGCTGCCCAAGTCGGCATAACGCGGATCATGAGTTTGAGCAAATTCATTATTTGGATCAATAACTGGTGGTGGAGTATCAAATGAACGGCGCCACAACATAAATTGCTCCTCGCCATATTCAGACAAAGTCTGAGCTTTGTCTTTTCCTTGCAAGGCACCGTAATGACGTTCATTCAAACGCCATGAGCGATGAACTGGAATCCAGTGGCGATCGGCAACGTCTAGCGCAATGTTTGCAGTCTTGATTGCTCTACGAAGTAATGAGGTATGAAGTACGTCAGGCAGAATGCCAGCTTCCTTTAGGAGCTCACCAGCTCTAGTAGCTTCGCCTAGACCTTTTTGATTTAAATCAACGTCGACCCAACCAGTGAAAAGGTTTTTTTCGTTCCATTGGCTTTCGCCGTGGCGAACCAAAATCAAGGAGTAGTTACTCATGGTTCAATTCTGCCCGATTACTCAAATAAGTGAGCAAAGGCCTTCAGATTGGCCATGTCCATGCCTTTACTGGTTCGCCAAGCCCATTCTTTTTCAATGGCTGAACGGAAACCAAGTTCGAGCAAAATGTTGAAGGAGTTATCGCTGGTTGAGAGCATGACGCCTAGGAGTTGATCAATTTGATCTAGGTCAACGGTAGAAATTGGCAGAGTTCCCGAAAGATAAATGTCACCAAGATGATCAAGGCAGTAATTGATCACCAATAATTTTCGATTTTGTTCCAAAATCCAGCGATAAACCGCTTCATGATTTTCATCGGGATTTCGAGCAACGAAACTTTCGATCTTAAAAATGGTGTCACCAATTGTCATTGCAACATTCACGAACTGCTTATTAGTTCCAGGCAGAGATACCACGACGGTTTTCTCGCCCGCTAATTCGAACTGCAGATCATTCGCGGTGAGGTAATTTGTTACCTCAGAAATTGTCAGACTCATGATTGGGCTCTCACAATCGATGACTTAACGGCTTCGTTGTAAACCGCGATCAACTTATCGGTAGTGTCTTCCCAGCCGAAATGCGAAGCGTGAGCAATTGCCCCAGTTGATAACTTCGCCCGAAGTTCACCATTCAATACAACATCAAGAATATGGGTTGCCCAGTTTGCTGGTTCATGACCATCTACCAATACGCCGCTGATTCCATCACGAACTGCAGTTGGCAACCCACCGACTCGAGCGGCGACAACCGGTGTTCCACAAGCCTGGGCTTCAATTGCGACCAGCCCAAAAGATTCGCTATACGAAGGCACAACGCATACCGAAGCTGCTTGGAACCACTTAACCAAATCTGCTCGACTTGTTGGTGGAACGAATCTAACGACATCGGATACGCCAAGGTCATTAGCCAAAGTGACCAATGCATCTGGACGCTCAAGCCCACTTCCCGATGGACCGCCACAAATTGCAACTACAAGTCGATTGCGCAATTCTGGCTTACGCTTCAAGATTTCTGCGGCCGCTTCAATCAAAACATCCGGCGCCTTCAATGGCTGAATTCGTCCAACAAACAAAAGCACGATTGCATCATCGGCGACACCAAGGTCTTTGCGAGTAGTTTGTTGGTTGCCAGGGACAAAGACATCAAGGTCAACACCAGGATGAACGACGCGAACTCGGTTTGGATCAGCGTGATAAAGCTCGATTAGTTCTTTTGCTTCCGCATGTGTGTTGGCAACTAAACGATCGGCTGCCGTTACAACTTGTTCTTCACCGATTTCACGAATTGCAGGTTCAGGCGCATCACCTTGAGCCAAAGTTAAATTCTTAACGCGAGCCATTGTGTGCATAGTGTGAACAAGAGGAACACCCCATCGTTCTTGGGCAATCCAACCAACTTGTCCCGATAACCAATAGTGGCTGTGAACTAAATCGTAGAAACCTTCGTTCTTCGCCGCTTCAGCTCGCAGCACACCAGCTGTTACTGCACAAAGTTGCGCGGGCAGATCTTCTTTACGCAAACCTTCAAAAGGTCCGGCTGGAATATGTCGAACCAATACGCCAGGAGCAAGTTCGGAAACTTCAGGTTCGGCGAGTGAGGTTGCTCTGGTGAAAATCTCTACTTCAATTCCGCGGACTGCAATACGTTTCGCAGTTTCAGCAATGTACACATTCATGCCACCTGAGTCACCGGTACCCGGTTGATGTAGCGGCGATGTGTGAACAGAAAGAATCGCAATGCGTTGCAGATTGGTAGATGTGTTATTCATGTGAACCCTTTACTAACTTAGCGAAAAGGGTAGAACTTTGATACTTGGAAAGAAATTTCCTATTTAGCGTAAGGTTCGCCGGTCACAATGTGAATCACGCGACGGGCAACGGAAACAGCGTGATCACCAAAGCGCTCGTAAAAACGAGATAGCAAAGTTACGTCAATCGCAGCTTCAACGCCATGCTTCCAATCATCGGAAAGCACAACAGTAAACAACTCACGGTGAAGATCATCGAGAGTGTCATCATAAATTTTCATGGAATCAGCAAGTGAAGTATCTCGAGTTGAAATAACTTCACCAGTCTGTTCAACAATTTTGCTTGCTGCAGTTCCCATTTTTGCAAAAGTATCTTTTAGCTCTGCTGGGATTGATGGATTTGGGTAACGCAATCTAACTTGCTTTGCGATATGGACAGCAAGGTCACCCATACGCTCTAGTGATCCAGCCATGCGGATTGCACTCATAACCAAGCGAAGGTCAGTTGCAACTGGAGCCTGAAGAGCTGCGATTCGGGAAGACATTTCTTCCACTTCCGCATTTAAGTCATTGATGCGCTCGTCACCGGCAATTACATTCTCAGCGGCGGTTAAATCATCTTCAAGCAACGCATTTGTTGCAAGTGAAATGGATTTACCCACGAGGCCAGCCATAGTTACTAAGGCTTCGTCGATTTGAGCTAATTGGTTTGTGAAATCCTCGCGCATGTTTTTCAGTCTAATACGAGCCTGAATACATAGGAGGCATTCGTTAGCGAAACACTTAGCAAATGGTCGGGAAACAGGCTTGATATAACGGATGAACATTGCGTTAAGTCAGGCTTGACGAGAGGTGTCTAACGTGGTTTCTACCTATCCTTAGACTGTGAGCGCAGGTAAACAATTCAAGTTTGGGAGGTCGGATGTTAACGCGTAAGTCACCAGGCCGACCAAAGGCTGGCATGAATGAAGCCGCTCAACTTCAGGCCGATCGCGTAGCTGCGTTGAGCCAGATTTTGGACGTATTGCCTGACGCCGCGGCGATCATTGATGACGCAGATCGAGTACTGGCTTCTAGCGCCAATTGCGTAGCTATGGGACTTGTCTCATTGGATCGAATTGCCCCGGTAGAAATTCGTGCTTTAAATCGTGAAGTTCACCGCTTGAGCAAAACTCAAAGCCGGGACGTCGTAATTAAGCGAAATGGCTCACGTTTGGGCGAATGGGAAGCACGGGTGCAAATTTCCCCAATTGATGAAGACCTCAGCTTGCTCATCGCACAGGACTTAAGTGAAGAGCGTCGCTTGAATGATGTGCGTCGAGACTTTGTGGCTAACGTTTCACATGAGTTAAAGACTCCAGTTGGCGCATTGTCACTTCTAGCCGAAGCAGTTCAAGCGGCAGATACTGACATTGAACAAGTTCGTCACTTCACTAGTCGCATGCAAATCGAAGTTAAGCGCCTTACCGCAATGATCTCTGATTTGGTTGCGCTCTCACAGGTTCAAGGTGATGCACCGCTTCGCAATTCGGCACCGGTAAACGTTGCCGACATTATTGGCGAGGCCGTTGACGCAACAAAGATTGCTGCTGAACAAAAGGGCATCGAAGTCGCAGTTTCCGATGACGTAAACGTTGGCAGAATTTTCGGTGATGAAGATCAGCTTAATGTCGCGCTAAGCAACTTGATTTCAAATGCGATCAAGTACTCGCCAAGTAATACGCGAGTTGGTGTTGGCGCCAAACGTCACGACGATGTGATTGAAATTTCTGTAACTGATCAGGGACCCGGTATTCCAGAGGATGCACAGAATCGAATCTTTGAACGCTTCTATCGAGTCGATCCAGCAAGATCTCGCGACACCGGTGGCACTGGATTAGGTCTGGCAATCGTGAAACATGTTTGCGCAAACCATGGCGGCGATTGCCTAGTTTGGTCTCAAGTTGGCCAAGGTTCAACTTTCACATTACGTTTTCCCGCGTACCAAAATGGTGCCGGTACTCCAACGGAGGTCACAGGTAAATGACACGTGTTCTAGTCATCGAAGATGAAGAATCATTTCGTGATGCACTTCAATTCATGCTGTCTCGTGAGGGCTTCGATGTAATTTTGGCGCCTAACGGTGCTGAAGGCATGAAGTTGTTTGATGCAAAAAATCCAGATCTTGTTCTTTTAGATTTGATGCTCCCTGAAGTTTCTGGAACTGAAGTTTGCAAATACATCCGAACTAAATCAAACGTTCCAGTAATCATGTTGACTGCAAAAGATACTGAGATCGACAAAGTTGTTGGACTGGAACTTGGTGCCGATGATTATGTAACTAAACCTTTCTCAACTCGAGAATTGCTAGCTCGCATTAAGGCCGTGTTACGCCGTGGTGGCGACTTTGAAGTTGATGCTGTTGGGGCAGTCGAAGGCGGCCCAATCCGCATGGACGTAGAACGACATGCACTTTCTGTGAATGGCGAAGCAGTCGCCATGCCCCTTAAGGAATTTGAATTACTTGAGTTCCTCATGCGTAACTCTGGCCGAGTGCTTACTCGCGGACAGTTAATGGATCGAGTTTGGGGATCAAATTACGTCGGCGATGGCAAAACTCTTGATGTTCACATCAAGCGCATTCGATCCAAAATCGAGCCAGACCCAGCAAATCCGGTTTATCTAACAACTGTGCGTGGCTTAGGTTACCGATTCGAGGCATAAAGAATTCCAAATCAGTTCACTTGGAGTTCACCTAGTTTGCACGTGCCGTATCCCTTGGCTTTCTAGTCTTTGGGGGTGAGTTTAGATATCCAGCGCACCCCGATGAATACGCGCCAAGTTGCCAAGGGTGATCGTGCTTTCTTTGCGGTTTCAACTGCAGCAGCATTCATAACAATGTTTTTAGTCTTCGGCGTATTGATCTTTCTGAGCATTAAGTCTTGGTCCACTTTCTCTGCGCAGGGAACCGCATTTGTAACAGGATCAACTTGGGACAACACCACAGAAGGTGGAACGTTTCAAATCTGGCCAATGTTGGTTGGAACTGTTTTGGTTTCAATTCTCGGTTTAATCATTGCAGTACCGGCATCTATAGCTGTTGCGTTCTTTATCGAATACGTTGCACCGCCTAAAGTCTCTCGAATTGCAACTTCACTAATCGACTTGTTAGCCGCGTTGCCGTCAGTTGTAATTGGTATTTGGGGAATCTTTGTTCTTTCTCCTGTTGCAGCTACTTGGTCACAATCGCTTTCAGGAACATTGTCGTTCATTCCATTTTTTAGAAATGAATTTAGTAATGCTGAAGGTGCTCCATTCATTGCTGCTTGGACTATTGCGGTAATGATCATTCCGATCATTACTTCGGTTAGTCGTGAAGTAATGGGAAGAGTAGACAAAGATTTGATTTCAGCGGCCACTGCGTTGGGAAGCACAAACTTTTCGAACATGAGACGAATTGTTATACCGACAGCAAAGAGTGGAATTCTTGGTGGAATTCTTTTAGGACTTGGTCGCGCACTTGGCGAAACTGTGGCAATTTTCTTCGTTTTGAACTTGGTATTTGAAGTCAACTTCTTCCACATTCTTGAGCCAAAAGGTGGAAACGTTGCATCTTTGATCATTGCGAAGTTTGGCGAAGCAACTCCAGAAGAACTTAATGCCCTAATGGCAGCTGGCGTAGTGCTCTTTATCTTGACGCTTGTTGTCAACATGATTGCAACTTCGATAGTTCAGCGTTCTGAAAAGCGAATGGCGTCATGATGGAAAATACAGTTCAGTTATTAGAGAGGCCCGCAGGAGCAACTCCTTGGAAAACTCGGTCTCAAAATTTTAGAATCTGGATTGCAGCAGCATCGATTCTGCCTGCAGCGCTGTCCTACCTGGTTTATCTAAATGCAGGTTTGTCTGGAGCAGCAATTCTCTTGATAGTTTTCCTGCCACTTCAACTACTGGGGGCCGCTATAGCCGCAGCATTTACACGGGGTCGCCGAGGTGTAGCGGATTCGCAATTAAGTGTTCTGGTTCTTTTTGCAACCTCATTTGTTGCCATAATGCTTGGTTCAATTGTTTTTTCAATCATTAGTTGGGGACTGAAGGCCGTAAGTCCGCATTTCATTTATCAAAACAATGTTTATGTAACGCCAACAACCTCATTGGAATATGGCGGAGCGGGCCACGCATTAATTGGTTCCTTGCTTGTGGTTGGGTTAGCAACTTTGATCGCGGTTCCTCTTGGATTGGCAGTTGCGGTCTACCTAACAGAAACCAAGGGACGATTTAAGGGACCAGTTCGATTCCTTGCCCAGTCAATGAGTGGACTACCATCAATTGTTGCTGGCTTATTTGTTTATGCCTTGTTTATCGCAACTGGAACAGCAAATCTTTCTGGATGGCTTGGATCTCTTGCTCTCTCACTTTTGATGCTTCCAACAGTGGTCCGAATGAGCGAAGAAGTTTTAAAGCTCGTCCCAGGCGACTTACGATCTGCAGCCTTGGCACTTGGCGCACCACAGCGCCGAACCTTCTTTCAAGTTGTAATGCCAACTGCAAAAGCAGGACTTATTACAGCAGTGCTATTAGGCATCGCGAGAGTTGTTGGCGAAACTGCACCACTGCTTTTAACAACTCGATTGATGTCGGAAACTAGCATCAATCCGTTTTATGGAGATCTTGCAACCTTGCCAACTTTCATCTTTTCAAACTTGACTGCAGGATTTGATACCGGTCGCGCACGTGCCTGGGCAGCTGCCTTCTTACTTCTTGCAGTCGTTGGTTTGATTTTTGGCGCCACCAGAGCGCTTACTACACAAAAGGTTAAGTAGGAGATTTAGCAATGACAATCACAGGAGAAAACATCATGGATGCGAAGCTACAGAACGCAAACATCGCAGTATTGGATGCTGAAAGCCATTTAGAAGCCAGAAACATTCATGTCTGGTTCAAAGACCGACACGTACTTTCCGACGTGTCATTGCATTTTCCAACCAATTCGGTAACTGCTCTGATTGGACCATCCGGTTGTGGCAAGTCAACCTTCCTGCGCACCTTGAATCGCATGCATGAACTCATCCCAGGTGCTGGGCTAGCTGGATCTATCTACCTAGACAACGAAGACATTTACGCGGCAGGTGTTGACCCGGTAAACATTCGATTGCGCGTAGGAATGGTTTTCCAAAAGCCAAACCCATTCCCAACTATGACAATTAAGGGCAATGTACTGGCGGGTTTGCGACTAAGTAACCGCCGCACCCGCGACGAAGACGATCTTGTTGAAAGCTGTCTAAATCGCGCAAGTATTTGGAATGAAGTCAAAGACCGCCTTGATGCACCTGCTGGATCACTTTCCGGTGGTCAACAGCAACGACTTTGCATCGCTCGTTCGCTTGCACTTTCACCTGAAGTCTTACTTATGGACGAACCATGTTCAGCGCTTGACCCAGGATCAACTCGCCGCATCGAAGAAACTATTCGTGAACTATCGGCAGATATGACAGTTGTCATTGTTACCCACAATATGCAGCAGGCTCAGCGCGTTTCAGATCAAACTGCCTTCTTCTTGGCCGAAGAAGGCCAGCCAGGTCACGTAGTTGAGTTTGGTGCGACCGACAATCTATTCTCAGCGCCAAATGACCCAAGAACCGAAGATTACGTAAACGGACGCTTCGGGTAAATCAACACCAATTGTTTACCTAGAAATCACCTAAATGATTCCTAGAAGTGAACTTCACTTAACTCCCATCTGTTGAACTCATGTTGAGCCGGAAAAGCCGGCACATTTCCTAAAGGAGAAAAAATGCGCCGCACTCTAGTAAGCGCAGTGGCCGCAGCCGCTGTAACTGCTTCACTATTCGCAGCCACTCCAGCTCAAGCAGCTGAAGTAGACATCAAGGGCTCAGGCTCATCATTCGCTGGTAACTTCCTAATCGATTGTGCTAGCCGTTACACAGCAAAGACTGGAAACAAAGTTTCCTACACCGCAACAAGCTCAGGTAAGGGTCGCGCTTCATTCGCTGCTGGAACTGACGACTTTGCAGGAACAGATTCACTTTATGGATCATCTGAGGCTAAGCCTGCCTCATTCGCAACAGTTCCAGTAATTGGTGGAGCGGTAGCAATCGTGTTTAGCGTTGGTGGCGTAAACAACCTTCGCCTAGATGCTCCAACTGTTGCAAAAATCTTCGATGGAACCATCACAAAGTGGAATGACCCAGCAATCGCTGCATTAAACCCAAAGGCTACTCTTCCAGACAAGAACTTCACGGTCATCTACCGATCTTCAAACTCTGGAACTACTCAGAATTTCCAGAACTACCTACAGGAAACAGTTGGCGGATCTTGGCCAGCAGCAAACCAGGCATGGGTTGGAGTTAAGACGGGTTCAGGTCAGGCTACTTCTGCAGACCTAGTCGCAAAGGTAAAGGCTACTTCTGGAGCCATCGGTTACGCTGATCTTTCTGACGTCGGCGTGAAGCTAGGAAAAGTAACGCTTAAGAATGCAAAGGGCGAATGGGTTAAGCCATCCGTAGCTTCAGCTTCCAAGTTCTTGTCAAAGCAGTACATCCACCCAGATGGCCACATTGACTTCAACTTCACCAAAAAGATCGCTGGTGCTTACCAGTTAACAATCGCTACTTACCTAATGATCCCGACTGCTGGCGACAAGGCTCCAGCCGCCAAGGCATTCGCAAAGTATGCAATTGAAACCTGCAGCAAGAAGCCGGCTAAGGGTTTTGCTGGATTCACAGGCAAGAACTACAAGACCGCTCTAAAGACAGTTAGCTAGTAATTAAGACAATGGAGTGTGTGCGATTGCAAATGCGGTCGCACACACTCCGCTTTTAGTTTCGAAAAGAAAGTACGGTGGAGAGAAGTTATGAAAACAAAAAAGGCATTCGGAATCACGATAATTGCACTTTTAATCTCTGCTTGTACTCCTCCTATGCCACCGGAGTTTAAGGCTGAGCTAGCAGAACGTTATGTGACATGTGCCCCTGGTGAAGTTTCCGTATCTTCTACTCCGGAACTCGCTGAGATTACTCAAACCTGGATTGACGGATTACTAGAAAACTGTGGCGACATGTCGGTTGCCATGCATGATCCTGAAGTCGATGTCGACACCCAACCAAACGTTTTTATCTTGTCCACAGGCCAGACACCAACCTGCGATGTAATTGCCAGTTCACCGGTTGGCTTAGACGCGGTTGCCATTGCAGTTTCCGTTGAAGGCTTAGATGGCGTCATTTTCTCACCGGCCCTATTGCATCGAGCATTCTCTGGCGGCATGACATCCTGGGCAGATCCAGAGTTACAAGAATTAAATCCCGAAATTGAATTAACTGACTCTCCAGTAGCTCTTCGTGCATCCACTAGAGCGCAAGACCTTAGTGCGTTGAATGAATGGATGACGAGAATTGATCCAGCTGGTTGGCCAGCTGCTCCAAGTGGCCTGATTGCAGATCCGGCATTTGATGCTGAGAGCTTAACTTTAGATTTAGAATCTGAAGGAATGCTTGCAGTAGTGCCAGCATCAATGGTTACGAATAATTCACTACAGACCATTGGAATTCAAACAGAGCAGGACCCTGAGCCAGTATTCGCAACTGTTGAAAGCGTGATCTCTGCCGGAACTCAAATGGTCGCCTCAACGCAAGGATCCAATGTAACTGCGACATTAGATGCAACATTGCCACCAATCCCTGCTGCTGGAAATGATGTTGCATCCCTTCCTTGGCAAGCCGTGAATCAATTCACAATCAACGTATGTTCAGGTGCAAATGAAATGGCAGGGCGTGCCTTTGCACGTTACGCACTGCGTTTGGATTCACAGGGAGCCATGACAACATTTGGATTTACCGAAACTCCGGAGCAAGTTCGGCTTTTGGCTGTCGATGCGGTGTCTCAGGGATTACCTGAACCGTCGATACCGCCATCAGATGCACCAGAGGAAGTTGTTACAGAGGAGCCACTTGAAGAAGAGCCCCTGGAGGAAGCAACTGACATGCCATCAGAAGAACCTATTGAAGAACCGCTAGAAGAAGTTACCGACGCGGCTACGCCAGAGCCAACTTCTTAGTTAGTTCACTTAGCGTTATTTAGGAAGCGCTTGGCATTGGTTCTGGTGCAACCTCTTCGACAGCACCAGCAGGAATTTCAATGTCAGCATAGAAACCGGACTTCTCATTGATAAGCAGCGACATCGGTGCTGACTGACCACTTTCAAACATGAATGACAAGTTCACGAATGTTCCTGGTTCAAGGCCACCTGTAACGCTAGTTAGCACGATTCGGTATTCAGATTCAAAACCAACGTTTACAGCTGACTTATGTGGAAGCGGAACATTTACTTCGCCAACGACTCCAACTGACTTCGCAGCAGCCACACCATTCAAAACATCATCAACGGCATCGTCAGTACTAATAACGGTCATCAAGACGGTGGCACGAGAAGTATCAGCGCTATCAACCACAACTGTTGCGTTGCGAATCTGAAGCGCGCCAACGTCCACGCTGCGGCCGTTTCCGGAATCACCCTGGGTATTAGTTGCGGCATCAAAGCCGGTGGCACAACCACTAAGCAGAAGTACGGCCGCGCTAATGAAGGCAGCCACTGCGATGTTCTTACGTGCCATGAAACTTGACCCCTTTGAATGAAATACGACTTCAAAAATCTCTTCGCCATAAGTCTACTTGCAGGATTTTTATTGGTTTTTTCGAACCAGTGGGCCATTCACCCAAAAATCAGCCAATCAGAAAACAGGCCAAAATCCCCATTGTTTAAAGGGTTTTTGTGGCATGAAGGCGGCGTGTCGCGTGGTAGAATTGAGGTTCAAGGCAACCAAAGGATCAATACAAATGGCCTACAAAGTCGGAGAAACTGTCGTCTACCCTCATCACGGCGCAGCAGACATCATTTCTAAAGAAAAGCGCACTATTAAAGGTGAAGAGCGCGAGTATTTAGTTCTTCGGGTTCACCAGAGTGATCTAACTGTCCGCGTACCTTCAGACAATTTGGACCTAGTTGGCGTTCGCGATGTAACTAGCCAGGCTGGCCTTGAAAAAGTTTTTGGCGTTCTACGCATGCCATACGTTGAAGATCCTGCGAACTGGTCCCGCCGCTTCAAGGCCAATACCGAAAAGCTTTCCTCAGGTGACGTAATTAAGGTTGCCGAAGTTGTGCGCGACCTATGGCGTCGTGCCCAGAAGAAGCCACTTTCAACTGGCGAAAAGAGCATGCTGGCTCGCGCTCGCACACAGTTGATTAGCGAAATTGCATTAGCTGAAAAAACCAACGAAGTTCGTGCCGAGGAAGTCCTCGACGAGGTATTGGCTTCCTAATGTCGACTGCCGCTACTGGACGAGTGGCGGCAATTATTCCTGCCGCTGGATCAGGGGTTCGCTTAGGTGCGGACGTTCCGAAAGCATTCCTTGCTTTAGGTGGCCTGTCTCTCTTAACTCGTAGCGCATTAGCAATGAGCACTGTCGCCGATGTTTTGATAATCGCGGCACCTGCCGACTCACTTGATGAAGCAGGCGCGCAACTTGCTCAAGTTGATGCCGAGATTCATGTCGTTGCAGGTGGCGAACATCGTCAAGAATCAGTCGCAAATGCATTACGTATGGTTCCGGAAGATGTCTCAATTGTTTTAGTGCACGACGCAGCTCGTCCGTTAGTTCCGGTTGAAGTAACTCAGAATGTGGTTGCCGCCATTCGTAGTGGCGCAAAAGCTGTCATTCCAGTACTCCCACTTGTAGACACAATCAAGCGTGTAAACAATCAAGGCGTAGCAATTGAAACTGTTGATCGCAATCAACTACGGCGCGTTCAAACTCCACAAGGTTTTGATCGAGCAACTTTAGATTTGGCATATGAAAATCCAGAAGTAGTTGCTACTGATGACGCCGGATTAATGGATGCGCTAGGTATTCCAGTCCTTACCGTTGCTGGTGATGAACGTTCTTTGAAAATTACAACCATGGCTGATGTAAAACACGCATTGAGTTTGTTGGAGGCAACAAGTGAGTAACTTGCGGATTGGTACTGGCGTTGATGTTCACCCACTAGTAAGTGGACGTCCGATGTTTATGGCTTGCCTAAGTTGGCCAGACGAAGCCGCAGGCTGCGAAGGTCATTCCGATGGTGATGTAGCCGCACATGCTGCCTGCGATGCAATTTTGTCTGCCGCTGGCATGGGGGATTTAGGTTCAGTATTTGGAACCTCAGACCCAAAGTGGTCAGGCGCATCAGGTGCTGATTTGTTGGCTGAAGTGCAATCCCGAATATCTCGTGCTGGCTGGAAAATCGTGAACGTTAGCGTTCAAGTTATTGCCAATTCACCAAAGATTGGTTCCCGTCGTGACGAGGCACAAGCCGCTATGTCTAAGGCCTTAGCTGGCGCTCCGGTTTCAGTTGCAGGCACTACAACGGATGGCCTTGGCCTGACTGGTCGCGGCGAAGGTGTTGCAGCCATTGCTTCAGCATTATTAGAAGCTCCGCAAGATCGGTAACCTTGAACCGTGCGCCTTTATGACACTGCAACCCGAGCAGTACGAGAATTTACCCCATTGGTTGAGGGCAAAGTTTCTATGTACGTTTGTGGCGCAACTGTGCAATCTGCGCCGCACGTTGGACATATTCGTTCTGGCGTAGCTTTCGACGTACTTGCGCGTTGGTTACGAACTTCAGGTTACGAAGTGACGCTGGTTCGTAACGTAACTGACATCGATGACAAAATTTTGGCAAAAGAATCAGTAGAAAATCGTCCATGGTGGGCAGTTGCTGCACACTACGAACGCGAATTTCAAAAGGCTTACGAAATTCTTGGTTGCACGCCTCCAACTGTTGAGCCTCGCGCCACCGGTCACATCACCCAGATGATTGAGTTGATGCAAACTTTGATCGAGCGTGGCCATGCCTACGCTGCTGATGGCGATGTGTACTTTGATGTTCGTTCATTTGCAGATTACGGAAAACTTTCCGGACAAAAAATCGATGACCTTTTGCCAGCTGGTGATTCCGAAGGCGAATCTCGCAAGAAGGATTCACGGGACTTCGCGCTTTGGAAATCTGTAAAGCCTGGCGAACCGTCATGGCCAACGCCGTGGGGTAATGGTCGACCTGGTTGGCACATTGAATGTTCCGCAATGGCACAGGCTTACTTAGGTGATGCCTTTGATATTCATGGCGGTGGACTTGATCTAGTTTTCCCACATCATGAAAACGAAGTTGCACAATCAAAGGCAGCCGGACAAGACTTTGCAAATTTCTGGTTACACAACGCCTGGGTAACAACTGCCGGCGAAAAAATGTCCAAGTCACTTGGTAACTCATTAGTAGTTACTGAAGTTGCCAAGCGCGTTCGCCCAATCGAACTTCGTTGGTATCTAGCTGGCGCGCATTACCGAAGCAATTTGGAATTTTCCGATAGCGCATTGCAAGAATCTGCCGTTGCATTCCAGCGAATTGAAAACTTTGTTGAACGTGCGGCTGCAATTGTTGACGAAGTTGATCTCAAGAGTGCCGCAGTTAATTCAGATTTTGCAACTGCAATGAACGAAGACCTAAACGTTCCTGCAGCTCTTGCTGTTCTGCATGAAGTTGTTGGCGAAGGTAACTCGTTACTTGCAAAGAAGGCAGATGCTTCTGCACTCAAAGGTTGCCTGACTTCGGTTCGCCAAATGCTCGACGTTTTGGGTGTTGATCCACTTTCATCAACTTGGGCAGATGGCAGCAAGAACTCAGAACGACTTGAATCAGCACTTGATTATTTTGTGCAACAATCAATAGCAGTTCGTAACGCAGCCAAAGAAAACAAAAACTTTGAAGCTGCAGATGCTATCCGCGACTCATTGCGGAACGCTGGCATCGCATTAGAAGACACATCTGATGGTGTGCGCTGGAATCTGGAGAAGTAATGGCTGGCAATTCCAAGCGCAAGGGTGCGATTCGCACGTCCAAAAAAGGTGCAAGCGTTGGCTCAGGTGGCCGAGGCAAACAAAAATTAGAAGGCCGCGGCCCAACGCCGAAGGCAACAGAGCGCGATAAGCACCCAGCTGCAAAGCGAGCTCGCGCTGCAGCAAAGGCTGCGGAAAAGCGTGGCTCCACTCGAGTTAGCCGTCCGCGTGATCGCGATGGCATCGAATGGGTGGCTGGCCGTAACTCAGTTCTTGAAGCACTTCGCGCAAATATTCCAGCGAATGCTCTTTACATGCAGCAATTCATTGATGCGGATGATCGCGTTAAAGAAATTTTGCAATTAGCAAATGATCGCGGACTACCGTTCCTAGAGGCACCTCGAAGTGAATTAGATCGAAATACCGATGGCGCAGTCCACCAAGGTGTGGCACTTCGAATTCCTCCTTATTCATACCTGGATCCAATCGACTTACTTGAAGATGCCTTCAATAATGAAGAAGCAGCCTTCGTAGTTGCGTTAGACGGAGTAACTGACCCACGTAACCTTGGCGCAGTTATTCGATCATCAGCAGCTTTTGGTGTCGATGGCGTATTGGTTCCAGAGCGCCGCGCAGCCGGAATGACTGCATCAGCTTGGAAGACTTCAGCCGGTGCAGCAACCCGCGTTCCGGTTTCCCGCGCAGTTAACTTGACCCGTTCACTTGTTGAATTCAAGCGAGCTGGCTGCACAATTATTGGACTTGATTCTGATGGTGACACCTTCGTCCAAGACGTTTCGCAAGAAATTGCGGAAGGACCAATCGTGCTTGTTGTTGGTGGCGAAGCCACTGGCATGTCACGCTTAGTTCGAGATACTTGTGACATGGTTGTTTCTATTCCAATGTTTGATGACACCGAATCCTTAAACGCAGGTGTTGCAGCAGGAATCGCACTTTACGAATTGGCAAAAATTCGCCATCCGTAAGTGATTCCAAATTAATTTGTTAGCATCAAATTAATGGATTCTTCAGCTCAAGTAATCATCGCGAACTTAACTTC
This sequence comes from Candidatus Nanopelagicales bacterium, assembly GCA_030157865.1. Classification (GTDB taxonomy): domain Bacteria; phylum Actinomycetota; class Actinomycetes; order S36-B12; family UBA5976; genus UBA5976. The sequence goes on along the minus strand of JAOATY010000002.1, from coordinate 1,389 downwards.
GCCACCGGTTTTGGCATTTGCAATCGGCTTGCTTGCGGTCTTAGTTAAAGGTGACTTACGCCTGCCAGATCCGATTTACCAAGGTCTATCGATTTATCTTTTGCTCGGTATCGGTATCAAGGGTGGCGTTGCGCTTCGCCAATCTGATTTAAGTGATGTGGCCATTCCAGCGCTTGCAACGATTGTTCTTGGTTTACTAATTCCCGTAATGGCATATCTATTCAGTGGGAAGTTAACCAAGTTAAGTGAAATAGATCGTGGCGCTTTGGCTGCGCACTACGGCTCAACATCATTAGTAACTTTCACAGCAGCATTAGTTTTCCTTGAGCAATCTTCAATTCAATATGAAGGTTTTGTAACAACACTTTTAGCCCTGCTAGAAATTCCCGGCATCATCGTGGGTTTGATGCTTGGTTCCCGCCATCTAAAGCGTGAGGTTTCGTGGGGCGAATCCCTGCAGGAAATCTTTTCGAGTCGATCGATCTTGCTACTTGTTGGCGGTCTGATTTTAGGTTTTGCAACCGGCGTTGTTGGTTACGCAAAGATCGAACCGTTCTTTGGTGCACTGTTTATCGGAATGCTCACTTTGTTCTTACTTGAAATGGGCACGTTAGCTGGACGCCGAATGCGTGATGTTAAAGCGGCTGGTGCTGGACTTATCGTTTTTGCGATTTTGTTTCCGATCGTTTCCGGAGTTTTAGGCGTGGTCTTTGGTTATGCCTCCGGGCTATCAATGGGTGGAGCAGCCGTGCTTGGCGTCTTAGCGGCCAGCGCTTCATACATTGCCGCACCAGCTGCAGTCAGACTCGCGCTTCCAGAGGCAAATCCAGGAATTTACTTGGCTGCAAGTTTAGGAATTACATTCCCGTTTAACTTAACGATCGGAATTCCACTGATCGTGTTAGTGGCACAGTCACTTGAAGGAATGGTTGGATAAAAATGTCTGAACTAACTACCGTCTCGCTTATCACGATTGTTGCGGAGACAGCCCTTAAGACCAGGCTGGCAAAAGATTTAAAACAGCTGGGTGTTTCTGGCTACACCGTGTCTGCAGCTAATGGTGAAGGATCAAGAAATCGCCGAGCCGGAGATGTCGAAGGCGGAAACATAATGATTCAGTGTCTGGCTTCCCGAGAATCAAGTTTGAAGATTATGACCCATTTAGAAGCCGAATACTTTGAAAATTATGCCGTTGTTGCTTGGGTAAGCGCTGCTGAAGTGATTCGTAAAGAGCGCTATACCTAGGCGCATTTTTGCTTCTGGGATTTATGCACTAATCTTTTGAACTGGTGATCTTACTTAGTAAGTTTCCCGGCCTCCTTAGCTCAGTGGTAGAGCGTCGCTCTTGTAAAGCGAATGTCATCCGTTCAAATCGGATAGGGGGCTCCA
>JAOATY010000001.1 GCA_030157865.1 Candidatus Nanopelagicales bacterium | reverse complement strand
CACTCTTTGCACATAATTCAAAGCGACTTGTGCTTTCTTCGTAACGCATGCGAGTGCCACTGGAGGTCCCGACGTAAGTCGTATCCAAGGTCTGTTCTGCGTAGCCAAAAAACTCATGTTCAGGGTTTGCAAAAACTTCAGATAGGCCTGAAGCGATATGGGAAATGTCAGATACACCTAATTCAGAAACTGGATCTGCAAAGTTGGAATGCTGTGGACCCATCGGCAGATGCATTGCATCTACAGCAGGACCAGCAGATTTGGCTGACTCCTTACCTAAAGCAACTAGAGCTTCAACGTCACTTCGATTACGTACTTGGCCACTAGACATGCCGGAAGCTATGCCACCTGACATGGACACAAATGCCGAAATGGAAAGCGTTTGATCAACTGCATCACCATTAGTGGTTAGTGCGGAGTTAGCCCAACGTAAGTTGTTGGATGCGCTGTTTCCACCAATGACAACGCCTCCATCAGACCCTAGTAATTCAAGTGCGTATTCAACTGCTTCAGGCAGCGATAGGTGACTCATTTGGCACTCTCATCTCTGGTATTCAAAACATTGACAGCTGTAAATGTGGCCGAGGGGCAACCGTGGCTCACAGGCGCAACTTGACCAGGCTGACCTTTGCCGCAGTTGAGAGCACCGCCAAGCAGATACGTTTGTCGTCCGCCCAGTTCTCTCATGGAAGCCCAGAAATCTGGAGTTTTTGATTGGTAAGCAACATCTTTAAGTTGTCCAACAATCTCTCCATTTTTGATTTCGTGGAATCTTTGTCCAGTGAATTGAAAATTGAATCTTTGCATATCAATTGACCAAGACTTATCGCCAACAATGTAAATCCCGGACTCGACATTGGCAATCAGGTCCTTGGTTGATACATCTTTATCGCCCGGTTGCAGCGATACATTGGGCATTCTCTGAATTGGGGAATGCAGGGCTGAATCCGCAAAGGCGCAGCCGTTTGATCTCTCCATGTTTATCTTTCCAGCTATGGATCGATCAGTTTGGTATCCAACGAGTATTCCATCTTTAATCAAATCCCATTTTTGTGCCTCGACACCTTCATCGTCATATCCCACTGTTGAAAGACCGTGTTCCGAATTGCGATCACCAGTTACGTTCATAATTGGTGATCCGTATTTAAAGGTTCCAAGTTTGTCGATAGTTGCAAACGAGGTACCTGCGTAGTTGGCTTCATAACCAAGTGCTCGATCAAGTTCGGTGGCATGGCCAATTGACTCATGAATTGTGAGCCAAAGATTCGTTGGATCGATTACTAAATCCCAAGCGCCGGGCTTTACGGAAGGTGACTTAACTTTTTCATCAAGGTACTCAGGAAGCCGCGCTATCTCCGACTCCCAATCCCATCCAGTTCCTGTCAAGTACTCCCAGCCGCGACCTGCTGGTGGGGCACATGTCCGCATATCTTCAAATCCAGAATCACTTACATGTATGGCGGTTAATGCAGCTGAAATTCGATCTCGTTGCTGAGTGATTTCGTTACCCAACAAGTCAGCATAAAAAGTTTGATCTCTACCCATACCAACATTGCTTTCGATATGACTAACTATCGATGCTGGTGAAATCTTGGCATTCCAATGCTGGAGAAAATCAATTATCTCGGTGTCAGTCTTAGCAAACGCATCAACTTCTATCGGCAAAGTCCAGGACTGTTTTCCATGAACTGGTTCGGCGGCTAGCGTTACCTCGTCGGCGGCAACCTTCGCGCTGATTCTTGCTACTTGAATTGCCCGTAATGCGGCATCAACTGCGCCGTCAACTGTCAAAGTTGTTGTGGCTGCGAAACCCCACGCGCCGGAGTGAACAACCCGAACACTCAACGCAACATTTGATTCAGATCCGATGTTTTCGACTTCGCCATCGCGCAGCGAAACCCCTCGCGAATCGTGCTTAGCTAATCGGAACTGCGCGATAGTTGCTCCGTTTTTAGAAGCTGTCTCCAGCGCTGCAGCCGAGAGAGCCTCTGGAGCAGGGGTATTTGGAATATGAATCATTTGTACTTACTTTCTAGGTTCTTTAACCCTAGCCATAGTTAGATAGGTCAGGCGGTAGCCTTGAGTCATGTCAAGAGTTGTTTTGGTAACCGGTGGAAATCGAGGCATTGGTCTCTCAATTGCACGTAAGTTTGAGTCTCTCGGAGACGTTGTCGTTGTAACAAGTCGCAGCGGGGAACCGATAGCTGGCCTAAATGTTGTGCAGTGCGATGTGACAAGTACCGAAAGCGTGGATGCAGCCTTTTCAACAATTGAAGAGAAATTTGGTCCAGTCGAAGTTGCAATTGCTAATGCGGGAATCACCAAAGACAAGTTGCTGGTTCGCATGGCGGATGAAGACATCGATGACGTTCTAAACACGAATCTAATTGGAGCAATCCGAGTTGCTCGCCGCGCCACCAGGTCCATGACTCAGGCTCGTAGCGGTCGAATTATTTTTGTGTCCAGTGTGGTTGCCTTGATGGGTTCAGCTGGCCAAGTGAATTATGCCGCCTCAAAGGCTGGCCTAGTTGGCGCCGCCAGATCTCTTGCCCGGGAAATTGGTTCCAGGGGCGTGACAATCAATGTGATTGCACCTGGATTCATAGATACTGACATGACCGCGGAGCTATCTGAGGAACGTAAGAATCAAATCGTAGGCAACATTCCGTTGGCTCGTTATGGCTCGGCCTCTGAAGTGGCCGATGCAGTCGCTTTCTTAGCCTCACCAGAAGCTGCTTACATTACGGGCTCTGTCATTCCCGTTGACGGCGGACTAGGTATGGGACACTAGATCACTATGGGAATCCTCGAAGGCAAGAACTTACTCATTACTGGCGTGCTTACTGACTCGTCCATTGCATTCCATGTCGCAAGACTTGCGCAAGAGCAGGGTGCCAATGTGGTGCTGACTTCGTTTGGACGTGCTGCGGGTCTCACCAAGAGAATTGCTGGGCGCCTGCCAAATGAAGCACCGATTGTTCAGCTGGATGTAACAAACAAAGATGATTTGGCGAATCTTGCCAGTGCAGTGCAGGAACATGTGCCGCATCTAGATGGTGTCTTGCATTCGATCGCATTTGCTCCAGAGGCAGCCCTAGGCGGCAACTTTCTAAACACTGAATGGGAAGACGTAAAAGTCGCGCTTGAAATTTCAGCATTCTCTCTTAAGTCACTTGGCATGGCAACCTTGCCGCTTATGCAAGAGCGCGGTGGACAACTTCTAGGTCTAGATTTCGACGCAACAGTGACTTGGCCGTTTTACGACTGGATGGGCGTATCAAAAGCTGCACTTGAATCAACTTGCCGTTACCTTGCCAGAGATCTTGGTCCTAAGAATGTGCGAGTGAACTTAATTGCTGCTGGTCCGTTGTATACAACTGCTGCAAAAGGAATTCCAGGCTTTGATGAGTTCGGTCCAATGTGGCAGCGCAGAGCTCCTATTGGTTGGGATACTTCAGATCCAGTTCCAACTGCGAAAGCATGTATCGCTATGTTCTCAGATTGGTTCCCAGCAACGACTGGCGAAATTATTCACGTAGATGGTGGCGTTCATAGCCAAGGCGGTCCGTGATATTTCAGTTAGTTACAACTGACTGCAATACATAACGACTTTCCAAAGCAAGTTTTTCAAGTATCGCTATTCTCGATCGATCAAGGCTTGGACTGTGGATAGCGATTGAATCGGAAATTGCTCCTTTTGCCACAATCAACACTCGGGCAGCCATTTCTAGCGCATCCGTGCTTCGCTTCGATAGATGCGGAGGCAAGTGAATAGATCTAAAGGCTTCGAGTGCCGCGCGAATGTGACTTTGTTCCCCAGTTAACTCACTGGCTGAAAGCTGCTTGGAAGCTAATTCAATCTGTTCCAGCAAGATTCTTCGGGTTTGGTTTAAGTCGTGGTGAACAACTTTGTTCGTTGACTGGATCATGAACCAGGATCCGCCGCGTCGCTTGACCAGCAGTGCGCTGTTGCTGATGGCTACAACGCCGAAATCTCGGTCAATTTGGGTTAGAACCTGGCTTGGAATACCTGCCGGATCTCCATCCACGGGTAGCGCCACTGCCACAGGAGTTGACTCCTGCAAAACTACGTCCACCAGATCCTGCCAAGGGGAGGAATTAACGGTGCCATCTGGACCTTCCGACAGCATGCCAAATTGCTCAGTGATTACTTCAACTGCATTGGCTGCATCAGTCTTAGATACTGCACCGCTTCGGGCTGCATTTAACCAAAGCGCGATAACCACGGCAGATGGCAATGCGATCTGCTCTGACATGTGGATACCTTACGGGAAAATGGTCGATGCTCTAGAGGTAGATTACTGGTGTGTTAGAGATTTTGGATATCCAGGACGTCACTGTCAGACGTGGGTCCAATGAAATCTTGAGTCACGTTTCCTGGCGAGTATTAGCCGGTGAACGCTGGGTTGTCATGGGATCAAATGGCGCCGGTAAAACTTCATTGATGCAGATATGTTCTGGCTTCATGCATCCCACTACAGGTAATGCAAAAATCTTGGGATATGAGCTTGGGCGAACAGATGTTCGCGAGTTGCGCACCCTTGTAGGTATCTCAAGTGCAGCCGTTGTTGCGTTACTCCCTCCTGAAGAGACTGTCCTAGACAGCATTCTTACTTCTGCTTACGGAATTTCTGGTCGATGGCGTGAAAGATATGATCAAGTTGATCGCGATCGAGCGCACGCGTTAATGGCCGATTGGGGTCTAACTAACTTTGCACAACGACGGATTGGAAATCTTTCTGAAGGTGAACGCAAACGAGTTCAAATCGCAAGGGCCTTGATGTGTGATCCGGAGCTATTGATTCTGGATGAGCCGGCGGCAGGTTTAGATGTTGGTGGGCGAGAGGATTTGGTTGCTCGACTAGCGCTACTAGCGGGTGATGAAAATTCTCCAAGTTTGATTCTGGTAACACATCATGTGGAAGAGATCCCGCCAAACTTCAGCCATGCGCTACTGCTGAAATCCGGTCTGGTATCTGCTCAAGGCGCACTTTCGGATGTGATTGCAAGTGAACCAATGTCGGACGCATTCGGAATTCCATTGGATGTTGAGTACGGCGAAGAACGATGGCATGCCCAAGGAAAACGGCCAAGTCGGGGCCGACGAGCGAAGTAGTAACTGATAATCCGCGCGAGTTGCCTCCGGCATTGACATAATGAATGCGTGACTGAGATTACTGACGTGCAGTCTGCGTGGTTAACTGACGCAGATCTGGAACAAGCACGCGAGCGTCTACCTATGGTTTACGTAGATGCCATTCCAGTTCGAGTGGACGATGCCGGTCGGGTAACCAAAATCGGTTTATTGCTGCGTGGTCGACCTGACGGTTCTATTAGTCGCGCTGTCATTTCTGGACGTGTGCTCTATGGCGAGCGAGTGCGAGATGCATTATTGCGCCACATTGAGAAGGACCTAGGCGGTGTAGCTTTGCCGCAGATCCCAACAAATCCTGCACCTTTTACAGTTGCCGAATATTTTCCTGATCCTGATGTTTCGGGCTTTCACGATCCGCGTCAACATGCCGTGTCTCTGGTTTACGTTGTGCCAGTGAAGGGGGATTGCGCTCCAAGTCAGGATGCCTTGGATTTAGTTTGGCTCACTCCGGCTGAAGCAATTTCTCAAAATGTTCGCGCCGAAATGACTGGCGGCCAGGATCTATTAGTTCAACTTGCTCTGGCTCACGCCGGCGTTCTTTCTTAAGGAAACTTACTTACATGGCAGAACGTGACGGTGACGGCTGGGTTGATTGCCAGTGTGGCTCTCGACATTGGGGTAAATATGGCGCGGCTGGCGTCGTACTACTTGATCCTGACTCTCGTTCCATTCTCATGCAGTTACGTGCGGAGTGGACTCATGGTGGGCGAGTCTGGGGCATTCCAGGTGGAGCACGTGACTCACATGAAACTCCAATCGAGTCCGCATTACGTGAAATGTCAGAGGAACTGTCAATTCACCCTGACTTAGTTGAAGTAGTACACGACGACATTTGGGCAGATCATGAAGACTGGAGCTACCACACGGTTATCGCGGTTACCTCTAGAGAAATTGACTATCAAGTAAATGAAGAAGCCGAACTCGCTGAGTGGATTGAGTTTCACAAAGTTTCTGAACTAGATCTTCATCCTGGTTTTGCCTCCAATTGGCAAGACATCCTGCAAGCCATTGAAAATGTATTAACTAAAAATTAGTTCTTCGTCGCGCTTAGTTGTGAAACGGTATTGTCAAGCCGCAGGGCACGCTGATGGTAACTAGTCATTGGAACGTCCCAATCATTTTGCGAAACGTTTAATGTCTTGAAATCACTAAAAGTTTCAAAGGCCGAAGCAAAATACGATTCATCGTCCGTTACAAAGATGAATTTGCCACCAGGCTTTAACAGCTCAAATGCAATATTTAGAAATGCGGATGACACCAATCGGCGTTTGTGGTGTCTTGCTTTTGGCCACGGATCTGGAAACAGAATATGTATCTCGCTAACAGATGCGGGAGTCAACCAATCTTTGAATACATCCATGCCGTCACCATGGTGAGTGCGTAAATTGCTTAGCCCAAGTGCTGTGGCTTCCTCTGCGACAGCAAGCAGTCCAACGGTGTGAACATCTATTGCAAGAATTCCGACCTTCGGTTGGGTCTGAGCCAGGGCGAGGGAATGGTTTCCCATTACAGATCCAAAGTCGACAATTACATGGGACTGACCCGTAAGCGTGCGAAGGTCAATTGGACGAGGTAGTTCCGAAATCTCGAAATTTGGCAGTAGTTGCTCTAAGGCCAATTCCCGTCTCGCCGACATTCGCCCATGGCGGGCATGAAATGTCCGAATGTGTGGGTGTGCCACAACTTCGTCTGGTTGCGGATAGATTGGGGATTGCACATTTAAGAGTACAAGCAAGGAGAGAGCATGGATCTCAGTGGCGTTCACGTTCCGTTAGTGACACCTTTCGATGGAAATGGTGTCGTAGATACCAAGTCAATTGCGCACATCACAGAAGTGATGATTGCCAACGGCATCTCCGGAATCGTTGCTGCCGGCACCACTGGTGAGGCCTATGCCTTGAACTTTGAAGAGCGCCAGACAGTTATTGACACCATCGTTAAGCAAGTACACGGCCGGGTACCAGTCCTTGCTGGTGTTGGTGGCATGTCAACTAAGGAAGCCATTAAGCAGGCACAGCTTGCCCTTGAACTAAAGTGCGATGGATTGATGGTTGCAGCGCCAGCTTATGTTTTACCAACCCCAACTGAGCTAGCAAATCACGTAACTGTTGTTTTGGCTGCAGCCAAGTTGCCAACTGTTCTTTATGACTACCCGGCACGTACAGGTGTCCCATTCGATCAAGAAACTCTTGATCTACTTGCTGACAATCCATTAGTGATTGGCATCAAGGAGGCCTCTGGGGACCTGGATCGTATTCCAATGCTTAACCAACGTTATGCCGGCCGCATCGAAATCGTTTGTGGTGCAGATGCAGATAGCCCATCATTCTTTAATGCTGGCGCAACAAGCTGGATTGGTGGCATGGCAAACGCACTACCGAAGGCGCACTTTGGCATTCTTGATCCAGCCACCCGCTCTGAGGCTCACGCTGCAGTACTTCCATTGCTCGAGCACATCGAATCAGGTCGATACATTGCCAAGACCAAGGCGCTCATGGGTCTACTAGGTTTGCCATGTTCAGCAACACGAGGTCCACTTGCAGAACTTGAACCTGCTGGCGTGGAAACTTTGCGAACTCTTGTGGCTCAAGCAGGCGACTGGGTTCCTAGCCTGGTCTAGTTTGTGGCTTCAGATCTTTGGAATTCGATACCTGAATTTTGGCAAGCAAGCCTGATTCAGTGTCGGAACCAGATCGATGAAATCGATGCACTGATCTCGATAGAAAAAGCCGCAGGGCTTGAAATTGTGCCAAGCGTTGAACGGATCTTCGCGGCTCTTGTTGTGCCACCGAGTGAAGTATCAGTCGTTGTCATTGGGCAAGATCCGTATCCAACCACAGCCCATGCGATTGGACTGGCTTTTGCCGTTCCCAGTGGAACAAAACCGCTTCCCGGATCCTTGCGAAACATATTCAAGGAAATTGATTCTGACTTAGGTCGGAATTCGGTTACAGACTGCTCACTCACAGGCTGGATCGACCAAGGCGTACTGCTTTTAAATACAACACTCACCACGCAGGCTGGAATTCGCGCTGCTCACACTTCCTGGCCATGGGATCAGATTGTCCGGGCAATACATGAACAAGTTGTAGGTGTTAATCCAAAGGTTGTAGGAATGCTTTGGGGGAATCACGCCAAACAATTTGCGGATCTATTTAAAAGTGACTGCATTGTTGAATCTGCACATCCAAGTCCACTGAGCGCAAGTCGGGGATTCCTAGGATCAAAACCATTTACCAGAGCTAACCAAATACTGGCTGGCAACGATAAGGCGGTGATCTCCTGGTGAAGAAGTCGTATCCGATTTTTGCGTTACTCATTTTGGCTTGGCTCTTTAGTTCATGCGGAAGTAATAACGGAGAAGTTGAAATCCAGCCAATTACTGCATCATCACAACCGCAAACGCTCACACCAACAACTGAACCGAGCGTTGCACAGGAGATTCCTTCAGCAACGCCTGTCCCCAGTCCTTCAGATTCTTTACTTGTTACAACCGATGCACTCGCAGTCGCACGATCGTTGCCAGTTAGGGGCAGATCAGCATCGACTGATTACAGCCGCGAAGCTTTTGGAACTGCTTGGAAAGATGTCGATCGAAATGGATGCGATACGAGAAACGACATTCTGCAACGCGATTTCAACTCAGCGATATTTAAGCCGGGTACTGGTGACTGCAAGGTAATTGGAGGCACCTGGATTGATCCGTACTCAAATGAAAGCTACACATTCTCTGAGCCACCAAGCGGCGCTCAAATTGATCATGTCGTTTCATTAAAGAACGCTTGGCAAATGGGCGCGGATCAGTGGGACGATCAAACGCGAACCGAATTTGCTAACGACCCATTGAACTTACGAGTGACAATTGCGTCGTTAAACCAACAAAAGAGCGATTCAAATGCAGCTTCATGGTTACCTCCTTACAAGCCAGGCAGATGCGCTTTCATCGCCACGCAGGTTGCTGTCAAGGCAAAATGGCAGCTATTTGTTACAGAGGCTGAAAAGGAAGTGTTCATTACTATTTTGAGCAAACCAGAATGTGAGACCACAAAACTGCCTAACTAGAAATTGTCTATCGAATTAAGGCAGACTTAAGGCATGAGCAATCCACCCGCAGTCCTCATGGTCGAGTTGGTTATGTCCATTGATCGCATGATTCAATCTGCGCAAAATGCTCAAGTAAAACAGAGTCACCTTGTTATTCCTGGTGAATGGCCGTCACATGTGGTGCTTGGCCATGTGTCCCAAGTGGATGAACTGGTTTGGATGCCGAGAATCCAAAAGATGTGCCAAGCCCAAGCAGCTAGTCAAGAGTCTCCAGAGTTTGCTTGGTGGGAACCTGATGCCAATGCGACCTATGAGCGATTCAAAGATGCCTCACTTGATGAGGTTTCGGCCTTAGCCATGTCCAACCGCACTCAATTGCTAACTGTTATCAAGGAGTTGAGTCCTGAGCAATGGACTGCGAAGGCAAAGCATGAAGCATTCGGGGAAATAGACATAGCCGGACTGATTATTCAAGTACTTACTCATGACGAAGAACACCGCGCAAGTCTGGTTTAAACCGCTTGGTATTGGTTTGTTCATCTAAATGGCCTGATTCCTTAGGTTTAAGTCGGACGCTCTAGGGGTAATCTAAAAACATGACTGGTTTGTACATTGTTCTTGGTGTCGTTGCTCTACTTGTTGTTATTGGAATTACTCAATACAACAAATTAGTTCGTCTTAATGTGGCCGTTGACGAAGGCTTTGCTCAAATTGAAGTGCAGCTTCAACGCCGCGCTGACTTGATACCTAATCTTGTCGAAACCGTTAAGGGATACGCATCCCATGAAAAAGAAACTTTTGAAAAGGTTGTGCAAGCGCGGGCGCAGGCAACTGCCGCCCAAGGAGTTGCAGCTGTAGCTGAAGCTGATGGCATGCTAACTCAAGCCTTACGTGGCTTGCTTGCTGTGGCCGAGGCATATCCGGATTTAAAGGCGTCAGCTAACTTCCTGTCTCTGCAAGAAGAGCTATCTGGTACTGAGAACAAAGTTGGTTTCGCTCGCCAGTACTACAACGACACGGTTCGCACATTGAACGAATCAATCGTTTCTATTCCTGGAAAATTCTTTGCCGGTCCTGCAAACGTTTCCGAAAGAGATTTCTACGTCGTTGACGATCCAAGCAAGCGTGAAGTTCCAAACGTTTCGTTCAACTAACTATTTTGATTCGACAGATAAGCAAGGAAACTTTTGTCTAACTTTAGAGCGCAACAGCAAAGCAATAGACGTAAGACTTATCTTCTGCTTGGCGTGATGGGCAGTCTAACTGCCTTTGTGATTTATGCATTCGCGCTGTTTCTTGGTTACACAAGTATTGGTGTGATTCCAATAGCAGTTGGAATCACACTGATAAGTGTGTGGGGCTCGTACTACTCATCAGACAAAATAGTGCTGAGCATGACTGGCGCTAAGTTGATCGACCACGATACGGCGCCTCAGCTATTCAACTTGGTTCATGAAATCACCATCGCATCTGGTTTGCCAATGCCAAAGGTTGCCATTGTTGAAGATGACGCACCAAACGCGTTTGCAACTGGTCGAGATCCGGAACATGCAGTTATTGCCTTCACAACTGGCATTTTGCGCGTAATGGATCGCGAGCAACTTCAAGGTGTTGCTGCTCATGAATTAGCGCACGTGGCTAACCGAGATACTTTAGTTTCAGCCGTAGCCGCTACGACTGCCGGAGCAATTGCCTTAATGAGTGACTTCTTGCTTCGAATCAGCCTCTTTGGCGGCGGTCGAAGAGACTCCAATGGAGGCTCTAATCCATTTGTATTGATCGCGGCATTGGTTGCAGCGATTCTGGCTCCAATCGCTGCTGTGTTGTTGAAGGCAGCAATTTCTCGCAAACGAGAGTCGCTAGCCGATGCCACAGCCGTGGCCTTTACTCGCAACCCAACTGGACTTCGACGAGCGCTAGAAACGCTGGCGGCTGACAGCACGGTGGTGCACCAGAAATCAAATGCTGTTGCTCACCTGTGGATCGAGTCGCCATTGGATAGCAAAGTTACCTCGAAACTGTTTGCAACCCACCCAGCCATTGAAGAGCGGATTTCCAACCTTCGAGCGTTGGAGCAAACTGGACAAACGCCTAGTTAACCTGCGAGATCTGCGTTACCAGTGACAGGTTTGGTTGCATTGGTCTTTTCTGCGCATTCGGTGCACAGGAGTGCAAGTTTTCGTCCTTGAAGCTCATGGCGGTTGTAGAAGTCTTTTGTTGGGACGCCGCAATCGTCACAGCCACTTAGAACTTTTGTATGGTCCGAAAAATCCATACTCATTCGGTTGTCGAAAATGTATAGGGATCCATCCCATAATCCATCATCGCCGTACTGTTCGCCGTACCGAACAATGCCGCCTTCGATCTGGTAAACCTCTTCGAATCCGCGACTCTTCATCACTGCGGATAAAACTTCGCAGCGAATTCCACCTGTGCAGTAGGTCACGATTGGCTTGTCCTTTAAGTGGTCGTATTTTCCACTCTCAAACTCAGATACAAAGTCTCGCGTAGTTTCAACATCGGGAACGATTGCGTTCTTGAATTTGCCAACTCTAGCTTCATACGCGTTTCGACCATCGAAGAAGACCACGTCATCGCCACGTGCTTCGACTAGTTGATGAACCTCAGTAGGTGATAGGTGAGTGCCACCCCCGATAATTCCGTTCTCATCAACTTTCAGTTCATTTGGCGCACCAAACGATACAACTTCATCACGTACCCGAACCGTGAGCTTTGGGAAGTCATTGCCGGTACCTTCGGACCATTTGAAATCAATCTTGTTGAATCCTGGGTAGGCCTTGGTTTTGCGAATGTATTTCTTAAGGGCATCAATGTCGCCGCCCAGTGTGCCGTTGATGCCATGTTCCGAGATGATGATTCGACCTTTGAGGTTAAGTAACTCACATAAGTCGTATTGCCAGAGTCGCAGCGCAACTGGATCAGATACGGGAGCAAATCCGTAGTAAAGAATGACCTTAGGGATTGCCATGGTCACCTCACTAATTTGCCGAGCATAATTACTGCATTAAGTTGCAGATTATGTGTCCGAGGGGGGACTTGAACCCCCATCCCCGTGAAGGGACTAGCACCTCAAGCTAGCGCGTCTGCCTATTCCGCCACTCGGACTGGTGTGCTGGAAGCCAGCCTCGTAAGAATACCTGCAAAGCCGTATCTGGCTCAAATGGCGAGATCATTGCATGAAATGGCAATAACTTGCGACAGACTATGGGTATGTCAATAGAGCCGCTAGTAGATGTAGATTCCGAAGTCGTTGAGATTGTTCGCGACTTAATCAAGATTGACACTTCTAATTATGGCGACGGCAGTGGTCCTGGTGAAGCACTAGCTGCAGAGTATGTAGAAGCCAAACTAAAAGAAGTTGGCATTGAATGTGAGCGCTACGAAACCACTAGCGGAAAGCGCCAGGGTGTTAACGCAAGAATCGAAGGTAAAGATCCAAGTAAGCCAGCTTTGCTTATTCATGGTCACCTCGATGTAGTTCCGGCTGAGGCTAAGGACTGGATGTACCACCCGTTTGCTGCTGAAGTTCATGACGGAATGATTTGGGGTCGCGGAGCGGTCGACATGAAAGACGGTGACGGCATGATCCTGGCAATGGCTAGATCATGGGCTCGCAACGGAGTTCAACCTGATCGAACCATAGTTTTCGACTGGCTACCTGATGAAGAAGCAGGCAGCGAACATGGCTCAGGTTGGTTAGTAGAGAACCGTCCTGATCTCTACCGGGGCGTGACGCAAGCCGTAGGTGAAGTTGGCGGCTTCTCTTTAACTCTTCGTGAAGACGTTCGACTGTATTTAGTGCAGACAGCCGAAAAAGGTATTCGCTGGATGAAACTAAAAGCTGAAGGTACAGCTGGTCACGGTTCTTTCATTAACAATGACAACGCAGTCACCAAGTTGGCTGAAGCGGTTGCCGCTGTCGGGAATCACAAATTTGATCTTGCATTAACCCCTACGGTCAGAGACTTTATTAAAGCGGTCTCAGATGCACTCGGAATGGAGTTAAGTGCAGATGACCCAGAAGAGTTACTTGCTCAATTAGGTCCGATCGCTCGCATTATCGGAGCCACACTTTCCAATACTGCGAACCCAACAATGTTGAATGCCGGTTACAAGCACAACGTCATCCCAGGTGCGGCAGAGGCGATGATCGATGGGCGCTTCTTGCCTGGCTATGAAGATGAACTCATTAAGGACATTGAGAACTTGTTGCCACCTGGCGTTGTTCTCGAAGACGTAGTTAATGGCATTGCTCTCGAGGCACCATTCGAAGGTCCACTTGTGGACGCCATGGGCGCAGCTATTCGCGCGGAAGATCCGTTCGGAACTCCTGTGCCGTACACAGTTAGCGGCGGCACAGATGCCAAGGCATTTAGCACTTTGGGGATTACCTGTTACGGATTCTTACCTTTGCTTTTGCCACCTGAGCTTGATTTCAGTGCAATGTTCCATGGCGTTGATGAACGAGTTCCAACTAATGGACTTGAGTTCGGTGCCAGAGTTATGGATCGATTCGTTCGCAGTCTTTAAGAGTTAAGCAGTGCGCTGCAAGTGATAGATCTTGCGTCGTAGGCGGACGTAACGGCTACCGTCTTGGTAAACCCGAACACGTTCGAGTTCCCATCTTTCAATTTCAGCCATTGTTGTTAAGTATGACTTCACGTCAGAACGCTTAGCACCGCGATGGAAGTTCATTTCTTTGAATTCCCAAACTGCGCTCATTGATTCCACCCATAATCTGGATAACCACGTTCGATGGCTGAAACAGACTCAAGAGCTTCATGAATTTCAGGTGGCAGGGTAGCGGAAACTGAATTTAGAACCACCCGCAACTGTGCTGCAGTTCTGGCGCCAATTACCGCACTGGATACCTGAGGGCGGGCACTTACCCAAGCCAAGGCAACATCAATCGGTGTTAAGCCGAGACCTTCAGCAGCTGTGCAGGTCGCATCAACTATGGCTCGAGATCGATCATTTAAGTAAGGGGAGATGAACGCGGAGAAATGCGATGTGGCTGCTCGTGAATCCGCTGGAGTTCCATGCCGATACTTGCCCGTCAATACGCCTCGGCCAAGTGGAGACCAGGCCATGATTCCAACACCTAAGTCTTGAGCTGCTGGTACAACTTCGCGTTCGATTCCACGCTGTAGAAGTGAGTACTCCATTTGAGCGCTGATGATCGGGTACTTAGAACCAAGCGCTGCACTTGTTAACTGCCACCCTGAATAATTCGATACTCCGAGATAGCGAACTTTTCCAGAGTCAATTGCATATTCAGCTGCACTGAGGGTTTCCTCAATGGGGGTGTAGGGATCCCAAGCATGAACGTGCCAAACATCAATGTGCGTTCGACGTAGTCGACGCAATGATGCATCTAAAGCATTCAATAGGTGATTTCTACTGGCATCGCGCCTGCGATTATTTCGAACGCTTCCAGCCTTGCTTGAAATTAAGACGTCAGGTTGTTCGCGACAGAATTCACCAACTATTTCTTCGGATACGCCTTCGCTATAAACGTCAGCGGTGTCGATAAATCTGCCGCCTGCTTCGAAGTACAGGTTGAATTGATCCCGCGCCTCGTGGATGTCAGTATCGCGACCCCAGGTCATGGTTCCCAAGGAGTACTGCGACACCAGCAACCCGCTGTTACCCAAAGACCTTAGTTCCATAGGTTCACGCTAGCGTTTGTAGGGAAGATTGCATTTAAAGGCCCATGTGTGTCTTGGTTTTAGTTGAAAGAGGTGTCATGTCTGAGCAACTATCTTGGCTGCAGGCCATAATTCTTGGCATCTCGCAAGGTCTTACAGAGTTTCTACCCATCTCTTCGACCGCACATACCTTGGTTGTTTCTAAGTTATTGGGTTGGCCAGATCCAGGAGCGGCATTTACAGCTGTAACCCAAATTGGCACAGAGATGGCAGTCGTAATCTACTTTCGACACGACATTGCGCGCATCCTAAAAACCTGGACTAGCAGCATCTTTAAACCTGAGCTCCGAAACAACCCAGATGCGAAGATGGGTTGGTACGTAATCATCGGCACAATTCCAATTGGCGTTGCCGGCTTAGCTTTCAAGTCATCAATTGAAACCACTGCTAGAAACTTATGGTTGGTCGCTTTCGCTCTGATTTTCATGGGCATCCTTCTTGGAGTCGCTGATAGATTCGCCAAGCACACCAAGAGCGAATCTGATCTGAACACTGGTAACGCGGTTCTATTTGGATTGGGGCAAGCCCTGGCCCTAATTCCAGGTGTTTCCAGAAGTGGTGCAACCATCACAGCAGGCTTGTTTATGGGTTACAAGCGCGATGTTGTAGCGCGATATTCATTCCTGCTTGCCATTCCTGCAGTGTTTGCTTCAGCGGCACTAACTGCTGGAGATATTGCAGATGATGACTTTGTTAACTGGCCAGCAACAATTGTTGCGACGGTAGTTGCCTTCATAGTTGGCTATTTCGTGATTGCAGGCCTAATGAAGTATCTACAAACCCGGACATTCTTGCCGTTTGTGATTTATCGATTATCACTTGGAACTCTTTTAATAGTTTTGCTCGCTACCGGCGTACTTTCTGCCACCTAGTTCAAGCCCTTTTCCCAATAGTCTTTAACCATGGGAACCCTGCTACTAATCAGACACGGCCGAACGGATGCCAACGCTAATGGCGTCTTGGCTGGTCGTACACCTGGTGTGCTCTTAGATGAAGTGGGCAGATCAGCCACCCAGGACTTAGCTAAGCGCCTGCAGGGTGTCAAAGTTTCTCAAGTTGTTTCCAGTCCACTAGAACGAACTGTCGAGACCGCAAAGATTCTTTTTTCGAAGGATTCAAACATCGCACTCGAGGACCGATTGCTGGAGTGTGACTACGGCGATTGGCAAGGATCGAAATTAAGTGAGCTAGCTGTTCACGAATTATGGCCAATAGTTCAACAGCGACCAGATGAAATGATTTTTCCTAACGGTGAATCTATGAATGACATGTCAGCTCGAGCAAGCACAGCAGTCAGAGAATGGGATGCAAAGTTAACTCAAGAACACGGCGACAAAGTCGTTTGGGTTGCAGTTAGTCATGGTGACATCATTAAAGCAATTTGTGCGGATGCAATGGGATTACCTTTGCGCAAATTCCAGTCACTCATGATCGAACCAGCATCGGTTAGCGTAATCCATTATTCTGAATCAGGTTCAGCAGTTTCAAAGTTAAATGACACCGGGAGCGAATGGCTTACCAAGTTGAATGGTGAATCAGTAAAGACACCAACTCTCGGCGGCGAAAGTGGGAAGGATTAGTTATGACAAGAATTGTTCATACTTTTGATAATCCTCAGCGTTTTATTGCCGGAACTGTCGGAGTGCCTGGTGAACGAACCTTTTTCTTGCAAGCTAGAACCGATCAACGCATTGTGAGTGTTTCGCTAGAAAAGCAGCAGGTAGCACTTCTTGCTGATCGTCTCACAGAGTTGCTAGATCAAGTTGCTAGAGCTGAAGGCATAGACATTGCATATTTTGGCCCCGCCGATCTTGAGCCCTTAGACAATCCAATTCAGGAAGAGTTCCGTGTTGGTACTTTGGCTCTGGGTTGGAACACTGGAAGTCAACAAGTTGTAATCGAAGCTCATGCAACTTCTGAGAGCTTTGAAGACGTTCCTGACTTGGAAGAGGATGCAGATTACGGTCCTGATGTTTTGCGAGTTCGCTTGAGTGCAGCAATTGCAACCGCATTCTGCTCCCGCGCTCAAGCTGTCGTTTCAGCTGGACGTCCGCCATGCCCGTTATGTACAGAACCGCTTGATCAGCAAGGTCATATTTGTCCTAGAGCTAACGGCTATCTAAGGCGCGGTTAATACAGCTAAAAAATTGGCCAGGGGACTGCAGGCCAATTTGGGCTTGGCAATGGCATAACTGGCTGAGTAAGTATCGCGTCTAGGCGCTCAACTAATGCATCGATTTCGTCCACGTCGAGCAATTCTTCGAGTTCACTGTTCGTAATCTTTTCCTTGAGGGATTCGATGTCTTTTACATACTCTTCCGGAATCTCTTCACCAATCCAGCCCCAAAGTACAGTGCGCAATTTGTCTTCAAAATTAAACGTGACGCCATGATCAATGCCATATGTCTGGCCGGAAGCATCTGTTAGCAAGTGACCAGCCTTTCGGTCGGCGTTGTTAACTATTGCGTCGAAAATCGCAATCTGGAGCAACCTTGGAGAATTTTGGTGAGCCAGAGTTACTTGCTTACCTTCTTCGTCAATTCCACTCATGATTGTTAGCCAGCCTTCTGGAACTTCATTGGGCGGAAAGATGTCTACTGTTGCTGGCTCTGCATCAATCCACTTTTGAAATGAACCAATTCCATAAGGACCATCTTGAATGAAAGTTTCGGGAACGATGTCCCAACCAAGCATTTCACTGCAGACGAATGCAGCTCGTTCTCGTAGGTGCAATGTATGGTCTGGAAAGTCCCATAGCGGTCGCTCACCAGATCGAGGTTTATAGATGTATCGATTGCCTTCGCTTTCAACAACCAGTGTGGAGTTGGAAGCATTGACCATCTGGCCAACTACTTGAATGTTTTCCATAGTGTGAAAGATCTAACTAAACAATGCCGAGGATCGCATCAATAGCAGTTGCAACTGAAGTAGTGGACTCACTTTGATCGCCCGCCAAGGTGCGCTTAGCCCAATTATCAACAACTGCAAGTGCAGCAGGTGTGTTTAAATCATTTGCCAAAGTATTGACGATTTCTGCCGTCGGATTTGCTGCGCCCATTCCTTGATCAATCGCTTCGCGCCAATTCGCCAATCGCTCTTGTGCAGTCGAAAGTTCTGAATCAAACCATTCCCAGTCAGAACGATAGTGATGGGACAGAATAACCAGACGGATCGCCATTGGATCTATGCCTTGAGCGCGCAACTTAGATACAAAGACTAAGTTGCCTAACGACTTACTCATCTTTTCGCCATCAAGTGAAACCATTCCGGCATGCATAAATGTATTTGCAAAAGGCTTCTCACCGGTCAAAGATTCTGCATGTGCCGCACTCATCTCATGGTGTGGGAATTTAAGGTCGCTGCCGCCGCCTTGCACGGTTATCTGGTTACCCAAATAGTGAGTAGCGATTGCTGAGCATTCGATGTGCCAGCCCGGCCTACCTTCGCCTAGTTCTGACGGCCAGAACGGATCGTCCCCAGATCTTCCTCTCCACAGAAGAGCATCCAATGGATTACGTTTTCCTGGTCGTTGTGGGTCGCCTCCACGTTGCGCGAACACTTCGAGCATTTCTGACTCAGGTAGATGACAAATTTGTCCTAGTAAATCTGTGTGAGTCATGTCGTAATACAAATCATTACCAACTTCGTAAGCCACACCAAGCTCTTTAAGCTTTGCCGCACTTTGTTCAATCAGATCCATAGCTTCAACAACGCCAACATAATTCTGTGGCGGAATTACTCGCAAAGCTTCCATGTCAGATCTAAATAGATCTATTTGCTCGGTAGCAATTTCTTCCCAGTTGCGACCAGTCAGTTTTGCTCGCTCCAGTAGAGGATCATCAATGTCTGTGATGTTTTGCGTGAATTCAACTTTCGTACCAGTAGCTCGCCAAAATCTATGAAGCGAATCAAATGCTACATAGGTCGCTGCATGACCCATGTGCGTTGCATCGTAGGGAGTGATTCCACAAACATAAAGGGAAGCAGTTCCGGACGTAGTCAGTGTGTTGAGATTCTGAGACTTGGAGTCAAAGACCTTGAAGTCGGCGTTTGAAATATGCAGAGCGGGGACTTCAACTTCACGCCAAGGCTGCATGAGTTAAGTCTACGAGTGGGTTAGTGTTCCCGACGCCTTAAGTAGCGTTCAAATTCCTTTGCAATTGCCTCACCAGTGGCCTCCGGAAGTTCTGCCGTGTCCTGATTTTCCTCTAGTGCACGAACGTAATCGGAAATTTCTTCATCCTCAGTGGATAATTCTTCAACACCAAGTTGCCAAGCTCGCGCCTCTTCAACTAACTCCACTACCGGAATGGCGGTATCAAGAAGATCTTCGAGACCTCGAATCAAGGCCAAGGTAGCTTTGGGACACGGTGGAGCAGCGACGTAGTGCGGTAACGCCGCCCATAGTGCCACTGATGGAACACCTTGCAC